>JAKFET010000038.1:0-29881 GCA_036675575.1 Acidimicrobiaceae bacterium
CCCGCGCCCTGCGCAGCGCCCTCGACGGCCTGCGTCGCAGCTTCACCCTCGTGGTCGCCGACGTCGACGACGACCTCGAGGGCGAAGCCACCACCGGTTCCGCAGACGTCGAGGACCGCAACCTGCTCGCCCGCACCACGCTCGCCGCCGCCGACGTCGTCGTGGTCGTCGGCACGCCCGGTGCCAAGGGGGCGCACTCCCTGCTCCGGGTGGTGCGCGACTGCATCGCAGCCGGCGTCGGCCCCGAGCGCCTCGTGCCCGTGGTGAACCGGGCCCCGAGGAGCCGCACGGCGCGCGCCGAGACCAGCCGTGCCATCACCGAGCTGCTGGCCGCCTCCCACCCGGACCGGGCCGTGCTGAGCCCGGTGTTCCTCCCCGAGCGCAAGCAGCTCGACGAGGTGCTCCGCGACGGCGTCGCCCTGCCGGCCGCGCTGGTCGAGCCGGTGACCGAGGCCGTGCAGGCCCGCCTCGAGGCCCTCGACGACCGGACCCCCGCCGCGGCGTTCGACGAGCCGGTGCTGGTGGAGGCGGGCTCCCTCGGGTCCTGGGACGAGGAGGTGGCCGGGTGAGCGACGTCGACGCCGAGGCCACGCCGCTCGAGCTGATCGAGCGCACCGTGCTCGAGCACGCGAAGGGCATCCGGCTCGACCTCGCCGACGATGCCGCCCGCGCCCGGATGCGCGAGCTCATCGGCGACGCCGTGGCCCGCTGGTCGGCCGACTACCGGCGGGGCCTGCGCACCCACGACCTGGCCGACCCCGACCTGGTGGTCGAGCGGGCGTACCGCAACCTCGTGGGCTACGGCCCGCTCGAGTCCCTCCTCGAGGACGACGACGTGTGGGAGGTGATGATCAACGCGCCCGATGCCATCTTCGTGAAGCGCCACCACGGGTCGTCCGGCTACCACGACGAGGTCTTCCACGACGACGAGCACGTGATCCGGACCCTCACGAAGATCCTCGACGACGCCTCCGGCGCCCACCGCAAGCTCGACCCCACCGAAGGCCTGCAGGACGCCCAGCTCGACAACGGCGCCCGGCTCCACATCGTCCACGGCGACGTCGCCCGAGGCGGCCACGTGATGGTGAACATCCGCAAGTTCACGGGCGTCGCCTTCCGCGAGCTCGAGCAGCTGGTCGAGCGGGACATGCTCAGCGTGCATGCCGCCGAGTTCCTCCGTGCGTGCGCCCGGGCGAAGCTCACGGTCGTCTTCGCCGGTGCGCCCGGATCGGGCAAGACCACCCTCCTGTCCTGCACGGCGGCCGAGATCGATCCCGCCCTGCGGGTCGTGGTGGCCGAGGAGGTCTTCGAGGCCGACGTGCCGGTGCCGAACGTGGCGTCGATGCAGACCCGCGCCGCCCGCGCCGACCGCCCCGCCGTCGACCTGCGCCGGCTCGTGGCCGGGTTCCTGCGGATGGCGCCCGACGTCGCCATCGTGGGCGAGGTCCGCGACCGGGAGGCCCTCCCGCTCCTGTTGACCCTGTCGTCCGGCGTGAAGGGGTACACGACCATCCACGCCGGCTCCGCCCGCCAGGCCCTGTCCCGGTTGCGTTTCATCTGCCAGCTCGCCGACACCTCGAGCGAGATCCCGATGGCTGCGCTGAACAACCTGGTGTCGGAGTCGATCGACGTCGTGGTCCACTGCGCTCGCGAAGCCGACGGTCCGCGGGTGACCGAGATCGTCGCGGTCGAGGACCAGGCTGCCGGCTTCGACGCCACGCAGTTCACCGTCACCGACCTGTTCCGGCGGGCCCGGCGCGACCTGCCCCTGGAGTGGACCGGCCTGCTGCCCGGACGCGCCGCCCGCGCGCTCGAGGAGGCCGGCTTCGACCTGCGCAGCCTGCTCGGCGTCCCCGACCAGGCCCGCGAGCACCGATGACGGCGCTGCTCCTCCCCCTCGCCGCCGCCCTCGGCGTCTACTACGTCTTCACTGCCGTCGCCTTCGGGTGGCGGGGCATCGGCCTCGCACCGTCCGTGGGCCGCACCACCGAGCGGCGGCCCGTGGTGCAGGAGTGGCTCACCCAGGCCGGGCTGGGCGACGTCCGGTT
This sequence comes from Acidimicrobiaceae bacterium, assembly GCA_036675575.1. Lineage (GTDB taxonomy): Bacteria > Actinomycetota > Acidimicrobiia > Acidimicrobiales > Salinilacustritrichaceae > Salinilacustrithrix. Next base: position 2,049 of record JAKFET010000038.1, read on the forward strand.
GCGGGACTTCGCCGCCGTGATGGTCCTGCTGCTCGTGCTCGGCACCGCGCTCACGTTCGCGGTGTTCGGCGCCATCGTCCCTGCGGTGGCGGTCGGGGTCGCGGGAGCGACCACGCCGCTGGCGTCGTACCGCGTGCGGCGGGCGAACCGGCGGGCCCGGGCCCAGGACGCCTGGCCCCGGATGATCGAGGAGATCCGGCTCCTCACCAGCTCCCTCGGCCGCTCCATCCCCCAGGCGCTGTTCGAGGTCGGGCGGCGCGCACCGGACGACATGGTCCCGGCCTTCGATGCCGCCCACCGCGAGTGGCTGATCTCGACCGACTTCGAGCGCACCCTCACCGTGCTCAAGGCCGGCCTCGCCGACCCGACGGCGGACGCCACGTGCGAGACGCTGCTCGTGGCCCACACGGTGGGCGGCACCGACCTCGACCGACGCCTCGAAGCGCTGATCGAGGACCGGATCCAGGACACGCAGGGCCGCAAGGACGCCCGGGCCAAGCAGGCCGGCGCGCGCTTCGCCCGACGCTTCGTGGTCTTCGCCCCCTTCGGCATGGCCCTGGCGGGCATGTCGGTGGGCAACGGCCGTCAGGCGTTCCGCTCCGCCACCGGCCAGACCCTCACGCTGTTCGCCGTCCTGCTCGTCATCGGTTGCTGGGTCTGGGCCGGTCGGATCCTCCAGGTCCCGGAGGAGGAGCGGGTGTTCGACCGATGACGCGCATGACCATCGTCGCCACCCTCGCCTTCTGGGCCGGCGCCACCCTGGTGCTGAGCCGCCGGCGCTGGTTCGCCCGCCGCTCGCTCGCCGACCGCCTCCGCCCCTACGAACCCGGCGGGCTCGCCACCGGGCCGGGCGGCCACGGGATGCTCTCGGTCGACTCCTTCGCCGAGGTCATCGCCCCGCTCGCCCGCACCGTGGGCGAGCGCTTCGCCCGCCTGGTCGGGATCAACGAGGAGCTGGCCGTGCGCCTCGAGCGCGTGCACAGCGACCTCGACCCCACCGACTTCCGCGTCCGCCAGCTGGGCTGGACCGCCGCCGGTGCCGCCGGCGGGGTGCTCGCCGCCACGGCCGTGCGCCCGCCGGCGGTCGTGGTCCTGCTCTTCCTCGTCGGCGCGCCGGCGCTGTCGTTCCTGTTCGTCGAGCAGCAGCTCGCCACCGCGTCCGACCGGCGTAAGCGCCGCCTCTTCCTCGAGCTGCCCGTCGTCTCCGAGCAGCTAGGGATGCTCCTCTCCGCCGGCTTCTCCCTCGGCGCTGCGCTGCAACGCCTCGCCAACCGGGGCCACGGCGCCAGCAGCGAGGACCTGCGCCGCGTCGTCGGGCGCATCCGCCAGGGGGTCGCCGAGGTCGATGCCCTGCGCGAGTGGGCTGCGATCGCCGACCTCGACGCCCTGACGCGGCTCGTCGCCGTGCTCGCCCTCAACCGGGAGGCCGGCGACCTCGGGCGGCTCATCGCCGAGGAGGCCCGCTCGATCCGGCGGGAGGTCCAGCGCGGCCTCATCGAGCAGATCGAGCGCCGCAGCCAGCAGGTCTGGATCCCCGTCACCGTCGCCGCCCTCGTGCCCGGCGCCATCTTCATCGCCATCCCGTTCCTCGAGGCACTGCGCGTCTTCAGCGCCTCCTAGATCCCAGCACCCAGGAGAGACCCGATGACCACCACCGAACGAACCGTCCGACGCCGGGGCGACCGCGGCGAGGGCGTGATCTCGACCGCCATCGCCGTGCTGATCATGGCCCTGCTCGGCGCGGCCATGTGGCTGACCTTCGACAGCATCTGGAGCGACACCGCCCAGAACACCGAGGACCAGGTCGAGATCATCGGCTCCGACAGTGGCGGCGGCGGCGGCGAAACCGGCGACTGATCGGCCCGTGACCGCCCGAGCCCGATCCGCCCGCACCCCTCGCCGTCGCGGGCCCCGCCGGGGGCAGCGTGGCGTCGGGGTCTTCGCGACCGCGTTCGGGTTCACCGTCTTCTTGATCTTCCTCCTCTTCACGGTGCAGGTCCTGTTCGGGCTCTACGCCCGCACCACCGTGACGGCGGTTGCCGCCGACCTGGCCCAGCGGGCCGCCAACGAGGGTGCCGCCCTCGACGAGGCGCGCTTCGCGGCCTACTCGCAGGACGCCAGGCGCCGCCTCGGCGACTACGGCGACGACGCTCGGTTCCGGTTCGCCTTCGCGGACGCAGACGGGGACGGCACGGACGACACCGTGGCCGTGACCGTCGACGCCACCCTCCCGATCCTGCTGCCGGTCCGCTGGTCCGGCTACAGCCCGACCGACTTCACCCGCACGATGCGGGCCCGCATCGAGGTCTTCCAGGAGGAACCGGCGTGAGGGGCCCGAGCCGGCGCCTCCGGGGCGAGCGCGGCCAGGCCGGCGGGATGGAGGTGCTGCCGTTCGGGTTGCTGATCTTCGTCGGCGGCGCACTCCTCATCGTCAACATCTGGGGCGTCGTCGACGCCAAGTTCGCCGCCGATGCGGCCGCCCGCCAGGCCGCCCGCTGGGTGGTGGAGTCCGCCGGGCAGGCCACCTCGGCATCGGCGCTGCGCGCGGGTGCGACCAGGATCGCCACCGACACCCTCGCCGATCACGGACGGACCGGTCCTGCCCAGGTGCGGCTCGGGCCGGACGACGCTGCGTTCGTGCGCTGCGAGCGCATCGAGGTGACGGTCGCCATCTCGGTGCCTGCGATCCGCCTGCCGTTCCTCGGCGGCTACGGCGACGCGTTCGACGTGCAGGCCACGAGGGGCGAGCTCATCGACCCGACCCGGTCCGGCGTGGACGGGCTGGCGACGTGCATCGGGTGACCGTCCGGCAGGCTCGTCCCGACCGGGGCTCGGTGCTGATGCTGATGCCGGCCGCCGTGCTCATCGTGCTGCTGCTCGGGGCGATCGCCATCGACTCGGCGATCGTCTACCTCGGCCAGCGCCAGGCCCACGACATCGCCTTCGACGCGGCCAACGACGCCGCTGGTGCGGGGTTCGACCTCGAGGCGGTGCGGACCCGGGGCGAGGTGGCCTACGACCCGGACCGGGTCCGAGCCATCGCGGCGCAGGCCGTCAGCGCATCGGGCCTCGACGACCTCGAGCTGGTGTCGGCGCGGATCGACGGCGACGGCGTGGTGGTCACGGTGCGCCGGACGGTCCGCCACCTGTTCACCCAGGCACTCGGCGACGACGCCCGCGACGTGCTCACGATCTCGGCGCGCGCCGAGGGCGAGGTCCGTCGTCCGCTGGCGGAACCTTGATGCATCTCATGCCCTTCCGGTAGGGTCGGCGCCGATGGTCATCGCCGTGCGCACCGAGGAGGCCGGGGACGGCCTCGTGGTCGTCAAGGAGGCGCGCAGCGACGGCGACGTGGCCCGCCTCACCCGGGAGGCGTCGATGCTGGCCCGGTGCCGCCACCCGGGCGTCGTCGACCTGCTGGGCGTCGACGAGCGCGCCATCCGCCTCCGCCACGCCGGCACGGCGCTCGGGAGGCTCGGCCCGTTCCCGACCGACCAGGCCGCCGCCATCGTGTGCGCCGTCGCCGACGTCATCCACGCCCTGCACCGCCTGGGGGTCGTGCACGGCGACATCGAGCCGGCGCACGTGCTGCTGGACGAGCGGGGCCGGCCCCGCCTCTGCGGCTTCGGCCAGGCCACCGACCGCACCGACGAGGGCGCAGCCGACGACGTTGCGGCCATCGGTCGGCTGCTCGCCGGCCTCCTGCGCACCGGGGGCGACCTCCCGTGGGCCCGGCCACCGTCCGGGTTCCGGGGTTCGGGCCGCCAGCGCCAGGCCCGCAAGGAGCTCGAGGCCATCGTCGCCCAGGCCACCCGCGACCGGCGCGAGCAGCGACTGACGGCCCGGCAGCTCTCCAAGGCGGTCCACGCCGCCGTGCCCGGCTGCTCCCTGCCCGAGCCGACCACGCCTCCACCGTCCGCCCGTCCGCGCTACGCCGAGCTCCCGGGCGACATCGACCCGACCGCGGACCTGGGCTGGACCGACGACGACCTGAGCTGGTTGGCCGGGATCGCCGACGACGACCGCAGCGCCGACGAGCTGGCCTCCGACGCCGGCCCCTACGCCGGGCTCCAGTCCCTCGACGACCTCGACGACGACGGCACCGACGCCGACTGGGCCGCCCTGGCCGCCGCACCCGAGGCCGTCACCGGCCCGTTGCCGGTCTTCGCGCCGCCGGCGGACGAGGCACCGAGGGAGCGGGCCCGGATCGAGCACGCCCCTCCCCCGCCGACCGCCCCGGGCCCTCGGGTCGCGCTGCGCGAGCGCACCGAGACCGAGGACCCCGATCGGCGCCCCCCGGTCGTGCGCGCCGCACTGCTGGTCGTCGCGCTCGTGGTCGGCGCGGTGGGCGGCGTGGCCGGCGCCCGCGCCGTCCGCCCCCTCGGCTCGGACCCGGTGTCGGCATCCGACGCCACGGCGACGGCCGACGAGTCCGCCATGACGGTCCCGCCGCCGACCTCGACCGTGCCGGCCGACCCCGAGGCCGTGTGGCCGGCCGCCTGCACGATCCCCGAGCCCACGGGCCCCGACGTCGACGGCGACGGCTGCCCGGAGGCCATCACCCTCGACGGGCGATCCGCCACGCTCGGCTCGGTCACGGTCGAGCTGGGCCAGGACGGCGACGTGGTGGCCCTCGGGGACTGGCACTGCGCAGGCATCGCCACGCCGGCGCTGCTGCGGCCGTCCACCGGCGAGGTGTTCGTCTTCCCCGAGTGGAGCCTGGACGAGGTGGTCGAGGTCCGTGCCGTCGGCGCCTTCCCCGGCGCCACCGACATCACCACCGGACCGGGCGAGTGCCCGGCGCCCGTCCTCGCCACGCCCGCGGGCGACCGCCCGGTCGAGGTGCCGGGGTGATGCCCCGGGTGGTCCGGGGCACGGCATGGGTCCTCGGCCTGCTGCTCGCCGGAGTCCTGCTGCGGCTGGCCGCGACCGACGACCTGGCCAGCCCCCCGCTCGGATCGCTCGACGACCTCGCGGCCTGGGCCGATAAGCGCGAGCCGGTGGCCGCGGGCGTGGCCATCGTGCGCCTCGTCGCCGAGGCCGGCACCTGGTACGTGCTCGCCGTCTCCCTGCTCCACGTCGCCTCCAGCGTCCTGCGCAGCGCCGGCGGCCACCGACTCGCCGATGCCCTCGCCGTCCCGGCGCTACGGCGCCTCGTGCGGACGGGCCTCGGCGTCGGCCTGGCGGCGGCGTCCTCGGTCACCGGGGCCGAGGAGGCATCGCCGCCCGGCGTGGCGACGATGTCGCCGGTGGTCGAGACCCCGGTCGCGACCCAGCGCGGCATGGAGGACCCGGGCGGCACCGCGGCGATGCGCCCCCGCACCGCGGCGGTGGGCGGTGTGGCCCAGGTGGCCCCGGTCACGTCCGGGCGGACGACGTGGACGGTCGCCCCCGGGGAGTCGCTCTGGACCATCGCCGAGGAGCTGCTCGCCGATGCGTGGCAGCGCCCGCCGAGCCACGCCGAGACCGACCCGTTCTGGCGGGAGCTCACGTCCCGCAACCGGCACCGGCTGGTGGATCCGGACCTGATCCACCCCGGTCAGGTGCTGGAGGTGCCCGCTCCGCCGGCACCGCCGGCCTGACGGATCCCGACCGCGACGTCGACGTCGACCCGGAGCCGCACCGCGACCTCGTTGGCCAGCAGGCGCCCCTCGGGGGTCAGGACCGCCCGTTTGCCCTCCACCCGCACCAGGTCGGCGAGGACGGGGTCGTCGAGGTCGAGCGCGGCGACCGGCACGCCCTCCCGGGTGCGCAGGGCCAGCTGCAGGGCCTCGAGGCGGCGGGTCCCCTCGTCGAGGTCCTCGCCGGCGGCCTCGGTGGAGGTGCCGGCCTCGACGGCGTCGAGGTAGCGCTCGGGGGTGCGCAGGTTCCACCAGCGCCGACCGCCACGGTGGCTGTGGGCGGCGCACCCGAAGCCGAGGTACTCGCCGGCGTCCCAGTAGAGCCCGTTGTGCCGGCACTCGTGGCCGGGGCGAGCCCAGTTGGACACCTCGTACCAGCGCAGTCCGGCCGCGCCCAGGCGCTCGTCGGTGAGCAGGTACTTGTCGGCCTGGTCGTCGTCGTCGGGGTACCGGTCGGGGTCGGCCGCGAGCGGCGTCCCGGGCTCGACGGTCAGGCCGTAGGCCGACACGTGCGGAGGGTCGAGGGCCAGGACGTCGTCGATGCTGGAGGCCCAGTCAGCGACGGTCTCCCCCGCTGCGCCCATGATCAGGTCGAGGTTGAACGTCTCGAAGCCCGCCTCGCGGGCCCAGGCCACGGCCTGGCGGACGTTGTCGGGGTCGTGCGTGCGGCCGAGGGCGGCCAGGACGTGCTCGCGCATCGACTGCACGCCGAACGACATCCGGTTGACCCCGCCGCGGCGGTAGGTGCGCAGCGACTCGGCCGTGACCGAGTCCGGGTTGGCCTCCACCGTCACCTCGGCGCCGGGCGCGAGCGGCAGGCGGGCGAGCACGTCGACCAACCCCTCCGCCGGCACCAGGCTCGGCGTGCCACCACCCACGAAGACGGAGGTCAACAGGGGCAGGCCGTCGGCGACGGCGCGCTCGACCTCGGTGGCCAGCCCGGCGAGGTACCGGTCGACCAGGTGCCCCCGATCCGTCCAGGTGGCGAACGCGCAGTAGTCGCAGCGCGTCGAGCAGAACGGGATGTGGAGGTACGCCCCGAAGGTCAGGGCTACGCACCCACCCGGCACAGGCCGAGCTGGTCCAGCCGGTCCATGGTGCGGTCGGTGGCCACGCCGAGGATGCAGGCGATGGCCCGCACGTCGTCCTTGCGGATCGTCAGCATGCGGCCGTTGAAGTCCTGGCGCTGGATCTGGATCGTGCGGATGTAGCGGTTGAGCATGGCGCCCTCGGGGCCGCCGAGCTCGGACAGGGTCTGCAGGTCGAGCACCAGCTGGTTCTCGCTCTGGCGGGCCAGGGCCCGATCGGTGAGGTCGATGACCTCGCCCTCGTCGTCGGTCGGCAGGAGCTGGTCGACCGGCACGTCGTAGAACCCGGCCAGGCGGTGGAGGCGGGGGACGGAGATGGAGCGCTCGCCCCGCTCGTAGGCACCGAGCACGGACGCCTTGAACTCGGAGTCGGAGGCAGCCTCGACGTCGTGCAGGCTCAAGCGCTTCTGGCGCCGGATGGCACGGAGGCGCTCGCCGACCTTGCGGCTGTAGTCGAGGGCTGCCTCGTCCAGTTCTTCGACCGACATGTCCCTGCTCCTACCCCGGCTGACGTCGTCCTCAACGTAGGCATCGACCACGCTCCGCACAACCTCCACCACGCAGACAAGTGGCACATTCGGTGCACGAGGTCGGGGACGGTCGGGTCATCGGACCCATCCGCTACGCATCGCACCGAGCAGCGCACCTGCGGTAATGGCGGCGGTCTCGGCCCGGAGCACGTGCGTCCCGAGGCCGGCCGAGCGGGGCAGCGCGGCCCGTTCCGCGTCCGACCACCCTCCTTCGGGGCCGACGGCGACGATGGGGCGGTCGAGCGACAGCCTGGCGGGACCCCGGTCGAGGCGCACGGCGCCTCGGGCGGCCAGGTCGGCCACGTCGGTGACCGGCTCCACGACCGGCAGCCAGCAGCGATGGGCCTGCTCGCACGCGGCACGGGCGATGGCGACGAGCCGCTCGTGCTGGCGGGCCGCCTTGGACTCGTCCCAGCGCACCACGGATCGCTCGGCCCGGAACGGCACGATGCGGTCCACCCCGAGCTCGGTGAGCTTCTGCACCACCAGGTCCGGCTTGTCGGACTTGGTGAGGGCGAAGGCGACGGTGAGCTCTGGCTCCGGCGCCGGGACCCGGATGGTCTCCCCGTCCGACGCGAGGGAAGCGTCGCCCGTGAACCGGCACGCCCGCCACGCCCCCCGCCCGTCGGTCACGGTGAGGCGGTCACCGGGGCGGAGCCGGCGGACCCTCGCCAGGTGGTGGAGCGCGTCGGCGGCGAGGACCGGGCTGGCCACGTCGTCGACCAGCACGTGGGGGTCGGCGCCGTCCGGCGGCTCCGGCGTCACGGCCCGGGCGTCACTTGAAGGCGGTGCGCAGCTTGGTGAAGAAGCCCCGCGACTCATCGGCCACCGCTTCGCCCCGAAGCTCGGCGAGGCGGCGCACCAGCTCCTCCTGCTCCTCGGTCAGGTCGTCGGGGAGGTCGATCACGACGTGGAGGTGCAGGTCGCCCCGTCCACCCCGGTTGACGATGGGCACGCCCTTGCCCCGGAAGCGGAACACCTGGCCCGTGGCGGTGGCCGGGGGGATGGTGACGCGCTCGGTCCCGTCGAGGGTGTCGAAGTCGACCTCGGCGCCGAGCATGGCCTGGGTGACCGGGATGTGGAGGTCGGCGTGGAGGTCGATGCCGTCTCGCCGGAACACCTCGTGCGACCGGACGCGGAACTGCACGTAGAGGTCGCCGGGCGGGCCACCGCGGGGCCCGGCGGCGCCGCGCCCCTGCAGCCGCAGCGTGGAGGACGCGTCGACGCCGGGCGGGATGTCGACGGTGAAGGACTTGTCCTGGAGCGTGCGCCCCTCGCCGGCGCAGTTCGTGCACGGATCGGCGATGGTCTCGCCGGCGCCGCCGCAGCGGGGGCAGGCGGCGGTGGTGACCATCTGGCCGAGGAGCGACTGGCGGACCCGGCGCACCTGGCCGGCGCCGCCGCACTCGGTGCACGTGGTGGCGGACGTGCCGGGCGTGGCGCCCGTGGCGTCGCACACCTCGCACGCGACGGCGGTGCGCACGTCGACCTTGTGCTGGGCGCCGAAGACGGCCTCGGTGAAGTCCAGCTCGGTCACGACCTCGAGGTCCGGCCCTCGCATGGGACCCGACCGGCCGCCGCCACCGCCGCCGAACGGGCTCTGCCCGCCGAAGAAGGCGTCGAAGATGTCGCCCACGCCACCGAAGCCGGCGAAGGGGTCGCCGGCGCCGGGCTGGGCGCCGCCGATGCCGGCTTCGCCGAAGCGGTCGTAGCGGGCCCGCTTCTCGGGGTCGCGCAGGACCTCCCACGCCCGGGCCACGTCCTTGAAGTGCTGCTCGGCCTCGGGATCGTCGGGGTTGGCATCGGGGTGCAGCTCGCGCGCCTTCGCGCGGTAGGCCCGCTTGATCTCGTCGGGGGACGCGCCGCGTGAGACGCCCAGCAGCTCGTAGAGGTCAGCCATCAGCTCCGCTCCGGTCCGCCTTCGGTCAGGTGGTTGCCCAGCCGCCGGCTCACTGCGGCGACGGCGGCCATCGCCTCGGGGTAGTTCATCCGGGCGGGGCCGAGCACGCCGATGGACCCGGCCCGCTCGCCGTCCACGGTGTAGGGAGCGACGACCAGGGCGGCGTCGGCGAGGGTCGCCATGCCGGTCTCGGTGCCGATGGCCACCTGCAGGCCCCGGTCGACGACGTCGCGCAGGAGCGTGACGACGACGAGCTGCTCCTCGAGCACGCTCAGGACCTGCTGCACCGTCTCCACCGCGTCGAACGCGGAGGCGACCCGTGATGCGCCGCCCACGAAGACCTCCTCGGCGGCGTCGGCCGGCGACGTGCGTCGCAGGACCTCGAGCACGGCGGCCACGACACCGTCCACGTCGGCGTCACCGGCGGGGGCCACGTCGGCCGGGACGGTGCCGCGCATGGTGCCGGTGAGCTGCGCGGCCAGGTGCATCGAGGCGCGCGAGATCTGCTCGTCGCCGACGTCGGCCCGCAGCTCGACGCTGTGCTTCTCCACCGTGGCGTCGGCGAGGACGGTGACCACCAGCGCCGTGCTCGGCGCCAGGCCGACGACCTGGACCGACCGGATGGCCACGTCGGCGGCCGACGGCGGGACGACCACGCCCGTCCAGGCGGTCAGCCCGGAGAGCAGCCGGCTCGTGGACTCGAGCATCTCCTCGAGCTCGCCGTGGGCTCGGGCGAAGAAGGCCCGCACCTGCTTGGCCTGCTCGCCCCGCAGCGCGCCCGGTGCGCCGATGGTGTCGACGAAGTACCGGTACCCCTTCTCGGTGGGGATGCGTCCGGCGCTGGTGTGGGGCTGGGCCAGGTAGCCCTCGGTCTCGAGCACCGCCATCTCGTTGCGCACGGTGGCCGAGCTGACGTCGACCCCGGGGGCCGCGGACACGCGCCCGGACCCGACGGGCTGGGCGGTCTCGATGTACTCCTGCACCACGGCCCGCAGGATCGAGGCCTTCCGATCGTCGAGCACGTGGTCACACCTCCCGGCACGGCAGCAGCGGTCCAGCTGGCACTCGATGTTACCGACTGCCAGCCGCTGCGCCCGTCTCCAGGGCGACCAGCTCGTCCTCGAGGTGGCCGAGGAGCCGCTGCATGGAGGGCACGCTGCGCCGGCAGCCGAGGATGCCGAAGTCGAGGTTGCCGGCGTAGCTGGAGGTCGTGATGTTGAGCGCCTGCCCGTCGACGAGCAGCGACATCGGGTAGGAGCCGGACAGCTTGGCGCCGTTCCAGTAGAGGGGCTGCTGCGGTCCGGGCACGTTCGAGATGACGACGTTGAACGGCGGGCGGATGACCTCCTCGGCTCCCGGGAGCCGCCCGAGCGGGCTCATGTTCAGGGCCAGCGGGGCCACGTTCAGGGCGCTGAGGGCCATGATCTGGCCAGGGGTGAGGCCTTCCAGGCGCGACTTGCTCTGGTGGATCGACGCCTGGATGTGGTCGAGGCGGGCGGCGGCGGAGTCGAGGTGGGTGCCGAGCGAGCACAGGATGGCGCCGACGGCGTTGCCGGCGCGGTCGTCGGCGCCCCGGGTCTTGAGCGACACCGGCACCATCGCGACGAGCGGCTGGTCGGGCAGCGCCCCCTGGTCCAGCAGGTAGGTGCGCAGCGCGCCCGCGCTCATGGCCAGGACCATGTCGTTGACGGTGGCGCCGTGGGGCGCCGCCGCAGCCCGGATGCGGTCGATCGACCACGAGTCGGCCGCGAAGCGGCGGGCGCCCGTGATCGGGACGTTGAGCATGCTGCGCGGAGCGCGCAGCGGCGACGACAGCGCCTGGTCGCGGAAGCTCGACAGCAGGTGGCCGAGCCCGTCGGTGGCGCCGGCCACCCCCTCGACCGAACCGGTCACCGTCGCGCCGAGGCGGCGCAGGCCGTCAGCGAGGACGGCCGTCCACGTGTCGTCCTCCGGAGCCCGCCGCCGAAGGGGGCCGGCCTCGTCCGGATCGGGCTCGTCGAACACGGATCCCCTCGGGCGGCGCTCCCACGGCTGGGGCATGCCCGTCTCGGTGGGGTCGGTGCTCATCGAGGACTCGAGCAGCTTCATGGCGGTGACGCCGTCGCAGAGGGCGTGGTGGATCTTGGTGTAGAGCGCGAAGCGCCCGTCGGCGAGGCCCTCGATGAGGTGGGCCTCCCACAGCGGGCGGTTGCGGTCGAGGAGGGAGCCGTGCAGCCGCGACACCACCGTGAGCAGCTCGCGCACCCGCCCGGGCACGGGGAGGGCCGAGTGGCGCACGTGGTACTGGATGTCGAACTGGTCGTCGCGGCCCCACGACCACCCGGCCAGGCCGGGACGGCGGACCCGCCGCTGGAACAGCGACCGGACCGGCCGGTCCGAGGTGATGGCGGACTGGTAGAGCTCGTACAGGTACTGCTCGTCCGCCTCGTCCGGCGTCTCGAACAGGGCCAGTCCCCCGACGTGGGCGGGCTTCTCCCGCGCTTCCATCAGGAGGAAGAGGAGGTCCTGGGGTGCGATGACGGCCATCGGGGGATCATTCCCTACCGGGCCGCCTCGTACCTCCGCAGCGACTCCGCCCGCTCCTCCTTGTGGTCCACGAGCGGGGCCGGGTAGCCGGCAGGAGCGCCCTCGGGTGCCTCGTGCGGCCGGTGGATCCACTTCGCCGGCACGCCCGCCAGCTCGGGCACCCAGCGGCGGACGTAGGCGCCCTCGGGGTCGAAGCGCTCGCCCTGGGTGGTGGGGTTGAAGATGCGGAAGAACGGGGCGGCGTCGGTGCCCGTGCCCGCGGTCCACTGCCAGCCGTGCTGGTTCGAGGCCACGTCGCCGTCGACGAGGTGGGCCATGAACCAGCGGGCGCCGCGCTGCCAGTCGAGGTGGAGGTCCTTGACGAGGAAGCTGGCCGTGATCATCCGGACCCGGTTGTGCATCCAACCCTCGCCCAGGAGCTGGCGCATCCCGGCGTCCACGATGGGGAACCCGGTGCGACCCTCGGTCCACGCCGCGAACAGCTCGTCGGCGTCGGCGCCGCGGTCCCACGGCATGGAGCCCACGTCGGCGTTCATGGACTCACGCGCCGACTCGGGACGGTGGAGCAGCACGTCGGCGTAGAACTCCCGCCAGCACAGCTCGGTGGCGAAGGTCTGCTCGCCCTTCGAGGGTCCGAGGCGGGCCAGGATCTGGCGGGGGTGGAGCGCACCCCACTTGAGGTCCGGCGACAACCGGGACGTGGCGTCGGCGCCGGGCAGGTTCCGGGTCTCGTGGTAGTCCTCGACGCGGGTGCGCAGGAACCGGTCGAGCCGGCGGCGGGCGGCCTCCTCGCCGGCCTCGGGCAGGACCCGGTCGCCGAGGTCGGGCGGCTCCGGGATGGGATCGCCGTCGACCCGCCGCCACCCGATCCCGGACGGCCGCCGGACGGGGTCGGGCCAGCCGTGGTCGTGCCACGCCCGGGAGAACGGCGTGAACACCTTGTAGGGCGCGCCGGCCTTGTTGACCACGGACCCCGGGGGCACCGCGTAGGCCGAGCCCGTGCGCACCAGCTCCATGCCGGCGCCTGCGACCCGGTCCGCCACGGCCTCGTCGCGGCGCCGCCCGTACGGACCGAAGTCCTCGGCGAGGTGGACCGACGCGGCATCGACCTCCACGGCGAGCTCGGGGATCACCCGGGTCGGGTCGCCGGTGCGCACGACGAGGTTGCCGTCCATCGCCTCGTCCAGCGCGGCGAGCGTGCGGAACAGGTGCGCCCGACGGGGGTCGCCGGCGGGGCCGAGCAGCGCCGGGTCGAGGCAGAACGCGCCCACGACGTCGTCGGCCCCGCGGGCCGCCTCGACGAGGGCAGGGTTGTCGGACAGGCGCAGGTCGCGGCGGAACCACAGGAGGGCGGTGGTCACGGCTGGCTGCCGCCGGCGGGGAGGAGGGATCGCACGGCGTCCAGCGTGTCGGCTTCGGCCGCCGACTTGTCGTCGCGGTACCGCACCACCCGGGCGAAGCGGAGCGCCACGCCGCCGGGGTACCGGGTGGAGACCTGGGCCCCGTCGAGTGCGATCTCGACGACCTGCTCGGGGCGCACGTGGACCGTGTGTGCCGAACGGCGGGTCTCCAGCTCCTGGAAGCGCGCCGTCTGCCACGCCAGCACCTCGTCGGTCATGCCCTTGAACGTCTTGCCGACCATGACCGGCTCGCCGGTGGCGGGGTCGAGGGCGCCCAGGTGGATGTTCGACAGCCAGCCCTGGCGACGACCGCTCCCCCACTCGACCGCCAGCACGACCAGGTCGAGCGTGTGCACGGGCTTGACCTTGCGCCAGCTCCTCCCCCGCCGACCGGCCTCGTAGGCCGAGCCCGCGGCCTTGACCATGACGCCCTCGTGGCCGTGGGCGAGGGCGTCGGCGAGCACGGCCTCGCCCGCGGCGGGATCGTCGGTGGTGGTGCCGGGGATCAGGTGCGGACCGACCAGCGCACCGAGGCGCGCCCGGCGGGTGGCGAGCGGCTCGTCGATCAGGTCGACCCCGTCGAGGTGGAGCACGTCGAAGAACTGCGGCACCAGCGCGCCCTCCCCCGCACCCCGGCCGAAGCGGCTCATCGTGTCCTGGAAGGCCTGTGGGGCCTGGTCCGGGCCCGGGAACCCGAGGACCTCGCCGTCGAGGACGAACGAGGCCGCGTCGTAGCCGCGGACGATCTCGACGACCTCGGGGAGCCGGGCGGTGACGTCGTTGAGGTTGCGGGTGAAGATGCGGACGTCGTCGGCACTGCGGTGCACCTGGATGCGGGCGCCGTCCAGCTTCCACTCCACGCTGGCCTGCCCGACCTCGGCGATGGCCTCGGCCACCGAGGCGCTGGTGGAGGCGAGCATCGGCTGGACCGCTCGGAGGGGTTCGAGGCCGATGGCGTCGACGGCGTCCTGGCCCGCCACGAGCGCGACCTCGGCGACGCGACCTAGGTCTCCGGCCAGCATCACGGCGCGGCGGAGCGCCGGGGCACCGATGCCGGCGGCGGCCGCCACGGCATCGGTGAGGATCCCGGCCAGCGCCCCCGTGCGCATCTCGCCCACGAAGAGCCGCCCCAGGAAGTCGGCCTCGGCCGCCGTGGCACGGGAGAGGAGCCGGACGAGCTGCTCGCGCCGTGCGCCCTGCGAGCCGGCGCCGGTGGTGCCGGCCAGGACGTCGATGGCGTCGTCCACCTCGGCGACGGTGAGGGTCGGATCGGCGGCCGGCGGGCAGTCCAGGCCCCGGATCGACGCCCAGCCGATGCCGATCCGGCCCTGGCGCACCTCGCCGAGCAGGAACCCGACGACGACCGGGACCTCGTCGGCATCGAGCTCGGCGAACAGCGCGGCGAGCGCGTCGCGCTTCGCCGTGCGCTTGGTGGTGGCGCCGACGGCCTCGGCGGCGGCGACGACGTCGGCGAGCAGCGTCACGGGATGCACCAGTCGACGGGCTCGCGGCCGGCCTCGACGAGCGCGGCGTTGGCCCGGCTGAACGGACGGGTCCCGAAGAACCCCTTGTGCGCCGACAGCGGTGACGGGTGCGGCGACTCGATGACCGTGTGCCGGCTCGTGTCGATCTGGGCCGCCTTGCGGCGCGCCGAGGCCCCCCAGAGGACGAACACCACCCGCTCCGGCTTGGCGTCGACGACCTGGATGACCCGGTCGGTGAAGCGCTCCCAGCCCTTTCGCTGGTGCGATGCCGCCTGGCGGGCCCGGACCGTGAGGGTCGTGTTGAGCAGCAGCACGCCCTGGCGGGCCCAGTGCTCGAGGTTGCCGTGCCCGGGCCGGCGGCACCCGAGGTCGGACTCCAGCTCGGCGTGGATGTTCACGAGCGACGGCGGGATGTCGACGCCGTCGCGCACCGAGAAGCACAGCCCGTGGGCCTGCCCGGGACCGTGGTAGGGGTCCTGGCCGAGGATCAGGACCTTGACCTCGGCGTACGGGGTCAGGTGCAGGGCGGCGAACACCTCGTCGTGCGGCGGGTAGACGTCGTGCTCGGCCCGCTCGGCCCGCACGAAGGACTGCAGCTCGGCCCAGTAGGGCTGGTCGAACTGGTCGCGCAGCAGCGGGTTCCAGTCGGTCTTGGTGCTGCCTCCGGCCATCCCGGCGGAGGCTAACGGCGAGCCAGGACCTCACCGTGGGGGACGATGAACCAGCCGTCGGGCGCGTCGGCCCAGCGCCGGAACGCGGCGGCGAACCCGTCGAGGTCCGCGGTCGAGGCGAGGCCGCCGTCGACCAGCTGGCGGGCGAGGTCGGACGCCAGGACCCGGTCGGCCCAGAGCCCGCCCCACCAGTCTCGGTCGGCGTCGTCGGTGAAGCACCAGACCGACGCCGACGCCTCCACCGAGGCGAACCCGGCAGCCAGGGCCCAGCGCTTCAGGTGGCGGCCGGCGTCGGGCTCGGCGTCGTTCGACCGGGCGACGGCCCGGTACGCATCGAGCCAGCGGTCGAGCACCGGGTCGAGCGGCGCCCAGGTGAAGGCCCCGTAGTCGGCGTCGCGGACCGCCACGACGCCCTCGGGGCGGCAGACCCGGCGCATCTCGACCAGCGCGGCGACCGGATCCGACAGGTGCTGCAGGACCTGGTGGGCGTGGACCACGTCGTGGGTGCCGTCCGGAGCAGCGAGGTCGTACACGTCGCCGACCTCGAAGCGCAGTCCCGGCACGCCCGCGTGGGCTGCGGAGGCGAGGGCCACCACGTCGACGCTGCGGTCGATGCCGACCACCGGGCCGGGCGCCACCCGGGCGGCCAGATCGGCGGTGATGGTCCCGGGACCGCACCCGACGTCGAGGATCGAATCGCCGGCTCGCAGGTGCGGGAGGAGGTGCCCCGCCGAGTTCTCGACCGTGCGCCACGTGTGCGACCGCAGCACGGATCCGTGGTGCCCGTGCGTGTAGGTGTCGTCCGGCATGGCGACAGGCTGGCAGCACCTACCGGCCCCGCCGAGCGGATTCCTCAGTCCAGGAGCGAGGCCGGTGCGAGGGTGGTGTCGAGGCGCTCGAGGAGGGCGGCGTCGGCGTCGTCGCCGGGGTTGCCGGTGGTGAGCAGCTTGTCGCCGAGGAAGATGCTGGCGGCGCCGGCGTGCAGGCAGAGCGCCTGGAGCTCGTCGCTCATCTGGCTGCGTCCGGCGGAGAGCCGCACGACGGATCCCGGCATCATGATCCGGGCGGCGGCGATGGTGCGGACCAGCTCGAGGCCGTCGAGCTCGTCGGTCCCGTGCAGCGGCGTGCCCGGCACCTGGACCAGCAGGTTGATCGGGACGCTCTCGGGGTGGGGGTCGAGCTGGGCCAGCTGGGCCAGGAGGCCGGCCCGCTGGCGGCGGCTCTCGCCCATGCCGACGATGCCGCCGCAGCACAGGCGCACGCCGGCATCGCGCACGTGGCCGATGGTGTCGAGGCGGTCCTGGTACGTCCGGGTGGTGATGATCTCGCCGTAGAAGTCGGGCGAGGTGTCGAGGTTGTGGTTGTAGTAGTCGAGCCCGGCGTCGGCGAGGCGTGCGGCCTGCCGGTCGGTGAGCATCCCGAGCGTCACGCAGGTCTCCATGCCGAGCGCACCCACGGCCTCGACCGCCTCCGCCACGCGCGCCACCTGGCGATCGTTGGGGGAACGCCACGCCGCGCCCATGCAGAACCGGGACGCGCCGGCTGCCTTCGCGTTGACGGCGGCGGCGACGATCTCCTCGGTGTCCATGAGCCGCTCCGGCTCCAGGCCGGTGTTCCACTTCGCCGACTGCGGGCAGTACGCGCAGTCCTCGGGGCAGGCCCCGGTCTTGATCGACAGGAGGATCGCGCCCTCGACCACGTCGGGGCGGAACCCGGCCCGGTGGACCTCCTGGGCCTCGTGGAGCAGGTCGTGGAACGGCCGCTCGAGGAGGGCCAGGGCGTCGTCGGTGGTCCAGTCGTGGCGGGGGGAGGTCTCGACCATGGCGGGCGATCCTACGGTCGGCCCGCGGCGGCGCCGAATGGGCGGTTCGTCCGGCCGTCGGAACATCCGGGCACTGCACCTGGTTGGCTCCGGTCATGCGCATCGATGTGTGGTCCGACGTCGTCTGCCCGTGGTGCTACCTCGGGAAGCGTCGCCTCGAGGTGGCCCTGGAGGGGCTCGACTTCGCCGACGAGGTGGAGGTCCGGTGGCGAGCCTTCCAGCTCGACCCGTCGGCCACCGCCGAGCCGAAGGACCTGGCTACCGCCATCGACCACAAGTACGGGCCGGGGGCGTTCCGGGGCATGACGGGTCGCCTCGTGCCCCTCGGTGCCGAGGTGGGCATCGACTACCGCTTCGACCTGGCCCAGCGGGTCACCAGCCTGCCCGCCCTGTCACTGGTGGCATGGGTGGAGCGCACGGTGGGCCACGAGGCAGCGGATCGCCTGCACGACCGCCTGTTCCGCGCCTACTTCACCGAGGGGGCGAACATCGCCGACCCGGCGAACCTCGTCGACTGGGCCGTCGAGGTGGGCGCCGACCGCGAGCTCGCCGGCGAGGCGGTGGCCACCGACTGGGGCCACGGCGTCATGGCCGCCGACCTCGCGGGCGCGGCCGAGCGGGACATCACCGGCGTGCCGGCGTTCGTCATCGAGGACTCCTTCGTGATCCCGGGAGCGCAGGACGTGGAGACGATCCGCACGCTGCTCACCCGGATCCACGCGAAGCAGGCGGCGGGCTGAGGCTCAGCCGCCCAGGTCGCGGGCGGCGATGAGCTCGGCCCGCTGGTAGCCCGGGCCCCCCTCGTTCTCCCGGCGGGTGATGAGGCCTTGCTCGTCCATGGCACGGACCTGCTCGACGGTGACGCCGAGGAGCTCGCTGGCGGCATCGAGGCCGAGCAGCTCCTCCGGATCACCCATCTGCGGTTGCTTCGACTGCTGGCGCATCGTTCCTCCGTACCCGACGGGACGGGTCCCGATCACCGCCTGCATGCGTCGCTACGGTCGCGCAGGTGCCTGAACTGACCTCCCGCCAGTGGGCGATCATCGGCGGCATCGTCGCCGTGATCGTCGTCGCCATCGCCGCCATCGCCCTCGCCGGCGGCGGGGACGACGAGCCGGCCGAGGAAGCGGCCACCACGACCACGACCTCCACGACGACGTCGACCACGGCGCCGGCGGCGCCCACCTACCCGCTCACCGGCCAGCCCGTCGACGACCCCGCCCGGGCGGCCCGGCCGGTGCTGGCGGTCAAGATCGACAACGCCCAGCCCCGCAGCGGTCGCGGCGGTCGGCCCCAGGCCGGCATCAACCAGGCCGACGTCGTCTTCGAGGAGATGGTCGAGGGCAGCGTCACCCGCTTCCTCGCCCTGTTCCACGCCCAGGACGCCGACCCGGTCGGGCCCGTGCGCTCGGCCCGCACCACCGACCTGCTCCTGATGGAGCCGCTGCAGCGCCCGCTGTTCGCCTGGTCCGGGGCCAACGCCGGCGTCGCCGGCCAGGTCCGGGGCGCAGCGGTGGTCGACGTCGGGCTCGACGCCAACAGCGGGGCCTACAACCGGGCCGGCGACCGTCCGGCGCCGTACAACCTCATGACCTCCACGGGCGCGCTCCGCGGCAGCGGGCCCGGCGAGGAGCGCCCGCCGCCCGCGCTGTTCCAGTACCGCCCGGCCGACGTGGAACCCACCGGCGAGTCCGCCACCGGCGTGCGCATCGTCTTCGGCGACGGGCCCGGCAGCGCCCCCGTCGACTACGAGTGGGACGGCGCCGGCTGGGCCCGCAGCCAGCGCGACACCCCCCACGTCGACGCCACCGACACCCGCGTGTCGCCGCCGAACGTGGTGGTCCAGTTCACGCCCTACGCCGAGGTGCAGTGCTGCGACGCCGCCGGCTTCCCGATCGTGGAGGCCCAGCTGGTCGGCGAGGGCGACGCCTGGGTGTTCAGCGCCGGCCGCCTGATCCGGGCCCGCTGGTCCCGTCCCGGCGTCGGCGACGTCACGACCTACACCACCGCCGACGGGGAGCCCGTCCTGCTCACGCCGGGCCCGACCTGGGTCGCCATCGCCCCGCCGGGCAGCGCCGAGTCCCGCTAGTCGGAGCGCAGGCGGTACCCCATGCCCCGCACCGTCTCGATCCTCTCGGGGCCCAGCTTGCGGCGCAGGTACCCGATGTACACGTCGACGACGTTGGACTCCGGCTCGAAGTCGTAGCCCCACACCATCGAGAGGAGCTGCTCCCGTGACAGCACCTGGCCGGGGTGACGGAACAGCGTCTCGGCCAAGGCGAACTCGCGCGACGACAGCTCCAGGCTGCGGCCGTCGACGGACACGGTGCGCCGGCGCAGGTCCAGCACCACCGGACCTGCCTCGAGCATGGTCTGCTCGATCGTCCCCTGCTCCCGCAGCCGGGCCCGGACCCGGGCGAGCAGCTCCTCGAAGCGGAACGGCTTGGTGACGTAGTCGTCGGCGCCGGCGTCGAAGCCGGTGACCGTGTCGGAGGTGGCATCGCGGGCGGTCAGCACGATGACGGGCATCCGGACGCCCCGCTCCCGGATCTCCTGCAGGACGGCGAACCCGTCCTTCCCGGGCAGGCCGATGTCGAGGATCATCAGGTCGAAGTCGTCGTCGTCGGCCACCGCTGCGGCGGTCGTGCCGTCGCCCACGGCCATGGTCGAGTGGCCGTTCGCCTCGAGGCCCTTGGTGAGGAAGGACACGATCCGGTCCTCGTCCTCCACGATCAGGATGCGGGCCATGGCACGTCCTCCTCTCGCTGCTCGGGGATGGGAGGCTCCGGGGTCGCCACGGTCGAGGCCGGCAGGCACACCACGAACGTGGCGCCCCCGCCCGGCGTGTCGCGCAGCTCGACGGTGCCGCCGTGCGCCGCGGCGATGGCATCGGCGATGGCGAGACCCAGCCCCGCACCGTCGCTCCTGGTCCGGCGCCCCGACAAGCCACGGCTGAACCGATCGAAGATCCGCTCGCGGTCCTCGGGCGCGACGCCCTCCCCGGTGTCCTGGACCCCGAGCTCCAGTCGGTCGGCGACCACTGCGGAGAAGACGGTGATCCGATCATCGTTCCGCGTGTGCTGCGTGGCGTTGCGAACCAGGTTCATCCACGCCTGCGTGATGCGGTCCCGGTCGAGGTCGGCGACGACCACCGCCTCGACATCGATCGCCCAGCGCCGCACGCCCAGCGATCGCGCCTTGTCCAGGACCTCACGGGTGAGGTCCGACACGTCGACGGGCGCCGGGACGATGAAGTCGGGCCGCTCCGCCTTCGCGATCAGCAGCAGGTCCTCGACGATGCGCGCCATGCGGTCGAGCTCGTCGAACACGATCGTCCGGGTGCTCTCGGTGAGCGGTGCCCGATGGTCGGCCAGCTCGAGGTGCCCGCGGATCACGGTGATCGGGGTGCGCAGCTCGTGCCCGGCGTCGTCCAGGAACGCCCGCTGGGCCGCGAACGCACCCTGCACCCGGTCGAGCATGGCGTTGAAGCTCTGCGTGAGGTCCGCCAGCTCACCCGAGCCCTCGACCGCGATCCGGTGCTCGAGGTTGTCCTCCCTGATCGACGTCGCCGCCGTGGCGAGGTGGTGCAGCGGGGCCAGCACGCGCCCGGCGATCGCCCACGCCGCAGCCGACGCGAGCAGGAACGCCACCAGTCCGACCAGGGCGGTGGTCCGGATCGTGTCGTCGACCTCGGCACGATCGGCGCTCGGGAACCGGGCGGCGACGAAGGTGCCCTCCCGCACGCCCTCGGCGGAGACCACCGGGACGACGAGGGAGCGGAGCTCGCCTGCCGGGGTGACGTCATCCAGGTAGGCGGGCCTCGTCGTGGCCGACCAGCGCCCGAGCAGTCCGGGCACCTCCTCGACGGCGTACGGCGCGCTCGCGCTGCGAAGGTACGGGTCGTCCCCGACCATGGCCAGGAACACCTCGTGCGGACCGGGGACGTTCTGCGCGAAGTAGGAGTCGAACGCCTCTCGGAGATCGGCTCCCTGGCGTTCGCCGGTCCCTGCGTCCGCCCCCAGGGCCACGCGCTCGAACTCGTCGACCTCCTGTGCGAGCTCCTCGTCGATCCGTTCGTCGAGGCGGGCGAGGAGGAGGGCCCGGTCGACGACGATCGACAGGATGATCGTGGCGGCGAGCAGGGTGAGGGCGCCGAGGAGCACGCGAGCCCGGGTCGTCCGGACCAGCGGGAGCCGTCGCACCATCAATCGTCGAGCTCGTCGTCCGGCGGATCCTCGCCCGACCGCTCGACCTCGCCACCGTCGGTCTCGGGCTCGTCCTCGCGGTCCTCCGGCTCGTCCTCGTCCTCGGTCCCTCCGTCGACCTCGTCGGGCGCATCGACGGTCGTCGTGCCGTCGTCCTCGGTCTCGGGGGGCGGTGCCGGCGCGGGCGCGACGGGCGCCCGCCCCGGGGTCAAGGCCACCGGGCTCGGCACGACCACCGTGGGCGGTGCACCGTCGACGGGCACGGTGGTCGGTGTGGGCGCGGCGCTCGGCTCGGCGGCCGGGACCGACGTCGACGTCGTGGTGGGTGCCGGCGACCGACGCGGGGCCAGCTGCACCACGTCGGGCGGTCGACGGGTCGGCGCCGGTGCGAGGGCGAGGACCAAGCCGGCGGAGACGACCGCAGCCAGCGCTGCCACGGCGATTGCGGCGATCGCCCTCCAGAGCACGCCCCATGATGCGTGCCGCGCAGTGAGGAGCGCATGAGCTCGCGATGAGAACCTTCTCATGACGGTCTCATGGCCGGTTCACCGCTGGACCCGAAGGTCGGCCGGTGGAGATCGTGGACGGCGCCGTGCCCGCGGTGCAGCACCTCACCGGACCCGGGGCCACCGAGGTCCTCCGCGCTGCGGTGCACGCCGCCGGTGGGGTGCTCCACGGAGCGCGCCCGAGCCAGGTCCAGTACCGACCGGGCACGGACGTGGTGGTGCGCTACCGCGCCGACGTGACGTGGGCGGACGGCCGGCGACGCCCCGGAGAGACGCTCCTCGCCGCCGCGTCGTCCTCCGGCCCGCTGCCGGGCGCGATCCCGGTCGAGACCTCCGACGGGGACGCCCACCTCACGGCATCGGTGTGGCGATGGCCCTTCGACCCCCTGGTGCCGGGGCTGGAGCGCGCCGTCACCCCCGGTCGCGTCGACGAGCTGGTCGGCACCTGGGTGGGTGCGGGCGCAGCGCTCGAGGTCGTGGCGTACCGGCCGACGGAGCGTGCGGTGGTCCGGGTGACGGCCGACGACGGGCGCCGCGTCTACGTCAAGGCCGTCCCTCCGGCCGCGGTCCCCCCGCTGGTCGAACGCCACGCGCGCTTGTCCGGGGCCGGGCTGCCGGTGCCGGAGGTGCTCGCAGCGGCGGAGGACGAGGGGCTCGTGGTGCTCGCCGAGCGGCCCGGCACCACCTTCCGGGATCGCATCAAGACCGACCTGCCGGGATGGCCCGAACCAGCCGAGATCGGTGCACTGGTCCTCCGGCTCCGCGACGTGGATCCCTGCGGCCTCGGGACGAGGCAGGGGCGGGTGGCGGATGCGCTCGGTCACGCACGGCTCCTCTGCGCCGTGGCCCCGAGCCTCGGAGAGCCCCTCGACGCCCTCTGCCGCCGGTTCCGTACCGCCCTCCCCCGGGTCCGGGACCGCTCGACCGGCGTCGTGCACGGCGACCTGCACGAAGGGCAGCTCATCGTCGCGGCCGACGGGACCATCACGGGGTTGCTCGACGTGGACGACGTCGGCCTCGGTGACCCCGTGGACGACCTCGCGACGGTGATCGGGCACCTCCGCTTCCGCCTCGCCACGGCGCCCGCGCATGCCTCGGCGGCGCGCCTCGCCGGCCACATCGAGGCCCTCGAGGCCCACGGGGCGGCGAGCGTCGGCCGGGATGACCTGGCGCTGAACGTGGCGGCGGTCCTCATCGGGCTGGCCACGGGGCCGTTTCGCATCCAGCGGGACGGTTGGCTCGCCGAGACCCGGGACGTGGTCGCCCACGCCACCGCTCGCGTCGGCGGCGCATGAGCGCGTTCTCATGTACGGCTCACGTCTCGCTCACGCACGGCGCACATCCTCCTGAGCAGTCGTTCCCCTCGGATCCCCGACGAAAGGACATCACCATGTCGAAGCACACCCTCACCTGGAAGGTCGCCGTGGCCGGCGGCGCCGTGCTCGGAGCCGGCTTCGGATCGGTGGCCCTCGCGGGCGCCGACGACGGCGAGCCGCCCCGCACCGTCGAGGTCGACGAGCTCGAGCAGCAGCTGAGCTCGCCGGGCGCACCGCTGTCGGTGATCCCCGCTCCCGCGGTCGACCTCTCGCAGGACACCTCCGCCGACTCGCCCCCGACCGCCGACGCCGTCGCGCCCGCCGACGCCGACGATCCCGCGTCGGTCGCCTCGCCGGCCACACCGGCATCGGCTCCCTCGGCTCCCTCGGCGCCGTCCGCGGCCAGCGCCCCCGAGGCCGAGGTCGCCCCCGCCCCGGCGCCGGCCGCCGAGGAGTCCGCGCCGAGCCCGGCATCGCCGGAACCCGTCGAGGCGGTCGCGCCGGCCGATGTCGACGAGCCGGACAGCCCTCCGAGCCCCGACACGCCCACCACCACCCAGGACGACGACGTCGACGACGAGGACGACGCCGAGGACTGAACCCCCCGGGGTCAGGACGCGGCGCGGGCCTCGAACGCCGCCCGCGCCGCGCCTGTCCGCCTGCGCGCCGCACGCGCGTCGCCTACGGTCCCGTCCATGACCGACGCCCCCGACTACGGCTTCGACACCCTGCTCGTCCACGCCGGCACTGAGCCCGACCCGGCCACCGGCGCCGTCCAGGTGCCGATCTACCAGAGCACCTCGTTCGCCTTCCGCGATGCCGAGCACGCCGCGAAGCTGTTCAACCTCGAAGAGGTCGGGTTCATCTACTCCCGGCTCACGAACCCGACGGTCTGGGCGCTCCAGAACCGGGTCGCCTCCCTCGAGGGCGGCGCCGGCGCCGTCGCCTGCTCCTCGGGCCACGCCGCCCAGCTCATGTCGCTGTTCCCGCTCATGGCCCCGGGCCGCAACGTCGTGGTGTCGACCCGCCTCTACGGCGGCTCCATCACCCAGTTCTCCCAGACGATCAAGCGGTTCGGGTGGTCGGCGACCTTCGTCGACTTCGACGACACCGACGCCGTGGCCGCCGCCTGCGACGAGGACACCCGCGCCATCTTCTGCGAGTCGATCGCCAACCCGGGCGGCTACATCACCGACCTGCCGGCCATCGCCGCCATCGCCGACGCTGCGGGCGTCCCCCTCATCGTCGACAACACCTCGGCCACCCCGTACCTGTGCCGCCCGATCGAGCACGGCGCGACGCTCGTCGTGAACTCCACCACCAAGTACCTCACCGGCAACGGCACGGTCACCGGCGGCATCGTGGTCGACTCCGGGAAGTTCGACTGGATGGCCTCGGACAAGTTCCCGTCGCTCTCCCAGCCCGAGCCCGCCT
Source organism: Acidimicrobiaceae bacterium (assembly GCA_036675575.1). Lineage (GTDB taxonomy): Bacteria > Actinomycetota > Acidimicrobiia > Acidimicrobiales > Salinilacustritrichaceae > Salinilacustrithrix. The sequence goes on from JAKFET010000038.1 coordinate 26,552, forward strand.
ACCACGGCCTGGTGTTCGCCGAGGCGCTCGGCCCCATGGCCTTCACCTTCCACGGCATCGCCGTCGGCCTGCGCGACCTGGGCATGACGATGAACCCGCAGGGTGCCCACTACACGCTCCTCGGCATCGAGACGCTGAGCCTGCGCATGCAGAAGCACGTGGCCAACGCCGAGCACGTCGCGCGCTGGCTGGAGGCGAACGAGCACGTCGAGACCGTCACCTACGCCGGCCTCGAGTCCTCGCCGTACCACGACCGCATGGCGACGATCTGCCCGAAGGGCGCCGGCGCGCTGTTCACGATCGCGCTGAAGGGCGGCTACGACGCCTGCGTCAAGTTCGTCGACTCCCTGCAGCTGTTCACCCACGTGGCCAACCTGGGTGACACGCGCTCCCTCGTGATCCACCCGGCGTCCACGACGCACCGCCAGCTCTCCCCCGAGCAGCTCGAGGCCGCCGGCGCACCGGAGAACGTCGTGCGCCTCTCGATCGGCATCGAGGACCCCAAGGACATCGTGGCCGACCTCGAGCAGGCCCTCGCCGCCGCCCACTGAGCCGGAGCTGGACGCGACTGCGTCGCACCCGAACTGGACGCGACTGCGTTGCACCCGAAACTGGCAGCGGGGGCGTTGCACACGGGCTTCGTGCAACGCAGCCGCTGCCAGTTTCCGTGGACCTCACACAGGCTCAGCCATCAAGCGCCGGGAGCGGCGCTCGCTCTGCACGGCGTCAGTGGCGAGCACGGTCAGCGCGATCCACACCAGCGCGAACCCGGCGAGGCGGGTCGGCGGCAGGTCCTCGCCGAGCATCGCCACGCCGACGATCAGCTGCATCGTCGGGGTGATGTACTGCAGCAGGCCCAGCATCGACAGCGGGATGCGGGTCGCGGCGGTCGCGAAGAGCAGGAGCGGGACCGCGGTGACCACGCCGAGGCCGGCGAGCAGGAGGTCACGCCACGCGGACCCGTGCAGGAACGACAGCTCGCCCTGCGCCGCGAACACCGTCAGGCCCACCAGTGCCACCGGTGCGAGCACCGCCGTCTCGATGGCGAGCGAGGTCAGCGCGGCGGCGTCCGCGTCCTTCTTCAGGTAGCCGTAGGTGGCGAAGGAGCAGGCGAGCACCAGGGCGATCCAGGGCACCCTGCCGGCGGCCACCGTGAGCACGACGACCGACGCGGCCCCGAAGCCGAGCGCCACCTTCTGCGCCGGCCGCAGGCGCTCGTGCAGGACCGCCACGCCGAGCGCCACGGTGATCAGGGGGTTCACGTAGTAGCCGAGGGCGGCGTCGACGACGTGGCCGCTGTTCACGGCCCAGATGTAGGTCAGCCAGTTGATCGAGATGAAGACAGCGGCGAGCGCCAGGCGCTGCAGCGACCGGCGGTGCCGCACCAGCGTCGCCAGCTCCGGGAACCGACGCTGCACGCCCAGGACGGCGAGGACCACGGCGAGCGACCAGGCGATCCGGTGGAACAGGATCTCGACGGCCGACACCTCGTCGAGGAGGCGGAAGACGAGGGGGAAGACCCCCCACAGGGCGTAGGCGCCGAACCCCGCGAGGACGCCGGTGCGCTGCTCGCTCAATCGTCGAGCCGCAGGGCGGACACGAAGGCCTCCTGGGGCACCTCGACCCGACCGATGCTCTTGGCCTTCTTCTTGCCTTCCTTCTGCTTCTCGAGCAGCTTGCGCTTGCGGGAGATGTCACCGCCGTAGCACTTGGCCAGCACGTCCTTGCGCTTGGCCTTCACGGTCTCCCGGGCGATGATCTTGCCGCCGATGGCCGCCTGGATCGGCACGTCGAACATCTGGCGCGGGATGAGCTCCTTGAGCTTCTCGGCCATGCGGGAGCCGTAGTCGTAGGCCTTGTCCCGGTGCACGATCGAGGAGAACGCGTCGGCGGCGACGCCGTTCAGCAGCACGTCGACCTTCACCAGGTTCGCCCGCTCGTAGCCGACCAGCTCGTAGTCGAGGCTGGCGTAGCCCTGCGTGCGGGACTTGAGCTGGTCGAAGAAGTCGCGGACGACCTCGGCGAGCGGCACCTTGTAGGTGATCTCCACCCGCTCGGGCGACAGGTACTCCATGCGGATCTGCTCGCCGCGGCGGGTCTCGCACAGCTCGATGATCGGGCCGAGGTACTCGGCCGGCGTCAGGATCGAGATCGAGAACATCGGCTCCTCGATCCAGTCGATCTCGGTGGGATCCGGCAGGGCCGACGGGTTCGACACCCCGACGCGCTCGCCGGTGGTGGTCACGACCTCGTAGGCCACCGACGGAGCCGTGATGATCAGGTTCAGGTCGAACTCGCGCGACAGGCGCTCCCGGATGATCTCCATGTGGAGCATGCCGAGGAACCCGCAGCGGAACCCGAAGCCGAGCGCCATGGACGTCTCGGGCTCGTAGGTGAAGGAGCCGTCGTTGAGGCGAAGCTTCTCCAGGCTGTCGCGCAGGTCGGCGTACTCGTCGCCGTCCACCGGGTAGAGGCCGGCGAAGACCATGGGCTTGGGGTCCTGGTAGCCCGACAGCGCCTCCTCCGCCCCGTGCGCGTAGGTCGTGACGGTCTCGCCGGAGCGGGCCTCGGCCACGTCCTTGATGCCGGCGATGAGGTAGCCGGTCTCGCCGGGACCGAGGGCGTCGACGGGGGTGGGGACCGGCGCCCGCACGCCGATCTCGTCGGCGTCGTAGGTCGAGCGGGCCTGCATGAAGCGGAGCTTGTCGCCGCTGCGCAGGGTGCCGTCCATGACCCGCACCGAGGAGACGACGCCGCGGTAGGTGTCGTAGTGGGAGTCGAAGATCAGCGCGCGCAGCGGGGCGTCGGCCTCGCCCACCGGCGCCGGGATCTTCTCGACGATGGCGTCGAGCAGCTCGGGCACGCCCTCGCCGGTCTTGCCCGAGACGTGGAGGATGTCCTCGGCGGGGAGGCCGAGCACGTTCTCGATCTCCTCGGCCACCCGGTCGGGCTCGGCGGCCGGCAGGTCGATCTTGTTGAGGACGGCGATGATCTCGAGGTCGTGCTCGAGGGCCTGGTAGCAGTTGGCCAGCGTCTGGGCCTCGATGCCCTGCGACGCGTCGACGAGCAGGACCACGCCCTCGCACGCCGCCAGCGACCGGGAGACCTCGTAGCCGAAGTCCACGTGGCCCGGCGTGTCGATCAGGTTCACGACGTGGTCGCGCCAGTTGAGGCGCACCGACTGGAGCTTGATGGTGATCCCGCGCTCGCGCTCGATGTCCATCGAGTCGAGGAACTGCTCCTTCATGTCCCGGGAGGAGACGGCGCCCGTGACCTCGAGCAGACGATCCGAGAGGGTCGTCTTGCCGTGGTCGATGTGGGCGATGATCG
>JAKFET010000048.1:0-29534 GCA_036675575.1 Acidimicrobiaceae bacterium
ACGCCCGCCGCCCACCGGACGGTCGGCCACGCCCGGGCGGGCACCGGCGCGCCGGCCCAAGGGCCGCAGCGGCGCGGTCGGCGGTGGCGGAGGCGCGGGCCAGCGCAAGCGGGCCACCAGCGAGCTCGGCGGCGATCAGGTCGAGGGCCGCAACGCCGTCCGCGAGCTGCTGGTGGCTGGGACGCGCCGGGTCCACGAGGTCGTCGTCTCCACCGACCGGGCCGACGCGCCCGTGCTGGAGGACATCTTCGACCTGGCCCGCCAGCTGAACGTGCCGGTGCGCGAGCTCGGCCGGGCCAAGCTCGGCACGGTCGCCCGCACCGACTCCCACCAGGGCGTCATCGCCACCGCCGCCCCGCTCCACGCCCTCGACATCGACGAGCTGCTCGAGGTCCGCGACGGCGTCCAGCCGTTCCTGCTCGCCGCCGACGGCGTCACCGATCCCGGCAACCTCGGCGCGCTGCTCCGCACCGCCGAGTGCGCGGGGGTCACGGGCATCGTCCTGCCCCGCCACCGGGCCGTCCACGTCTCCCCGGCCGTCACGAAGGCCGCCGCCGGGGCCATCGAGCACCTGCGGTTCGCCATCGTCGGCGGGCTGCCCGCCGCGCTGGCCGCGGCGGCGGAGAAGGGCGCGCTCGTGATCGGCCTCGACATGGCGGGCGACACCTCGCTGCACGACCTGCCGCCCGTGGACCGGCCGGTCATCGTCGTCGTCGGCTCCGAGGGCAAGGGGCTCGGTCGCCTCGTCCGGCAGCGCTGCGAGGTCGTGGCCTCGATCCCGATGCTCGGCAGCACCGAGTCGCTCAACGTCAGCGTCGCGGGCGCCCTCGCGCTGTACGAGGTGGTGCGCCGGCGCGGCCTCGCCTGACGGCGTACCGGTGGTTACTGCGAGCGTGATTGACACAACGCAGTTGCAGTTGTCACACTTTGACTAGTCCGATCGGGTCATGGGTCGGATGGGCAGGCGCACACCAGGGAACCACCGAACGCAGGGAACCGTCGCACGTGGGGAATCGTCGCACCACCATCGCCTCTGACACCGATGACGCCGAGCTGGTCGCCCGCTACCAGCGCCACGGCGAGCCGGAGGTCCTGGAGGCGCTCATCAGCCGCTACCGCCGCTTCGCCCGGGCCAAGGCCCGCGGCTACTTCCTCATCGGGGGCGACAGCGACGACGTCGAGCAGGAGGCGCTCATCGGCCTGTACAAGGCCGTGCGCGACTACCGCCCCGACCACCAGGCCAGCTTCCGCGCCTTCGCCGAGCTGTGCATCAAGCGCCAGATCATCACCGCCATCAAGACGGCGACCCGCCAGAAGCACCAGCCGCTGAACCAGTACCAGTCGATCTCCGGCGTCCGACCGGGCGACGAGTCCGGCGAGGCCTCCATCGACGAGATCCTCGTCAGCCACTCCGACACCGACCCGTGCGACACCGTCGTGGCCGACGAGCGCATGCAGCACATGCAGACCTCGATGGACGAGCTGCTCTCCGGCCTCGAGGTCGAGGTGCTGCGCCTCTACGTCGAGGGCAAGAGCTACCAGGAGATCAGCGACCAGCTGGGTCGCCACACCAAGTCGATCGACAACGCACTGCAGCGCATCAAGCGCAAGCTCGACGGCAAGCTGGACGAGGACGTCCCGCTCGCCACCGCGGTCTGAACGACGAGCCCGGGTCGGACTCGAACGGCTCCCTACCGCTCCGCGGGCGGGGTGGGCTGGCGGTCGGGGAGGGTGGGTAGGTTTCGCTGCACCCACCACCGCCCTCGACCTCCTCAGGACGACCTGGAGCCCGCATGCCCGGATCCCCGCAGCGGCACGAAGCCTTCTCTGGGTCGTACCCGCCTCTGACGGCTGCGATCTCCGATGCTCGTCTGGAGTTCTCGGGTTGGCTGGCGGAGTGTCTCGAAGACCCGGACCTGCACGACGACATGGTGGTGGTCCTCAGCGAGCTGGTCGCAAACGCCGTCGCCGCCAGTCTGGATCCTGTGGGCAACGTCGACGTACGGGCCTTGTTCGATGGCGACGGGCTGTTCATGCAGGTCACGAACCCACCGGCCTCCTCCTTCTCGGCCGTGAACCGGTGGGACTACGACGACCCCTTGAGACCTGGCGGTCGTGGGCTGCTCATCGTCGAGTCCCTGGTGGACGACATCGCCATCGCTCCACCCGACGGTCATCATCCGCTGACGATCAGCTGCCGCCGACAGCTTCCGCTCCTGCCTTGAGGGAACCGGGCGGGCACCCGCAGCACATCGCCATAGGCAGTGGACCTTTGCGGAGCCCGAGGTCGGAATCGAACCGACGACCTCCTGTTTACAAGACAGGTGCTCTACCGATTGAGCTACTCGGGCGGGGCCGGCCATCGTACGCGGCCGCCGGGAGCGCCTGACCGCCCCGGAGGCGACGTCAGTCGGTGACCGGTTGCGACCGGTGCAGGGACAGCACGTCGGGCCGGGCGTAGTGCCCGACCGGATCGAACATCCGTCGACCGGCGGCGATGCGGGCGAGGTCGACGGTGGCCGTGACGGTCCCGACCTCGCCGATGAGCGGTCCGGCGACGACCTCGCCGCCGGGGGCCACGATCGTGGTGTTGCCCCGCGACATCCAGTCGTCGCTGCCGCCGTACAGCTCGTCGGCGTCGGAGAGGTCGCGCGGCACGTCGCTGCCCCGCAGGCAGGCGGTGACGCCCACGACGAAGACCTGGCCCTCCTTGGCGATGTGGCGCAGCGTCGGCACCCACTCGTCGCTGTTGTCCCAGGTCGGTGCGAGCAGCACGTCGATGCCCTGCTCGTACATGGCGACCCTCGCCAGCGGCATGTAGTTCTCCCAGCAGATCAGCGAGCCGACCCGCACGCCGTCGATGTCGACCGTGGTCAGCAGGTCCGAGTGGCCGTTGCCCCACACCAACCGCTCGGCGCCGGTCGGCACCAGCTTGCGGTGGCGGCCGGCGATGTCCCCGCGGTCGTCCACGTAGACCACCGTGTTGTTCAGCGTGCTCGAGGCCAGCCGCTCGGTGATCCCGAGGGCCACCCACACCCCGGCCGCCCGGGCGGCGTCCCGCACGGGATCGAGGTCCGGACCGTCCACGCCGACGGCCTGCTCGCTGAAGCGGGCGTACCAGTCGCCGTCGCTCATCGGCGGTCGCCGCCACACCCAGTCGGGGTAGCCGGGGACGAACGACTCGGGGAAGACGACGAGGCGGGCACCGCCCGCCGCCGCCTGCTCGATCTGGTCGACGACGACCGCCAGGGTCGCGGCCCGGTCCAGGAAGACCGGCGTGGACTGCACCGCAGCGATGGCCAGCGTCCGGCCGGCGGGTTCCGCCCGGGTGACCTCGCCGTCGTCGATCGTCGTGCTCATCGTGTCGCCGCCCGGAGGTCCATGGACCCACCAGACCGCGTCCGGGACGCGATGGCAACCGGAGATCGACGACGGCGAGGTCCGGCTCAGACGCCGACCAGCACCCGGTCGGGTTCGACGGCCGCCGGTTCGGGGGCGGGAGCCGGCTCGGCCTCCACGCTGACGTGGGGCAGCAGCCGGTCGAGCCACCCGGGGAGCCACCAGTTCCGGTCGCCGAGCATCGCCATGGTCGAGGGGACGAGCACCATGCGCACCACGGTGGCGTCGAGCAGCACCGCGCTGGCCATGCCGAGGCCGATGGCCTTCATGAGCACGGCGTCGCCGAGGATGAAGGCCCCGAACACCGTCACCATGATCGCCGCGGCGGCGGAGATCACCCGGCCGGTGCGGGCCATCCCGTGGGCGACGGCCTCGGCGTTGTCCCCGGTGCGGTCCCACTCCTCACGGATGCGGGAGAGGAGGAAGACCTCGTAGTCCATCGACAGGCCGAAGAGCAGGGCGAACATCATCATGGGCACCCACGCCGGGATCGGGGTCGACTCGGTGATGCCGAACAGCTCGCCGAACCAGCCGCCGCGCAGGGCGTAGGCCATGACGCCGTAGGCGGCGCCGATGGCGAGCAGGTTCATGACCGCCGCCTTGAGGGCGACGAGGACCGACCGGAACACGACCAGCAGCAGGGCGAACGACAGCGCGATGACGGCGGCGATGAACGCCGGCAGCCGTCCGCCCAGGTACTCGCTCTCGTCGGCGAACACCGCGCCGGGCCCACCCACCTCGACGGTCGCCCCCGTCGTGGCGGTCGCAGCGGGGAGCACGTCCTCGCGGAGTCGGTGGATCAGGTCGACCGTGGCCTCGTCCATGGGGCCCGTCGCCGGCACCACGGGCACCACGGCGGCGTCGCCGGCCGCGTTGCGCTCGGCTGGCAGGACCGCGGTGACGCCGGGGTCGGCTGCGACCGCGGCGATGACCGTCCCGAGGGCCGGTCCCTCCGAGCCCGCCAGGTCGACCGCCAGCAGCAGGGGACCGTTGGCGCCGGCGCCGAAGCCGTCGGCGACGAGGTCGTGGGCGCGCCGGCTGGTGAGGTGCTCCGGCCCGGTCCCCGGGTCGGGGTACCCCAACCGGAGGCCACCGAACGGTGCGGCTACGAGGAGCAGGAGGGCGAGGGCGGCCAGGCCGGTGACCCCCGGGCGCCGCTGCACGACCCGGCTCCACCGTGCCCACAGGCCCCGGTCGCCGGCGTCGCCGCCGACGAACGGGAGGCGGAAGCGGTCGATGCGGTGCCCGAGCACGGCGAGGACCGCGGGCAGGAGCGTGAGCGACGCGAGCAGCACCAGCAGCACGCCGGTGACGGTGGCCGCCGCCGTGCCGTACAGGTACTCGAGGCCCATGACGCACAGGCCCAGCAGGCTGATGACCACCGTGCCGCCGGCGAACACGACGGCCCGCCCGGCGGTGGACATGGCGGTGACCACGGCGTCGTCGGGGGCCTCCCCGTCGCGCAGGGCGGTGCGGAAGCGCGTGACGATGAACAGCGCGTAGTCGATGCCGACCCCGATGCCGATCATCGTCACGAGCTGCGGCGCCCACTCGGGGACCATGAGCACCCGGGCGAGCAGGCCGACCAGGCCCAGGCCGACGCCGATGCCGAACAGGGCGACGACGATGGGCAGGCCGGCGGCGAGGATCGAGCCGAAGGCGACGAGGAGGATCAGGAGGGCCGCGACCATCCCGATCTGCTCGGATCCGGCCTCCTCGCCCTCCAGCGACTGGATGATGTGGCCGCCGGCCTCCACCGTGACGGCGGCGTCGTCGCCCGCCTCGGCGATGGCCATGATCGCCTCCACCGTGTCGTCGGCGACCTTCTCCGCCGTCGTGTCGAGCTGGACGGTGCTGAGGTGGATGGTCCCGTCGGGTGACGTCGCGGTCGGGCGGACCTCGACGACCCCGTCCACCTCGGCGACCTGGCGCCGGACGGCGTCGACCGAGGCGGTCGCGGCGTCGGTCGTGACGCCTTCGGGTGCCACGAAGAGCAGCGGGATGGTGTCGCCGGCCCGGTCGGGGAAGCGCCCGGCGAGCAGCTCGTGGGCGCGGGCGGAGCCGCTGCCCGGCACGGCGTAGTCGGTGCGGTGCTCCCCGCCGTGGGCGGAGGCGAGGGCGCCGACGCCGACGAGGGCGGCGAACCAGAGGGCGATGACGGTGCGCCGCCGGCGGACGACGAGGCGGGTGAGGCGGGTGAGCATCACGCCACCGAGCCGACGAGGGCGGCCGGCGCACCCAGCTCGCCGAGCAGGCGGGCGTGGGGGCGGCGACCGATGCGGTCGATGACGCGCAGCGGCAGCGGCGCCCGGCCGAGCATCTCCGCACGCACGTCGGCGGGGGCGAAGTGCAGCACGAACGGCACGGCGAAGACGGCGTTGCGCAGGCCGAGCGACCTCATCGCCGCCTGGTCCAGGACGTCGTACTCCTCGGCGGTGTAGTGCCGCTCGAACAGGGGGAGGATGTCCTCGTCCTCGAAGTCGAGGTGGTGGGCCATGTGCGAGGCGAGGCCCTGGAACGCCGGGACCAGGTCGTCGGTCCGCCGGCCGTGGACGAGCGCCTGCACGGCGGTCTCACACCGATCCATGAAGGCGTCGAGCTCCTCGTGCTCGGCGTCGGTGCGACGGATGAGCGCCCCGGCCATCGGGACCCGGGCCACGAGGTCCGGGAAGATGATGTCGTCCTCGGTCCGGTGGTGCGTGAGGACCTCCCGGGCGTAGCCCGTCCAGTAGCGCCGGAACGCGGCGACCCGGGCCCGGTGCGAGGCAGGGACGGTGGCGGCGACGGACGCCAGGAGGTCGGCGCCGCCACGCAGGGCGAGGTGGACCGTGCGGTAGCCGGTGAGGTCGGGTGCGGACATGGTGGTTCCTCCATCAACGTCGGGTGTGTGGGACCACCGTCGCGGAGGGGCCTTGGAGGCCGGTTGCCGCCGCCGCGGCATGGCTTGGAGCCGACTTGGAGCGGTGCTCAGACCAGCCGGCGGGCGAGCAGCGGGAGGTCGAGGCGCCGGACGATCGCCTCGGCACGGTCGCGATCGGCGGTCGCGCCGGTGAGCTCGGCCCGCAGCAGCAGGGCGCGGGCGAGCCACGGGTTGTCGCCGGAGCGGCCGCACACCTCGACCGATGCGTCCACGTGGCGGAGGGCGGCGTCGGGGTCGCCGAGGGCGAGCTCGCAGCGGGCCAGCGCCAGGTCGACGTCGCCGAAGGCCGACCCGGTCCCCGCCACGGCGAGGAACCCGGCGTGGGGGCGGAGGTGGTCGCGGATCGTCGTGAGGTGGTCGCGCCGGCCGAGCGCCGCCCGGCTGTGGGCGGCCGCAGCGAGCACGCCGACGTACAACCAGCAGTCGATGAGCGGCGGCATCCGGTCGGCGACGAGCGCGTCGGCCTCGTCGAGCCGTCCCGCCTCGGTCAGCGCCCAGATCACCGCCTCCCCGAACCACGGTCCGTACGGCGGGGCGAGCAGCAGGGGTGAGTCCTCGACGACCTCGTCGACGCGGTCCTGTTCGGTGCGGATCACCGCCAGGTAGCCGGCGCGGAGGGCGTCGCTGGCGAAGCGCCGCGTGCGGCGGTAGAGCTCGTGGGTGTCGTCCAGCACCCGCTCGGCCTCGGCCAGCCGCCCCTGCCAGGTCAGGAGGGCCACACGGCAGAAGCCGAGCTGGCTCAGCAGGGCGGGGTTGCCGAGCCGCGTGGCGATGGCGAGGGCCCGCACGACCCGGTCGTGGGCGTCGGCGACGTCGCCGCGCTCCCAGGACACGAACGAGGTCGCCATCAGCCCGGTCGCGGCCAGCTCGTCGTCGCGGTGGCCGGCGACCTCGAGCAGCTCCCGTGCGGTCGACGCGATCACCTCGCGGCTGCCGGCCCGCCACATCGCCCCGGCGCGCTTCTGCAGCGTGCGGGCGAGGACGGCCTCGTCGCCTGTCGCCCGGGCCACGGCGACGGCTGCGGCGGAGGTCTCGTCGAGTCGCTCCGGCGGCCACATCCAGTAGGCGTTGTCGGCGAGGCTGGCCAGGGCCAGGGCGCGCTCCGCGGTGGGCTCCTCCGGGAGGGCGGCGACGGCGCGTTCGAGCACGGGCACGGCGGCCAGCGCGCTCTCGGCGTCCTCACCCGCCATCCACAGGCCTTCGATGAGCATGCTGCTGGCGGCGCGGCCGATGCGCTGGTGGTCGCCGACGTCCAGCGCCAGGTCGAGCGCCTCGGTCAAGGCCTGGTAGGTGAGGGCCACCTGGTCGGCTCGGAGGTGGGCGAGCCCCTGCTCGACCAACAGGTCGATCCGGGCGATGGCGTCGGTGGGCCTGGCCAGAGAGACGGCGCGCACGGCGCGCTCCCAGTGCCGTGCCGCGTCCTCGTGGGCGTTGCGCACGGCGGCGTGGCCGGCGGCGCGGACCGACCACTCGAGGGCCAGCTCGGCGACGCCGGCCGCCGCGCCCTCCAGCGCGTGGTGCGCGACCTCGGCGGCGTGCACGTCGAGGTCGCCGGCCCGCAGCCGGACGAGGGCGTGGGCGGTCGCGGCGTGGAGCCGTGCCCGGCGGGCGCTGCTGAGCTCGCTGGCGAGCGTCTCGGCGACCAGGGCGTGGGAGAACTGGAAGCGTCCGGGCCGGTCCCCCTCGGCCACCAGCCCGCTGTCGAGCGCCGGTTCGAGCTGCTCGAGGACGTCGAGGATGGTGGCTCCCACCACGTCGCCCACCACGTCGGCGTCGAACACGCGACCGTGGACGCTGGCCGCGGCGAGCAGCTGCTGGCTGTCCGGCGGGAGCCGGCTGACCCGCCGACGGACCACGTCCTGGACGGCCGCGGGCACGCTCGCCGAGCGGGCCGCGGCGAGGTCGTCCAGCCGCCCGTCACCGGCCAGCAGCTCCACGACCTCGCCGACGAAGAAGGGGTTGCCCCCGGTGCGGTCGAGGACGTGGCGGGCGACGGCCGGGTCGGCCTCGCCCGCCGTGCGCTGGCCGAGCCAGCGGGCGACGTCGTCGGGACCGAGCCCGCCGAGGTCGATGCGCAGGGCACCGGGCTGGCGGGCGAGCTCGCCGAGGCAGTCGACCAGCTCGATGGGCGCATCGGCCGTGAGCGGGCGGACCGTCACCACCAGCAGGACGGGGGTGCGGGCCAGGTCGGAGGCCACGTACTCGATGAGGCGCAGCGAGGCGGGATCGGCCCACTGCAGGTCGTCCACCACGAGGATCACGGGCTTGGTGCCCGCGCCGAGCAGCTTGGCGACGCCGACGTGCAGGGCGAGGCGCTCGGCGGACGGGTCGACGGTCTGCACGTCGACCTCGGGGAGGAGCACGTCGGCGAGCTCGCCGAACTGCACGCTCCCCTCCAGCTGGCGGGCGATCTGGATGCACGGCAGGTAGGCGGCCTGCGCGCCGGTCTCCGGGCAGCGCGCCCAGGCCACCACCGCCTCGGGCACGGCGGCCACCAGCTCCTCGACCAGGCGGGTCTTGCCGATGCCGGGCTCGCCGCTCACGACGACGGGGTTGCCGTGGCGCTGCGCGGCGCGCCGGTAGGCCTGGAGGAGCTCCGCCAGCTCGTCGCGACGACCGATCAACGAGCGCGGGCTGCCGTGCGGGTCCGGATCCGGCGCGTCGACCCGCAGCGGCGGGAACGTGTCGTCCAGGCCCTCGGAGAGCAGCTGGTGCAGCGCCAGGGGCTCCCGGAGCCCTCGCAGCGACGCCGCGCCCAGCGGCCGGGTGGTGATGTCCGGGCACGCCTCCGCGACCGCATCCGTGAGCAGCACCTGGCCGCCGTGGCCGGCGGACATCACCCGGCTCGTCTCGTTCAGCGTCGGTCCGAAGTAGTCGCCGTCGCGCTCCTCGGCGTCGCCCGCGTGGAGCCCGATGCGCACCCGCAGGGGTTCGGTCGTCGGCCAGTCGGCGTCGCCGAGCGAGCGCTGGATCGCCACCGCGGCGCGGACGGCGGCGTTCGGCTCGTCGAACACGGCGGCGAAGGCATCCCCTGCGCGGCTGAAGACCGTGCCGCCGGCCTCGAGCAGCGCCGCCTCGACCAGCCGGTCGTGGTGGGCGAGGGCATCGGCCATGGCCCCGGTGTCGGCGTCCCAGAGGCGGGTGGAACCCTCGATGTCGGTGAACAGGAAGGCCCGACCCGGCTTCGGCGCCGTCGGGCGGGTGGGCACGGCGGGGCCGGCGACGGTGAGGACGGGATCGTGGGCGAGCACCGCGGCCTCGATCGCCACCAGCTCCGGCCCGGGCTCGATGCCGACGTCCTCGACCAGCGCCCGGCGGGCGTCCTGCAGCCGCTCCAGCGCCTCGCGCTGGCGTCCGGCGCGGTAGAGGGCGACCGCCAGCTGGCCCCACCAGCGCTCCCGGTACGGATCGTCGGCCACCGCGGCCTCGAGGGCGGGCACGAGCTCCGCGCCCGCCCCGAGGGCCAGTCCGGCGTCGAAGCGGTCCTCCAGCGCCTGTGCCCGGAGCCGGTCCAGCCGTGCCGCGGCGTCGTCGATCCACGGGGTGCCGGCCAGCTCCGGGAGCAGGCGTCCGGTCCAGCTCGCCAGCGCCCGGTCGAGCGCCTCCGCCGCAGCCGCCGGGTCGCCCCGCCGCAGCAGCTCACCGCCTGCCGTCGCGAGGTCCTCGAGGCGGGTGGCGTCGACGACGTCGCGACCGGCGAGCAGCACGTAGCCGGTGGGGCGGGTGACGAGCACCTGCGCCGCCTCCCGGGGCCGGCGTCCGGGCTCCAGGACACGGCGGAGGTTCGACACGTAGGCCTGCAGCGACGCGTCGGCGCGCGGCGGGACCTCGTCGGACCACACGCGCTCCACCAACGTCGACACCGGGACGGGTCGGCCGACCTCGCAGACGAGGGCGGCGAGCACCGCCCGCTGCTTGGGTCCGCCGAGCTCCAGCGGCCGACCGTCTGCCTGCACGGCGAGCCCGCCGAGGACCTGGTACTCGATCACCTGCGCGCTCCGCCGACGGGCACCGTCCGGTGCCGACCACCCATGCGCACCATGGTGTCCCACGGCGCCGGCCGATGCTGGCACGCGGCGCTGCGACCCCGGATGCTTGATCCAGATTGTCCCGGGACGCACCATGGTGGGGATGACACGCCGCCGGAGGCTCCCATGAGCGAACAGTCCGAGCAGCCGCGGCGACGCCGACGGCAGCCCCAGCCCCCCACCTCCACGCCAGGGCAGGGCTCGGTGGCGCGCGGCGCCATCCTGGTCGCCGTGGCCGTCGTCATCGGCGTGCTGCTGCTGCGCGACGACGACACCGACACCACGCAGGTGGCGGTCGGGTCCGACACGTCCGGCGAGGTCGACCAGGGCTCGGCCGAGCCCGAGGACGAGGACCCCGAGGCGACCACCACCAGCACCACGGTGGCGCTCCGGGACCCGGCCGAGGTGAAGGTCCTCGTGGCCAACGGCTCCGGCACCGACGGCGCCGCGGGCGGCACCACCGACGCCCTCGAGGCGCTCGGCTACGTCACCGCCACCCCCACCAACGCCGAGCGGGTGCCGTCCACCATCGTGTACTTCACCACCGGCTTCGAAGCCGAGGCGGAGGCGCTCGCCGCCGCCCTCGGTGCCACGCCGGAGTCCGTCACGGCGATGCCCGCCGTGGCGCCGGTCGACGACCTGCAGCTGGCCAACGTGCTGGTCCACCTCGGCCCCGACCTGGTCGGGGGCTGACGCTCAGCTCGACGAGCCCGTGCCCAACCGTCGGGTGCGGGTCACGATGCGGTACTCGATGTCCCCACGCAGGGGCTCGGCCTCGACCCCCGCGGGGGGTTCGGCGATCACCTCCACGGTGCCGTCGGTGACGGTGCGGTCGCGGCGCATGGCGCCGTCGGCGAGGTCGTAGGCCGTCTCCGACGTCGTGTGCTGGGTGCCGACGAGGCGCAGCCGGCCCTCGGGACGGTCGAGGATCGTGCGCACCGGGATCTCGAGGTCCACCACGGCGACGGCGACGTCGCGACCGTGCTCCACCCCGAGCGAGTCGATGCGGCCCCGCCCCTGCACCAGCACCGGCCGGCCCAGTCCGTCGAGGCGGACCTCGCGCAGGATCTCCCAGCGGTCGCCGGGCTCGAGCCGCCCGGTCGGCGGGCTCCCGATGTCGGCGGGCAGGTCCATCGCCACGTCGAGGCCCAGCGCCTCGGCGGGGACCCCCTCGACGAGGTCGATGGCGGTCAGGCGGCTGGCCCGGTCGAGGCGCACGTCCACCGTGCGGGGCGCTGCTTCGTCGCGACGCAGGGCGATGCGGACGAGGACCTCGTCGTCGGCCACGGCCTGCACCGTCTGGGTGGCGTCCAGGCGGGCGGCGTCGGCCTCCTCGGTCGTGACGCCGTCCACGGTGCGCACGACCTCGGTCTCGACGTCGGCCTGGAACCGGTAGACGTCGCCCACCTCCGGCTCGAAGCGCACGGCCACCGTGTGCTCCTCGCAGGCGGCGGCGACGAGGACCAGGGCACCCGCCGCGACGGCTCGACGGAGGCGCTGGGGCGGGGCCACCGGCGCAGTGTGACAGAGGAGGACGGGTACGGTCGGACCGTGCCCGACGCCCTCGACGCCCCGCTCGCCGGCTCGCGCGCCGAGGCGCAGCTGCGTGCCGTCGTCGGCGCCGACCCCTCCCGCACCGCCCTCTTCTTCGACTTCGACGGCACGCTCGCCCCCATCGTCGACGACCCCTCGGCGGCCGCGGCCGTCGACGGCGCCATCGACCTGCTCGACCGCCTCGCCCTGCGGTTCCGGCGGGTCGCGGTGGTGAGCGGGCGGCCCCGGGCCTTCCTGGAGGATCGCATCGGCCCCGGGGTCGACCTGTCGGGCGTGTACGGCCTCGAGACGCGGGTGGACGGCGTCGAGCAGGACCACGACGACGCCGGTCGCTGGCGCGAGGTCGTGGCCGACGCCGCAGCCGGTGGCGCCGCGCTCCCGACCGGCGTGCGCGTCGAGCCCAAGGGCCTGTCGCTCACGGTCCACTACCGGGAGGCCCCCGACGCCGAGGCTGCGGTGCTGGGGTGGGCGGAGCAGACAGCGGCCGCCACCGGCCTGTCGGTCCGGGCCGCCAAGCGGTCGGTCGAGCTGCACCCGCCCCTCGCCGTCGACAAGGGGACCTCCGTGCTGGCGTTCAGCCAGGGGTGCGACGTCGTGGCCTACCTCGGCGACGACCTCGGCGACCTGCCGGCGTTCGCCGCCCTCGACCAGCTGGCGGCCTCCGGCGTCACCACGTGCAAGGTGGCCATCGCGTCGGACGAGCTGCACCGCGACGTCGCTGCGGCCGCCGACCTCGTGCTCGACGGTCCCCACGCCGTCGTGGCCGCCCTCGGCCCGCTGGCCTGACGTGCGGGTCGTCGCCGCCCCCGACAAGTTCCGCGGCACGGCCTCGGCCGCCGAGGTCGCGGCGGCGATCGGGCGTGCGGCGGCGCATGCCGGCTGGGACTGCGACGAGGTGCCGGTGGCCGACGGCGGCGACGGCCTGCTCGACGTGCTCGGCGGCCCCAACCGCACGTCGGTGGTCACCGGTCCGCTGGGCGATCCCGTGGAGGCCGGGTGGCGCTACGACCGGGGCACGGCCGTGATCGAGATGGCCCGCGCATCGGGCCTGCTGCTCCTCGGCGGGGCCGAGGGCAACGACCCGATCGCCGCCGACACCCACGGCACCGGCGAGCTGATCCAGATCGCGGTGGAGACCGGTGCGACGCGGGTCATCGTCGGCCTCGGCGGCTCGGCGACCACCGACGGCGGCCTCGGCGCCCTCCGCGCGCTGCACCCCCACCAGCGGCTGCGGGCCGTGGAGCTGCTCGTGGCCTGCGACGTGCGCACGCGGTTCCTCGACGCCGCCGAGGTCTTCGGACCCCAGAAGGGGGCCAGCCGGGCCCAGGTGCGCCTCCTCACCAACCGGCTCCGCCGCCTGGCCGACGTGTACCTCGAGGACCACGGCGTCGACGTCACCGAGCTGCCCGGGGCGGGCGCGGCGGGCGGGCTGGCCGGCGGGCTCGCCGCCGTCGGCGCGCAGCTGCTCGACGGCTTCGCGCTCGTGGCCGAGGAGCTCGAGCTGGACCAGGCCCTGGAGGGGGCCGACCTGGTCGTGACCGGGGAGGGCTTCCTCGACGACGCCTCGTTCGAGGGCAAGGTCGTCGGCGGCGTGGCCGAGATGGCGGTCGCGCTCGGCGTGCCCGTGGTGGCCGTGGTGGGGGAGGAGGTCGACACCGAGGAGGTCCGGGCCGCCGAGCACGATCACGGGATCGCCGAGGTGGTGTCCCTCGTCCAGCGCTACGGGCGCGAGCGGGCCATGGCCGACACGGTCGCCTGCATCGAGGAGGTGGCGGCCGAGGTGCTGGCCGCCCGCTCCTGAGCAGCGCTCAGTCGCGGCGCGAGGCGAGCACCGCCCACACCACCGCCACGACGACGGCGACCACGAGGAGGGTGCGCAGGACGGCCAGGATGGCGCCCACGACCCAACCAAGCACGGTGAGGGCGACGAAGACCACGATGCCGCCGACGACGATGCGCGGGATGAGCCCCGAGGTCCCCACGGGTGGCTCGGTGCGATCGTCCATGGCGCCAGGGTAGGCAGCGGGCCCGGTCCGGCGGGCCGGCCACGACCGGGCGCGGGGGTTGGGTACCGTGCGGCCGATGTGGGACCGCTTCGCCGTCGCCGGCCGGGTGGCCTGGTCGCTGCTCGGCGTGGCTGCTGCGCTCGCGCTCCTCTTCTGGATCGCGTGGCAGTTCAAGGTGGTGTTCCCGCCGCTGGTGCTGGCCGGCGCCATCGTGTTCCTGCTCAACCCCATCGTCACCGGGATGCAGCGCCGAGGGATCCCGCGGGTCGCCGGCACGGGCGTCAGCTACCTGCTCTTCATCGGCCTGCTCGTGCTGCTCGGCTTCCTCGTGGCCCCGCTCGTGAGCCAGCAGGCCGAGGAGCTGGCCGACCAGTGGCCCGAGCTGCGCGCCGACATGGAGGACTGGCTCGACGACCTGTCGGCCCAGTCCAAGGACGGGAACTGGGTCGTCGAGGTCCCCGACGTCGAGGAGCTCCGCGACCAGTTCGGCGGCCCCGAGTCCACCCGCAACGCCGAGTTCGACCAGGTGGTCACCCGGGCGGCCCGGGTGCTCGAGCGCAACGACGAGCCCGTGCTCGCCGCGGACCTCGACCGGGTGGCGGCCGACGCCCGCGAGCAGTTCCCGGAGGCCACCGGCATCGGCGAGCAGCTGAACCGGGCTCGCGAGATCGGCACCCGGGTCTTCGAGGTCGGGCTCATCTTCGTGCTGGCGCCGATCATCGCCTTCTACCTGCTCGTGGACCTGCCCCACATCGGTGACGTGACCCGCCGGCTGATCCCCGCCGGCGCCAACCGCCAGGTGCTGCACGTCGCCCACCGCCTCAACGTCGCCATCGGCGGCTTCTTCCGGGGGCAGCTGGCGGTGGCCGTCATCGTCGGGATCATGGTCAGCGTCGGCCTGGCCATCATCGACCTGCCCTTCTGGTTGATCGTCGGCATGATCGCCGGCGCGTTCAACCTCGTCCCGCTCATCGGCCCGTGGGTCGGCGCGGTGCCGGGCGTGATCATCGCCCTGACCACCAGGGACTTCAGCACCGCGCTGTGGGTGGCGGCGATCATGACCATCGCCCAGCAGATCGACAACCACTTCATCAGCCCGCTGGTGATGCAGCGCACGGTGAGCCTCCACCCGGCGGTGGTGATGCTGGTGCTGCTCGCCGGCGGCTCGCTCGGCGGGTTCTTCGGCCTCCTGCTCGCCGTGCCGCTGACCGCCACCGTGAAGGTCATCGTCGGCCACCTCTGGGCGGTCTACGTCCTCGAGGTCCCGGTCGAGGAGGTCATCGCCCGCGACACCGGCCCGCCCGTCGGGGGCCACGGCCCCCTGGAGCCCCTGGACGACTACGTCAACGACGAGATCGGCGTCGACGGCCAGGTCGACCGCCGCACGGCCGGCCAGAAGGCCGCCGACGAGGTCCCCGTCCCTCAGCCCGAGCCGCGGCCGTAGGAGCCCAGCGCCACGAGCGGGGGCAGCTCGTCGTGGGCGAGCTCCAGCGGCTCCAGACCCGGGCGGCGCAGCACGAGGTGCTCGTCGCCCGTGGGCACGCCGGCCCGCACCAGCGTCGCCCGCAGCACCTCGGCGGCCTGGGGCCCGAGCTGGCCGATGGTGCGGTTGCGGTGGCGGCGCACGCCGAGGTCGACCTGGGCCAGGCCGGCCATGCCGACCGCCGCGTGGGCGTCGATGAGCAGGGCGATGTCGACGCCGTAGCCCTGCACGAACGGCAGCCGCTCCAGCAGGTCGCGCCGGCCGCCGTACTCGCCGGCCAGGGGCTGGGCGACGACCGTGAGCTCGGGGAAGAGCATGGCCAGCGCGGGTCGGGCGACCAGCTCGGTCACGCGGCCGCCGCCCTCGCCCTCCACGAGCGGGCGGTCGTAGGCCCCCTTCACGAAGGACACCTCGGGGTGCGCCACCAGCGTGCCGACGAGTGCGGCGGCGAAGTGCGAGCTGAACTCGGTGATGTCGGCGTCGACCCAGACCACCAGGTCGCTCGTCGTCTCGTGCAGCGAGCGCCAGAGCGCCGCCCCCTTCCCTGCACCCGTCACGCCGGCGAGGGTCGTGCGGGCATCGACGACCGTCGCGCCGGCTTCGCGGGCGACCCGGGCGGTCGCGTCCTCGGAGTGGTCGTCGACCACCACGAGCTCGTCGATGAGGGCGACCTCGTCCTGAAGCTCCCGGCGCAGCGCTTCGACGATGGTGCCGACCGTGGCCTCCTCGTCCCGGGCCGGCAGGCACACCGCCACGGTGCGGCCGTCCTTCGCGGCGGCGACGGCGGCCGGGTCGAAGTCGCCGTGGGCTGTGCGGAGCAAGGTCGCCACGGCGAGCAGTGTCACCCCGCCCGCACCGCATCGCCAACCTCCCCAGCCGGGGCGGGGGAATGCCCTGAGGAGGCGGTTCGTTACCATCGGTGCCGGCCGATCCCGGCCGCACCGCGATCCCCGATCCCCGAGGAAGCCCACGTCATGACCGCCACCGTCCGCATCCCCACCACGCTCCGCCCGATGGCCGGCGGCAAGTCCGAGGTCGAGGTCGAGGGCAGCACCGTCGGCGAGGTCCTGAAGGCCCTCGACGCCGCCCACCCCGGCTTCGCCGACCGCCTCCTCGGCGAGGACGGCAACCTGCGCAAGTTCGTGAACGTGTTCGTGGCCGACGACGACGTCCGGTTCATGGACGGCCTCGACACCCCGGTGCCCGACGGCGAGACCGTCGCCATCATCCCCGCCGTCGCCGGCGGCTGAGGTGCTGCGCCGTCTCGCTAGCAGTCGCGTGTTGCGACTGCTAACGAGACGTGCTTGGCTGTTAGCAGTCTCTGTCTAGGACTGCTAACCGCCGAGGAAAGAAGGTCGACACATGGCCAAGATGATCGCGTTCGACAGCGAAGCCCGCCGCTCGCTCGAGGCGGGCATGAACAAGCTCGCCGACGCCGTCCGAGTCACGCTCGGCCCGAAGGGCCGCAACGTCGTGCTGGACAAGAAGTGGGGCGCCCCCACCATCACCAACGACGGCGTCTCCATCGCCAAGGAGATCGACCTCGAGGACCCCTACGAGCGCATCGGCGCCGAGCTGGTCAAGGAGGTCGCCAAGAAGACCGACGACGTCGCCGGTGACGGCACCACCACCGCCACCGTCCTGGCCTGGTCCATGGTCCGCGAGGGCCTGCGCAACGTGGCCGCCGGCGCCAACCCGATGTCGCTGAAGAAGGGCATCGAGGCCGCGGTCGAGACCGCCGTCGCCGCCATCAAGGACCTCGCCGTCGAGGTCGAGGGCAAGGGCCAGATCGCCCAGGTCGCCTCCATCTCCTCGGCCGACGAGGAGATCGGCACGATGATCTCCGAGGCCATCGACAAGGTCGGCAAGGACGGCGTCATCACCGTCGAGGAGAGCCAGACCTTCGGGATGGACATGGACCTCGTCGAGGGCATGCGCTTCGACAAGGGCTACATCTCCCCGTACTTCGTGACCGACCAGGACCGCATGGAGGCCGTCCTCGACGACGCCTACATCCTCCTCGTCTCCTCCAAGATCACCGCCGTGCGCGACCTGCTCCCGGTGCTCGAGAAGGTCATGCAGTCGGGCAAGCCCCTCGCCATCGTCGCCGAGGACATCGAGGGCGAGGCCCTCGCCACCCTCGTCGTCAACAAGATCCGCGGCACCTTCAAGGCCGTGGCCGTGAAGGCCCCCGGCTTCGGCGAGCGCCGCAAGGCGATGCTGCAGGACATGGCCATCCTCACCGGCGGCCAGGTCATCTCCGAGGAGATCGGCCTCAAGCTCGAGAACACCACCCTCGACCTGCTCGGCACCGCGGCCAAGATCGTCGTCACCAAGGACGAGACCACCATCGTCGACGGTGGCGGCTCCGACGAGGACCTCCAGGGCCGGATCACCCAGATCAAGGCCGAGATCGAGAACACCGACTCGGACTACGACCGCGAGAAGCTCCAGGAGCGCCTCGCCAAGCTGTCCGGCGGCGTCGCCGTCCTCAAGGTCGGCGCGGCCACCGAGGTCGAGCTCAAGGAGAAGAAGCACCGCATCGAGGACGCGGTCAGCACGACCAAGGCCGCCATCGAGGAGGGTGTGGTCGCCGGTGGCGGCACCACCCTGCTGCGGGCCAAGGCCAAGGTCGACGCCCTCGTGGGCGACCTCGTCGGCGACGAGGCCACGGGCGCCAAGATCGTGGCCCACGCCCTGCAGGAGCCGCTGAAGCAGATCGCCCGCAACGCCGGCCTCGAGGGCGGCGTCGTGGTCGACCGGGTGCTCGCCATGTCCGGCGCCACCGAGGGCCTGAACGCGGCCACCGGCAACTACGAGGACCTCACCAAGGCCGGCATCATCGACGCCGCCAAGGTGACCCGCTCGGCCCTGCAGAACGCAGCGTCGATCGCGGCCCTGTTCCTCACCACCGAGGCCGTCATCGCCGACCAGCCCGAGAAGGGCGCCGGCGGCGGCATGCCCGGAGGCATGGACGACTACTAGGGAGGCGACCGGCTCCGCCGGACCACCCACGAACACCGGAACGGGCGCCCCACGGGGCGCCCGTCCCGCGTACGGTCACGCCATGACGACCACGCGCATCGTCCTCGTCCGCCACGGCGAGGCCCAGTCCCACGTCCAGGGCGTCGTGGGCGGCCGGCAGGGCTGCAGCGGGCTGTCCGAGCTGGGTCGCCGGCAGGCCGAGGCCCTCCGGGACCGCCTCGGGCGCACCGGTGAGCTGGGCGAGGTCCACGCCCTCTACTCGTCGACCCTGCCGCGGGCGGCCGAGACGGCCGCCATCATCGCCCCGGCCGTCGGCGGGCTCGACGTCGTCGAGCGCGAGGACCTGCGCGAGTTCGACATCGGACCGGAGGGCGACGGCCTGGCGTGGGAGGAGCTCGAGCAGCGGTTCCCCACCCCCGACGTGTGGACGCCGTTCCACCACCACGTGCCGGGATCGGAGACCTGGGCCGGGTTCGCCGCCCGCGTCGGTGGCGCGCTGGACGAGCTGGTCCGCACGCACGTCGGCCAGACCGTGGTGGTCGCCTGCCACGGCGGCGTGGTCGAGCACAGCTTCACCACGTTCTTCGGCCGAGGGATGACCGGCTGGCTCGGCGCGGTGCTGATCCAGAACTGCGGCATCACCGAGTGGCAGCACGACGAGCGTCCCGAGATGCCGTGGGTCAAGGAGCGGACGTGGTCGCTGGTGCGCCACAACGACCACTCCCACGTCCCCACCTCCTGAGTTCTGCACCGAGGTGAGGTGGACGTGCCTGCATCGGAGGTACCAACACGCGGCGCGCGTGCGCGCCCGAGGGCGATAGGTGGCGTGCGCCTTGCGTCCAGATCCGGCATTCGGCGCGGCCCTCGGTTCTGGGCCGCTGAGCACGCAGTGACGGCGTGCTGAACGGCCCGGTTGCCTGACCTGCTCGTTCTGGGCCGTCCCACACGCATCCACCACGCGCTCGGCGGCCCAGTCTGCTGATCTCGCCTGCACCGACGTGCCGTTTGGCGACCGGGGGGATGCTGAAGAACGTTCCTGGACGAGGATCGGGACTGCGACCGCGTGTAGAGGCGCCCCTCGCGCGTGGGACGATGCCCAGCTGAGCGTCGGGCACGCGCTTTCAGGCACCCCGCATCTCACCCATGTGCCGAACTTCCACCGCCTGGCGGGCCGATCAGCCGGGACCGTGTCGCGTGGGCGGCAGGTAGCGGGGGTCGACGTCGTCGTCGGGGTCGACGGGGCGCATGGCCAGGTCGATCGCGGACCAGAGCGACTTCGAGATCGGGAAGAACAGCACCGGGAAGAGCGCGGCGACGCTCACGGCGATGACCAGCAGGGTCCCCACCGGGGGGTCCGGGTAGGTCACGGCGAACCCCACCGCGATGACGCCGACGAGCAGCGTGAAGCTCACCATCGTGTTGATGCCGAGCGATCCGATCCACTGGTCGTCCGAGCGCTCGGTCGGGTAGTTGCACCGCGGGCACCGCTCGCGCTGGCGGAAGAACGTCTCGCCGATGTCGCTGCTGCCGCACAGGGGGCAGCGGCGGAGGAAGCCGCGCCGGATGATGCGTGACGTCGTCAGGGGCTTGATCTCGTCCACCGGGTCATTATCAGCGCGGAGCGGTCACGTTCCCGCACGCCTCGCCTGGCGGCTCCGCCGCCGCAGGGGCCGGGTCCGCGGGTTGCCTCGCCTGTCGGCTCGGCCCCTCATCGTCGCGGCGAGCTGCTCGCGCCACCCGACCGGTGGTGCACCGAGCGGGTTCCGTCCGAGGCCGTCGGACGAGACCGCCCGGCCGACGCCGTGCAGGCGCAGCGCGGCGGCACCGCAGACGGCGGCGAGGAGGATCCCGATGACGGCGAGCTGGCCGGCGCGGGCTGCGGCCGGCAGGCCGCCGGGGGTGAGCGAGCGGGGGGTCACGGCACCGAGGGTCCGGACGCGGGAGGGGCGGGCGGTCGGCGCGACCTGCTCGATGACGGCCTCGGCCGTGGTGAGCTGGTCCTCCTCGACCGGCGCAGGAGGCGGCGGCGGTGCCTGGCCGGCGACGCCGGCCTGCACGGCGAAGAAGGTGGAGCGCAGCCCGAGCCGGCGGCGGAAGACCTGCGGGTCGACGGGGCGCTCGCCGGCCTCGCCGACGATGGTCATCGCGAGGGGGCGCCCGGAGGGCCCGGTGGCGTCGACCCGCACGTCGGTGATCCGGCCGGGGTAGCCGAGTCGGGCGGCGACGTCGCTCAGGGAGACCTCGAGGTTCCAGGGCCGGATGTCGTCGGTGGGCTCGGGGCGGGCCGGGAGGTACGGGATGTCGTAGGCCGAGCCGAAGCCCTCCCGGATCGTGGCCGAGTGGCCTCCGGCGGAGGCGGAGTAGAAGGTCGACGCGAGCGAGCCACCGTGCGTGAGCACCCAGCCCCGCGTCGCCGCCACCGCCGCGTCCTGGCCGGGCGTCTCCCGGGCCACGCCGGCGTACACCTGGCAGGACTCCGAATCGCAGATCTCCCCGGCACCGGCCATGGCGCGCAGGGCGTAGGTGCGGGCGGCCACGGTCTGGGCCTGCACCGCGGCGGCGGGCCAGGTGCCGGGCACCTCGGCCATGCCCCGGAGGTAGTCCTCGATGTCGACGTGGTTGCGCACCCGGAGGGCGCCGGGACCGCCCGTCACCTCGAGCAGGCCCCGGTAGGTGCGGCCGCGGTCGACCGCCTGCACGGTGCCGCCGTCGGCGGGCACGGCCCAGATGGGCGTCGGCGAGCGCGGCGCGCCGGGGTCGGCGGGCGGCGGGGTGCCCGGCGCCGGCTGCCCCGGCTGGGGCTGGGGCTGGGGCTGGGGGGCGGGCTGCTCGGGCTCGCACAGCACGCACGGCTCGGGCTCCGGCTCGGGAGCCGGCTCCGGTTCGGGCTCCGGCTGGGGCTGGGGGGCGGGCTGGGTGCCGGGCGGGCAGAGCAGCACGCAGTCGGGCTCCTCCTGGAACATCTGGGCGTCGTCGCCGGCGGCGAGCCCGCGCACGCCGCCGCGCTCCACGCGGAAGCCGCTCCCGTCGTGGTGGATGACGGCGACCTCGCCGGGGCCGAGCTGGATCGGGAAGCCCTGGGCCTGGGCGCCGCCACGGGACGAGCGCAGCTCGCCCCCACGGGGCAGCGAGACCGTGGCCCGGCCACCGCTGGCGACGCCGACGACGACCTCTCCGCTGGCCGAGCCGGCGGCGGTCCCGGGGTAGTAGTGGGCGAGGATCGAGGCGGCATCGGCGCCCTGTGCGGCCATGGAGCGTGCGCCCCACTGGGACAGCCCCACGCCGTGGCCGTGCCCCTTGCCGTCGAGGCGCAGGATCGGGACGCCTTCGGCGGGTGCCGTGGGCCCGGCGCCGGCCGCCGGCACCGCCGCCAGGGTGGCGAGCAGGGCGAGCAGGACCGCCACGAGGCCGGTGCGGGACCGTCGGTGCGGTCGGCGGTGCGAGCGCGCGGCTCGGGGCGGTTCGGTGTGCATGTCGGTCGGTTCCCTGTCAGGTTTGTTCGTCCTCCGACCCCCGGCCTCCTGCCCCCGGCAGCAGTCGCCGGCGGTGCTCCTACGCTGGGGTGGTGACCCGGGGCCGCACCAACCGCCTGCTGACGACGTGGGTCGACGCGACCGGTCGCACCCGCAGCCCGGACGAGGTCGCGGTCGAGGAGCCGCTCGAGATCCGCCTCGACGGGCACCTCGTGGGCACCACCATGCGCACCCCGGGGCACGACTTCGAGCTGGCGGCCGGCTTCTGCCTCACCGAGGGCCTGCTCGACGGGGCGCCCGTGCGATCGGCGAAGTACTGCCGGGGCGACGGTCCCGGCGGCGTCGTGGCGTCGGAGTTCAACGTGGTCACGGTCAGCACCGGTGGCCTGGCCCCGGCGCCCGAGCCACGCCTCGGCGTCACGAGCAGCGCCTGCGGCATGTGCGGCACCACCGCCATCGACGAGCTCCGCTCCCGCATCCGCCCGCTGCCGGTGGGCGACCCCATCCCGGACGACGTCCTGCTCGCCGCCCCGCACGCGCTGCTCGGCGACACCCCCGTCTTCTCCGCCACCGGCGCGGTGCACGCCGCCGCCCTCTTCGCCCCCGACGGCGAGGCGATCGTGGTCCGGGAGGACGTGGGCCGCCACAACGCGGTCGACAAGGTCGTCGGCCACGAGCTGCTGGCCGACCGCCTGCCCCGTCACGGGTGCGGCCTCGCGGTCAGCGGTCGGGTCGGCTTCGAGATCGTGCAGAAGGCGTGGGCGGCGGGCATCACCACGGTGGTCGCCAAGGGCGCGCCCACGTCGTTGGCGGTCGAGGCCGCTCGGATGGCCCGCATGACCCTGGTCGGCTGGGTCGGCGTCGACGGCGGCCGCATCTACGAGTAGCCGGCGGCTTTGCCACGAGGGGTGGCTCCGTAGGCTGGCCCCATGAGCGATGCCCCCACCTCGTCCGCCCACGCACCCTCCAGCCCGGCCGAGGGTCAGGCCGTGCTGCACCTGTTCTTCGCCACCGGCCCGCTGGCCGACGCCGAAGCGGTCACGGCGGCCGTCCGGTCCGCAGAGGCGGACGGCTACCAGGTCGTCCCCGTCGCGGTGCTGGGCCACAAGGCCGACCTCGGGTTCATGGCGCTCGGCGCCGACCAGTGGCGCCTGCGGCGGTTGCAGACCGAGCTCGCTGCAGCCGGCCTCGAGCTGGTCGACAGCTACGTCAGCCTCACGGAGATCAGCGAGTACGCGCAGGGTGTCCCCGAGCAGATGAAGCAGGCCCGCCTCTTCCCCCAGCTGCCGCCCGAGGGCAAGCCGGCCTTCTGCTTCTACCCGATGTCCAAGCGGCGCACGGTCGAGGGCAACTGGTACACGCTGCCGTACGAGGAGCGCCTGGAGCTGATGATGGAGCACGGCAAGTCGGGCCGGAGCTTCGCCGGCCGGGTGCTCCAGGTGGTCACTGGGTCCACCGGCATCGACGACTTCGAGTGGGGCGTCACCCTGTTCGCCCAGAAGCCCGACGACCTCAAGGAGGTCGTGTACACGATGCGCTACGACCAGGCCTCGGCGGTCTACGCCGAGTTCGGCGCGTTCGTCACCGGGATGACCGGTTCGCTGGACGAGGTCCTCGACGCGGTGGGGCTCCGCTGACCCGGACCTGTTCACGGGGCGTTCACCCGCTGCAGGTCGTGCCGGAACGCCGGCGCCGTTGGCTGGAGAGATGGAGCGAGCACTGATGGACGACACCACCGACCCGCAAGCAGCCGCCGACCGGCGCCAGCACCTCATCGTCACGCTCCAGGTCCCCGACCGGCCGGGCGCGCTCGGTTCGGTCGCCTCCCGCATCGGTGCCCTCGGCGCCGACATCACCGACGTGCGGGTCTCGTCCCGCCGCGGCGGCATCGCCGAGGACGTGTTCCACATCGACCTGCCCGCGGTCGAGGGGGTCGACACCGTCGGGCTGCTGCTGGCCGAGATCGGCCACGTCGACGGGGTCGTCGCCCCCTCGGTCAGCCACCCCCCGGCCGGCTGCTGCGGCTGACGTCGCACGCCGATCGCCCCGCGTCGCTCGCCGAGGGGTCCGGTTCCCTACACTCCGTCCGCCGTGCCTGCCCGCTCCACCCGAATCGTGCTGCTGCTCCTGCTCGGGGCGTGCCTCTCGATCCTCTTCGTGACCCCGGCCGGCGCCCAGGAACCCGCCGACGACTCGGGTCCCGCCGAGTCCGTCACCGGCACGCTGCGCGCCGAGCCCGAGGAGGAGGACGGCGACGACGTCCTCGTCGGCGGCGCCGCCATCACCGTGCGCACCGCGGAGGGTGACGAGGTCGGCGAGACCGAGACCGACGACGACGGCACGTGGACCGTCGAGCTGCCGGGCCCGGGTGCGTACCTCGTGTCGATCGACCCGGACTCGCTGCCCGACGACGTCGAGCTCCGCGACGAGGAGCGGTCCGAGCTGACGGTCAACGTCCGGCCCGGCCAGACCCGCCCCGTGATCTTCGCCCTCGGCGAGGACCCCCGCGACGTCGGCACCCGCTTCGACCAGTTCCTCCAGCTGTGCGTCGAGGGCATCAAGTTCGGCCTCATCATCGCCATGGCCGCCATCGGCCTGTCGCTGATCTTCGGCACCACGGGGCTGGTGAACTTCGCCCACGGCGAGCTCGTCACCTTCGGTGCCCTGGCCGCCTACTTCTTCAACCGCACCATCGGCATGCACCTGATCTGGGCCACGTTGCTGGCGATGTGCGTGGCCGGTGTCGTCGGCGGCCTGGTCGACGCCGGCGTCTGGCGGCCCCTGCGCCGCCGCAAGACCGGGCTCATCGCCATGATGGTCGTGTCCATCGGCCTCTCGATCGGGATCCGGTACATCTTCCTGTACCAGTTCGGCGGCCGCACCCGTCCGTACTCCGGCTACAACCTGCAGCGGGCGATCGACATCGGGCCGATCTCCATCGCACCCCGGGACATCTGGGTCATCGCCCTGTCGCTCATCGTGCTGGCCGGGGTCGGGCTCGCCCTCCAGTTCACCCGCATCGGCAAGGCCATGCGCGCCGTGGCCGACAACCCGGACCTGGCCGAGTCCTCGGGCATCGACGTCGACCGGGTGATCCTCGTCGTGTGGGTCGCCGGCAGCGCCCTGGCGTGCCTGGGCGGCGTCTTCTTCGCGCTCGGCGAGCAGGTCAGCTTCCAGTTCGGCTTCCAGCTCCTGCTGCTGATGTTCGCCGGCGTCACGCTCGGCGGCCTCGGCACGGCCTACGGCGCGCTGCTCGGGTCGTTCGTCATCGGGCTCTTCGTCCAGGTGTCGACCCTGTGGGTGTCGACGGAGCTCAAGAACGTGGGCGCCTTCGCCATCCTCATCCTGATCCTGCTGGTCCGCCCACAGGGCATCCTCGGCCGTGCGGAGCGGGTCGGATGACCCCCGCACCCGACCGGAAGGAGCTCCCGTGGACTGGGATCTGATCTTCGACACGACCGTCCGGGCGGCGTTCACCAAGGACGCCATCGTCTACGCGCTGGCGGGCATCGGCCTCAACATCCACTTCGGCTACACGGGCCTGCTCAACTTCGGCCAGGCCGGCTTCGTCGCCCTCGGCGCCTACGGCACGGCCGTCACCGTCGAGTACTTCGAGCAGTCCATGTGGCTCGGGTTCTTCGCCGGGCTGTTCGCGGCGGCGGTGTTCGCCCTGCTCCTCGGCGTCCCCACCCTGCGCCTGCGCGCCGACTACCTCGCCATCGTCACCATCGCCGCCGCCGAGTCCCTGCGCCTCATCCTGCGCTCGGTCACGTTCACGCCGGTCTTCGGCGGGTCCTCGGGCATCAACAACTTCGCCGGCGCGTTCTACGACATCAACCCGTTCTCCCCGGGGCGCTACGGGTTCGGGCCGTTGCGCTTCCGGCACACCGAGATCTGGCCCATGACCGTGGGCTGGGCCCTCGTCATCGTGACGGCCATCCTGGTGTACCTGCTCATGCGCAGCCCGTGGGGGCGCGTGCTCAAGTCGATCCGCGAGGACGAGGACGCCGCGGTCAGCCTCGGCAAGAACGTCTTCTCCTACAAGATGCAGGCGCTCGTGCTCGGCGGCGTGATCGGCGCCCTCGGCGGCTTCGTCAACGCCGTCGCCACCCAGTCCGTGCAGCCCGACAACTACGGCACCCCGCTCACGTTCTTCGTGCTCACCGCCCTGCTGCTCGGCGGCGCGGCCCGGGTCATCGGCCCCATCGTCGGCGCCATGGTCTTCTGGATGGTGCTGACCTTCACCGATTCGTTCCTGCGCCAAGCGTCGGCCAACGACCTCATCCCGGACTCGATCATGACCGGCACCCAGGTCGGTGCCGTGCGCTTCATGCTCGTCGGCGTGCTGCTGTGCGCGCTGATCATCTTCCGCCCCCAAGGCATCTTCGGCGATCGCAGGGAGATCGAGCTCGATGCCCGCTGACGCTCCCACCGCAGGCGGTGCCGCGCTGGCGGGGCTCGCCGAGACGCCGGGCGTGGCCAAGCCCGACCCGATCCTCGTGGCCAACGGGGTCACCCGGCGGTTCGGCGGCCTCACGGCCGTCGACGTCGACCACGTCGAGTTCCAGCGCGGGACCATCACGGCCCTGATCGGTCCCAACGGTGCCGGCAAGACCACCTTCTTCAACCTGCTCACCGGCTTCGACGAGCCCGACACCGGCACGTGGCGCTTCAACGGCGAGGACCTCGCCAACCTCGCCGCCTACAAGGTGGCGCGGCGCGGCATGATCCGCACCTTCCAGCTGACCAAGTCGCTGGCGAAGATGACGGTGATCGAGAACATGAAGCTCGGCGCCATCGACCAGCGAGGGGAGCGCTTCTTCCCGTCGCTCCTCCCGTTCCTGTGGCGGGGCCAGGAGCAGGAGGTCGAGGCGCGCGCCGACGAGCTCCTCGCCCGCTTCAAGCTCGACCACATGCGCGGCGAGTTCGCCGGCTCCCTGTCGGGCGGCCAGCGCAAGCTGCTCGAGATGGCCCGGGCCCTGATGGCAGGTCCCGAGCTCGTCATGCTCGATGAGCCCATGGCGGGCGTGAACCCGGCGCTCACGCAGTCGCTGCTCGGCCACGTGAAGGACCTCCGGTCCGAGGGCATGAGCGTGATCTTCGTGGAGCACGACATGGACGTCGTGTTCGACATCTCGGACTGGGTGGTCGTGATGGCCGAGGGCCGGATCATCGCCGAGGGGCCGCCGCAGGCCATCGGCGCCAACCAGCAGGTCATCGACGCCTACCTCGGCACGCACCACGACAGCGACCTCAGCGAGTGGGAGGAGGAGGAGATCGTGAAGGCGACCACCGGCGCCGAGCGCGACGTCATCGCCACCGAGCTCCACCGGGGCAACGGCGACGAGGGCGAGGACCAGCGATGAGCCTGCTCACCGCCGAGTCCGTGGTCGCCGGCTACGTCCCGGGCGTCGACATCCTCTCGGGGTGCGACCTGCGCCTCGAGGACGGCGAGCTGATCGGCATCATCGGCCCCAACGGCGCCGGCAAGTCGACCCTGCTCAAGTCGCTGTTCGGCCTGATCCCGATCCGCAGCGGCAGCGTCACCCTGCGCGGCAACGACATCACCAGCCTCAAGGCCTCCAAGCTCGTCGCCCAGGGCGTCGGCTACGTGCCCCAGACCAACAACGTGTTCCCCTCCCTCACGGTGGAGGAGAACCTGGAGATGGGCATCTACCTCGAGCCCAAGCGGGTCCACGACCGCTTCGAGTTCGTCTTCGAGCTGTTCCCCCGGCTGTTCGAGCGCCGCAAGCAGCGGGCCGGTTCCCTGTCGGGCGGCGAGCGCCAGATGGTGGCCTCGGGCCGGGCGCTCATGGCCGACCCGTCGGTGCTGCTGCTCGACGAGCCCTCCGCCGGGCTGTCCCCGCTCTTCCAGGACGAGGTCTTCGTCCGCTGCAAGCGCATCCAGGCTGCCGGCGTGTCGATCATCATGGTCGAGCAGAACGCCCGCCGCTGCCTGCAGATCTGCGACCGCGGCTACGTGCTCGACCAGGGCCGCAACGCCTACTCCGGCACCGGAAAGTCGCTTGCCGACGATCCCAAGGTCATCGAGCTCTACCTCGGGACGCTGGGTCAGCAGGAAGACTGAGCAGCGTCACCAGAACGCAGAGAACGCCCGGCACCCACGGTGCCGGGCGTTCCTGTGTCTGCAGCCAACCGTCGGCCGTGCCGGGCCGCCGGGCACAGCAGAGGGCCCCGATGCCGAAGCATCGGGGCCCTCCAGTTCAGCTGATCAGATCAGGTGATCAGATCGTGCCGCTGATGTAGTCGACCGCCTTGTAGGTGTTGTCCGCACCGTACTCGTAGATGCCGATCGACGCAGCCGTCGGGCTGCCCGTCTCACCGAGCTCGATCGGACCGGAGACACCGTCATAGTCGATGTCAGCGTCCTTGTCGGCCTCGAGGAGCTTGGCGCAAGCCTCGAACGTCTCGCACTTGTCGCCGCCCTTGGTGATGTCCGCAATCTTGGCGGCAATCGCCTCGCCCGAGTCGTTGTCAGCCGCGATCGCGGCCAGCGCCGACACGACGGTGGCGTCATAGGACTCCGCCGCGTACGAGTAGTCCTTGAGCTTGTCGTCGACCGTCGCAAGACGCTTCTTGAAGTCGTCGCCCGCCTCGGCACCGGGGATGGTTCCCTTGGTGCCGGTGAGGGAGCCGGCCGGAAGCGGCGTGGTCGAGTCCGCGGAGTAGTCAGCCGTGTTGCCGTCGACGAAGTACGTCGGAACGTCCTTCGGGCCGGTGTTGGCCTGGATCAGCTTCGGAACGATCGTCGTGGTCTCGTCGAACGCAACGAGGACAACCGCGTCGGCGTTGGAGTCCGCGATCTCGGAGATCTGGGTGTCACCCGGACCGTCCTTCTCGCTGTAGAGCACGTTCGCAGCGACCTTGGAGCCCGCAGCCTCAAGGTTCTTGGCGACCTCCTTGGCCAGCGTCTCGCCGTATGCGTCCTGGCGAGCCAGGATCGCCACGTTCTGGCGTCCGTCCTCGACCAGGAGGTTGGCGAGCACGGCACCCTGAAGGATGTCGGACGGCGCCGTACGGAAGTAGAGGTCCGGCTTGGAGTAGTCACCCTCGTCGAACGAGGTCGACGTGTTGGCCGGCGAGAACATGACCGTGCCTGCCGACATGATCTTGTCGATCACGGTGAGCGAAACGCCCGAGGACGCGGCACCGACGATGACGTCGGACTTTGCCTTGAGCAGCTTGTCGGTCTCGGCCGGCGCAATGCCCGAGTCGGTGTCTCCGGAGTCGGCCTTGACGCCGACGACGTCCTTGCCGAGCACGCCACCTGCGGCATTGATGTCCTTGATCGCGAGGTCGACACCTGCGAACTCCGGCGGGCCGAGGAACGCAAGGCTGCCGGTCTGCGGAAGCAGCTGGCCGATGGTCAGGGTGCCGTCTCCCTTGGCTGCGGGGGCATCGGTCGCCTTGTCCTTGTCACCCTCATCGTCGCCACCACATGCAGCGAGAACAAGCGCGCTCGCGGCCACGACGGCCGCCAGGCGGATCGTCTGAGTACTGCGTTTCATCAATCCTCCGGATTTGTAGAAAGCCCATGGCCCATGCCAGGGAGCGTGTACGTACCCATGAACTTAGTCTTTTCAGGGGTCAATTGTGTCAACCGCGGGATTACGGAAGGTAACGTAGCCAATTTGTAACCCGGGCCCGTTTCAGCCCTGGTGCTCG
>JAKFET010000264.1:0-29527 GCA_036675575.1 Acidimicrobiaceae bacterium
GCAGTACAGCGGCACGTATTTCTGGGGTTTCGCGGGCTTCGCCGTCTGCGCCTATTTCGCCACCCGCAACCCGGCCCATGAGATCGCCGCCCGTGACCTGATCCGGCAAAAGGCCGGCCTGCCGGTGACCGCCAGCCACGAGCTCTCGGCCAAGCTCGGCGGTCCACGCCGGGCGCTGACGACGCTGCTCAACGCGCGGCTGATCTCGATGATCGACCGCCTCGTCGCCGCCACCGAGGGTTTTCTCGACAAGCGCGGCATCAATGCCCCGTTGATGGTGGTGCGCGGCGATGGCGCGCTGGTCTCGGCCGCGTTCGCCCGCCAGCGCCCGATCGAGACCATCCTGTCTGGTCCTGCCGCCAGCCTTGTCGGCGCCCGCCACATGACCGGGCTCGACAATGCCGTCGTCTCCGATATCGGCGGTACCACCACCGACGTTGCCGTGCTTGAGCATGGCCGGCCGCGGCTCGATCCCGAGGGCGCCACCGTCGGCGGTTTCCGCACCATGGTCGAGGCGGTTGCGATGCGCACCTTCGGTCTCGGCGGGGATTCGGAAGTGGCGCTGGAGGAGGGCGGGCTGAAGCCCAAAATGTCGCTCGGGCCGCGCCGCCTGGTACCGCTGGCGCTCGCCGGCATGATGCATGGCGAGGCGGTGACGAGCGAATTGGAGCGGCAGCTGCGCGCGCCCAATCCAGGCCGCATGGATGGCCGGTTCGCTGTCCGCACCGGCGTGCCTGAACATCTGGCCGCCGGGCTGACGCCGCCCGAAGCCAAGCTCTACGACACGATCACGGATGTGCCGCAACCTATCGACAGGCTGCTGACGTCCAACGCCCAGAGCGCCACGCTCAATCGCCTGGTGTCGCGCGGGCTGGTTCATGTTTCAGGCTTCACCCCGTCCGACGCCGCCCATGTGCTTGGCAGGCAGGCCAATTGGGACGAGGCGGCGGCGCGGCTAGGTGCTGAGCTGTTCGCCCGCAAGCGCGACGGACGCGGCCAGCCGATCGCCGCGACGCCGGAAGCCTTGTCCGAACGCGTGCTGGCAACGCTCACCCGCCTCTCGGCCGAAGTGATCCTCGAAACTGCCTTTGCCGAAGACGGGCTCGACGGTGCCGCGACGGTGGCGCATGCGCTGGTCCAGCGTGCCGTCGACGGCCATGAAGGCATCGCCCGGCTGTCTGTCGCGCTCGACCGCCCGGTGATCGGCCTGGGCGCTTCCGCGCCCCTGCATTATGCCGGCCTGCCACAGTTGGTCGGCAATGAATGCGTGGTGCCTGAAGATACCGACGTTGCCAACGCACTTGGTGCCGTGGTCGGACAGGTGCGCGTGACCGCCGAGGCGCGTGTCAGCCAGCCCAAGGAAGGGCTGTTTCGGCTGTCGGTTGGCGAAATCCTGCGTGACTTCACCGACGAGGACGCGGCGATGGCCGCTGCCGAAGCCGAGGCGCGCGCCCTCGTCGCCGTGCGGGCGAACGATGCCGGCACCGATACGGCCGAAGTCGAGATCGCGACCGAGGTCAACGTCTCCACGGTCGAAGGCCAGCGCATGTTCATTGAGGCGCGTGTCGTGGCGATTGCCGCCGGCAGGCCTCGGATAGCGGTTTGACGGCTAAATCGATTTGCACGGCGGCCGGCGCCAAATCAAATACTGCCTTGCAACATTGGACGAATTGACCCTGCGCGCTTTGCGTGCCAAACGCCCGAAAACCTTGTCTTGACCGCCCCTGCGGCGCCGGCATTCTGGAGCGCATCTCATGACCGATACTGTCGATCTTCACGGCCTTTCGATTGCGCGCGAACTTCACGACTTTGTTGTTGGCGAGGCTTTGCCGGGGACTGGGGTCGAGGTCGATGCGTTCTGGGCGGGGTTTGCTGATATCGTGCATGATCTTGGCCCGAAGAACCGGGCGCTTTTGGAAAAGCGCGACGACTTCCAGCTCAAGCTCGATGCCTGGTACCGCAAGCATGGCGCGCCGCACGACATGGCGGCCTACAAGGCGTTTTTGTCCGAGATCGGTTATCTCGTGGCGGAAGGCCCTGCCTTTGCCGTCACCACCGACAATGTCGATGCCGAGATCGCCACCGTCGCCGGGCCGCAGCTGGTGGTGCCGGTGATGAATGCGCGTTATGCGCTGAACGCCGCCAATGCGCGCTGGGGTTCGCTCTACGATGCGCTTTACGGCACCGATGCGATTTCCGATGCCGATGGTGCCGAGAAGACCAAAGGCTACAACCCCAAGCGCGGGGCCAAGGTCATCGCCTGGGCCAAGGCGTTCCTCGATCAGTCGGCACCTTTGGCCTCTGGCAGCTGGAGCGATGTGACGGGGTTCGCCATCGATGCGGGCAAGTTGGTGCTTGCCGCGGCTTCCGGCTCGGTTGGTCTGCGCGATGCGGCCCAATTCGCCGGCTATCGCGGTGAGGCCAAGAATCCCGACGCCGTGTTGCTGTCCAAGAACGGCCTGCATGTCGAAGTGGTGGTTAACAGGGAAAGTGCGATCGGCAAGACCGATCCGGCCGGCATCTCGGACATGGTGCTGGAGTCGGCTTTGACCACCATCCAGGACTGCGAGGATTCGGTTGCCGCGGTCGATGCCGAAGACAAGGTCGTGGTCTACCGCAACTGGCTTGGCCTGATGCGTGGCGACCTGTCCGAGACCTTCGACAAGGGCGGCAAGCCGGTCACCCGCAAGCTCAACGCCGATCGTGAATACACCGCTCCCGATGGCGGCGTGGTCTCGCTGCCCGGACGCTCTTTGATGCTGGTGCGCAATGTCGGCCACCTGATGACCAATCCAGCGATCATCGACCGCGACGGCAACGAGGTGCCCGAGGGTATCATGGATGCGGCGATCACCGCGCTGATCGCCTTGCACGACGTCGGCACCAATGGCCGTCGTGCCAATTCCCGCGCGGGCTCGATGTATGTCGTCAAGCCGAAGATGCATGGCCCCGAGGAAGTGGCCTTTGCCGTCGAGATCTTCGACCGCGTCGAGCGCCTTGTCGGCATGCCCAGAAAGACCATCAAGATGGGCATCATGGACGAGGAGCGGCGCACCACGATCAACCTCAAGGAGTGCATCCGTGCTGCCAAGGAACGTGTGGTGTTCATCAACACCGGCTTCCTCGACCGCACCGGCGACGAGATCCACACCTCGATGGAAGCCGGTCCCATGGTGCGCAAGGGCGACATGAAGCAGGCACCATGGATCAATGCCTATGAGGCCTGGAATGTCGACACCGGGCTGGAATGCGGCCTGTCGGGCCATGCCCAGATCGGCAAGGGCATGTGGGCGATGCCCGATCTGATGGCAGCGATGCTGGAACAGAAGATCGCTCACCCCAAGGCCGGCGCCAACACCGCCTGGGTGCCGTCGCCGACGGCAGCCACCCTTCATGCCACCCATTACCACAAGGTCGACGTGCATGCGGTGCAGGCCGAGCTGAAGTCTCGTCCCAAGGCGCGGCTCGACGACATCTTGTCGGTGCCGGTGGTAGTCCGTCCCAACTGGACGCCCGACGAGATCCAGCGCGAGCTCGACAACAACGCGCAAGGCATCTTGGGTTATGTCGTGCGCTGGATCGACCAGGGCGTCGGCTGCTCGAAGGTTCCCGACATCAACGACGTCGGGCTGATGGAAGACCGCGCCACCTTGCGCATCTCCTCCCAGCACATCGCCAACTGGCTGCGCCACGATGTCTGCTCGCACATCCAGGTGATGGACTCACTTCAGCGCATGGCGGCGATCGTCGACCGGCAGAATGTCGGTGATCCGCTCTACAGACCGATGGCACCCGAGTTCGACCAGTCGACCGCCTTCCGCGCCGCTTGCGACCTCGTCTTCGAAGGCCGCGCCCAGCCCAATGGCTACACCGAACCGGTCCTCCACAAGCGCAGGCTCGAGCTCAAGGCACAGGCGCGGGGTTGATGTTTCAAACGGAATGCGAAGCAGTCCGTGATAAATTGATGCGCATGTACGCGTTCCTTCGCACCCCCCTCTGGCCTGCCGGCGTTCGATGCTCGAAAAGCCAAGCAATTGGCTTTTCGTCCGCTTCGCGGACCGCATCTCACCCCCCACAAGGGGAAAATCAGCAATACGGGCCAGCATCATGATCCTGCTCGCCATCGACTGTGCCGCAAGCCTCTGTGCCGCCAGCGTCCATGATGCCGACGCTGGCCGCGAGCTTGGCCGTTCCGTGCGCGATCTCGGCAAGGGCCACGCCGAGCACCTGATGGCGGTGGTGGGAGAAGCACTTGCGCAAGCTGGCGTCGCTTATGTCGATCTCGGGCGGATTGCGGTGTCCACCGGTCCAGGCTCGTTCACCGGCGTGCGGGTCGCGGTATCGGCGGCGCGCGGCTTTTCGCTGGCGCTGAAGGTCCCGGCGGTCGGCGTCACCACGCTGGAAGCGTTGGCAGCGGAAACGCGTGCCCTGCTTGGCCCGACGACTGTGCTTGCCGCGCTCGACGCCGGCCGTGAGGAAATCCATGCGGCTGTCTATGACGAAAAAGGACAGGTGCTGCGCCAACCGGTGGTCTTGTCGCTGGCTGAGGCTGCCGCGATAGCCGCCTCCGGGCAGATGGCGTTGGCCGGAACCGCTGCGCGGCTGGTCGCCGACGCGGTGGCAGTCGACAAGGCGTTCGCCTTCGGTCCCCAGTTGGCGACTGCCGACATCGGCACCTATGCGCGCATTGCTGCTGGCAAGGAGCCTGGCGAACGGCCGAAGCCGGTCTATCTCCGCGCGCCGGATGCCAAGCCGCAAGCCGGCTTTGTTTTGCCGAGGGAACAGAAATGAAATTGCCGTTCTGGCCGCTGCGCCGTGACTATGCGCTCCAGCCGCTCTCGGTCGACGACAGCGCGGTGATCGCTCCTCTGCATCGCGAGGATTTCGTTCGTCCCTGGTCGGGCGACGAGTTCTCGTCGCTGCTCGCACAGGACACGGTGTTCGGCTTTGCCGTGCGCCAGATCGGCCATGGCGCCGAGGCACCGGCAGGCTTCGTGCTGGCGCGGCTGGCGGCGGGCGAGGCGGAAATCCTGACCATTGCCGTGTCGCGCGCGCATCGTCGCTATGGCCTGGGCTGGCGGCTGATGGATGCGGTGCTGCGCGAGTTGCATTCCCAGCGTGCCGAAGCGCTGTTCCTCGAGGTCGACGAGACCAATGCGCCGGCAATCGGGCTCTACCGCAAGTTCGGTTTCCACGAGGTCGGCAAACGCCCGAATTATTACCAGTCGGCGCAAGGCGCGACGGGCGCGCTTGTCATGCGGCTCGATCTTCGCTAGCCAGAGGCCCGTTCGGGGGCGTTGAGGGCTACATGATCGGAAAGATCCGCACAGGGCTCGCGCTCGCTTGGATGGTTGCGGCCTCGCTGGTGCTCGTGCCGCTGCAGGTCATCTCGATGAAGACCGGCTGGTGGCCGGAAACCGTGATCCTGAAGATCTGGCACCGCGCCATGCTCAGGGCGCTTGGCATGCGGGTACACGTCGTCGGCGAGATGGTAAAGACCCGGCCACTGATGATCGCGTCCAACCACATCTCGTGGAGCGACATCATGGCGCTCGGTTCCAGGTTCGACGTCACCTTCATCGCCAAGTCGGAACTGAGCGGCTGGCCGATCTTCGGTTTCCTGTCGCGGCTGCAGCGCACCGTCTTCATCGAGCGCGAGCGCAAGCGCAAGTCGGGCGACCAGGCCAGCGAGATCGCCCGGCGCCTCGCCGCCGGCAATGCGATGGTGTTGTTTGCCGAAGGCAGCACCGGCGACGGTAATTTGCTTTTGCCGTTCAAGAGCACGCTGTTTGGCGCAGCCTCGATGGCGATTGCCGAAGGGGCAGCCGAGCATGTCGTCATCCAGCCGGTGTCGATCGCCTATACCCGCATCCACGGCATTCCGCTCGGTCGCCAGCATCGTCCGATCGCCAGCTGGATCGGCGACATGGATCTGGTGCCGCATGTCGGCCAGTTGCTGGCCGAAGGCGGGCTCGACGTTGAAATCCGCTTCGGCGAACCGATCGATTTTTCGGCCAAGTCGAGCCGCAAGGAAGCGACCCGGCTGATGGAAGAGCGCGTGCACGAGATGATGCTGCAGTCGCTCGGTCAGCCGGTGCCGGCGCGGTAGAACGCCGCCTGACCGGACGGCGCCGATGCGCTGGGCCTAAACCGGCTGTTTTTTGCTGCGGAAAGGCGCTAATAGGCGCCGCATGGAACTCGACGATATCTCTACCATAGTCCCGGCAAGCTCAGCGGAGCTGGCCTCGACGGCAACAGGCTCGGCTAAGAAGGTCTTCATCAAGACCTATGGCTGCCAGATGAATGTCTACGACTCGCAGCGCATGAGCGATGCGCTCGCTGCCGACGGCTATGCCGCGACCGAGACCATCGAAGAAGCCGACCTCATTTTGCTCAACACCTGCCACATCAGGGAGAAGGCAGCGGAGAAGGTCTATTCGCAGCTCGGCCGTCTGGGCAAACTCAAGGCCGAGCGCGCTGAAAACGGCCGCGAATTGATCGTCGGCGTCACCGGCTGTGTCGCCCAGGCCGAAGGCCGCGAAATCCTTCGCCGCGCCTCGGCCGTCGATCTGGTCGTCGGCCCACAGACCTATCATCGCTTGCCCGACGTCGTGCGCAGGGCGCGCGGCGGCCAGAAGGTCGTCGAAACAGAATATGCGCTCGAAGACAAGTTCGAGCACCTGCCGCAGCCAAGGAAGTCCGAGGTCGCCAAGCGCGGCGTCACCGCCTTCCTGACGGTGCAGGAAGGTTGCGACAAGTTCTGCACCTTCTGTGTCGTGCCTTATACCAGGGGCTCGGAAGTGTCGCGCTCGGTCGCCCAGATCGTCACCGAGGCCGAAAGGCTGGCCGAGGCCGGCGTGCGCGAAGTCACCCTGCTTGGCCAAAACGTCAACGCCTGGCACGGCGAGGGTGCCGACGGCAAGGAATGGGGTCTGGGGCGACTGCTTTACCGCCTCGCTGAAATCCCCGGCATAGCCAGGCTGCGCTACACCACCAGCCATCCGCGTGACATGGACGACGAACTGATTGCAGCCCATCGCGACCTCGCAGCATTGATGCCTTACCTGCATCTGCCGGTGCAGTCGGGCTCGGACCGCATCTTGAAGGCGATGAACCGCCGGCATACGGCGGCCGATTATCTCAAGCTGATCGACCGCATCCGGACTGCACGTCCCGATATCGCCATGTCGGGCGACTTCATCGTCGGTTTTCCGGGCGAGACGGATGAAGATTTCGAAGCTACGATGGAGATCGTGCGCGCCACCAATTACGCCTCGGCCTATTCGTTCAAATATTCGCCGCGTCCCGGCACGCCGGGCGCCGACATGGACGGCCATGTCGAGGAAAAGATCAAGGACGAGCGCCTGCAGAGGCTGCAGCAGCTGATCACCCAGCAGCAGCATGCCTTCGCCGACGGGCTGGTCGGCATGACGATTTCGACCCTGATCGAAAAGCCCGGCCGCGAGCCCGGACAGATCGTCGGACGCTCTCCTTGGTTGCAGCCGGTTATTGTTGATGAAAAGGCCGGCGAAATCGGTGACATTGTTGATGTGCGAATCACGAAGACAGGCACCAACAGCCTGTTCGCCGAAGCGGTCTGATCGGCCGTACGGCAGATGAGGAGAGACGGTTGAGCGCTGCTGAACTCAAGAACCTGCCCTCCGGGGCGTCTGACATGGCGCACATCGTACTGACCTTCGACAACAACAAGCTAGCCAGTGCGCTATACGGCCAGTTCGACGAGAACCTGGCCCGTCTCGAACAGAAACTCGGCGTCGACATTCGTTCGCGCGGCAACCAGCTGACCATCAAGGGCAGCGCCACATCAGCCGAACAGGCACGCCGCGCCCTCGATCATCTTTATGCCATCCTGCAGAAAGGCGGCGAATTGGCCCAGTCCGACGTAGACGGTGCCGTGCGCATGGCAGTTGCCCCTGACGACCAGCTGACGCTGCCGACGCTGGAGCGCAAGGGCAAGATGGCGGCCGCCCAGATCTCGACGCGCAAGCGTACGATCTATGCCCGTTCGCTCAACCAGGACGCCTATATGCGGGCGCTGGAGCGTTCGGAGCTGGTGTTCGGCATCGGTCCCGCCGGTACCGGCAAGACCTATCTCGCGGTGGCGCATGCCGCCATGCTGCTCGAACGCGGCATGGTCGAGCGCATCATCCTGTCGCGACCGGCTGTCGAAGCGGGCGAACGCCTCGGCTTCCTGCCCGGCGACATGAAGGAAAAGGTCGATCCCTACCTGCGCCCGCTCTATGACGCGCTCTACGACATGATGCCGGCCGACAAGGTCGAGCGCGCCATTGCCGCCGAGGTCATCGAGATCGCCCCGCTCGCCTTCATGCGCGGCCGCACGCTGGCTCATGCCGCGGTCATCCTCGACGAGGCGCAGAACACCACCTCGATGCAGATGAAGATGTTCCTGACGCGTCTCGGCGAGAATTCGCGCATGATCATCACAGGCGATCCGACCCAGATCGACCTGCCGCCCAACACCAAGTCGGGCCTTGTCGAGGCTTTGCGCATCCTCGACGGCGTGCCGGGTGCGGTGACGGTGCGCTTCAACGACACCGACGTGGTCCGCCACCCGCTCGTCGCCGACCGGATCAGCTGAGCCCGCGGGTCAGTCCCGGCGCCGGCGGAAGCGGCCGGCCGCGCCGCCGGCCGCACCACGGGCGGCGCGGCCGGTGGTGACCGCCGCCCCCTTCGCCACCCGCACCGACGACCCGGCCGCACCCTTGGCGATCTGGCCCGCCCGCTCGGCGGTGGCCTTCGTGCGGTCCAGCGCCGCAGCGGCCCAGGCGTACTCGGTGCCGAGCACGGCGAACCCGGCGATCACCACGATGATCCCCGGCCCGGGGAGCACGAGCAGGGCGATGCCGCCGAGGACGAGCGCTGCTCCGACCACGGTGACGGCGATGCGCTTCGACGAGCGGAAGGCGAAGCGGACGACCGAGACGAAGCGGGACTCCTGGGCGCCGGGCACCGGCCGAGCGTAGGACGGCCAACCGGTAGCGTCAGCCCATGGCGACGGCACCCACCCGCGAGACGATCCGACAGGCGCCCAAGGTCCTCCTGCACGATCACCTCGACGGCGGCCTGCGGCCCACCACCGTCATCGACCTCGCAGCCGAGCAGGGGTACACGGGGCTGCCCACCACCGATCCCGACCAGCTGGCGGCGTGGTTCGTCGAGGGTGCGGCCCGGCGGAGCCTGCCGCGGTACCTGGAGCCGTTCCAGCACACCGTCGGGGTCATGCAGACGGCCGAGGCGCTCACCCGGGTGGCGCGCGAGTGCGCCGAGGACCTGGCCGACGACGGCGTGGTGTACGCCGAGGTGCGCTTCGCCCCCGAGCTGCACCTCGAGCAGGGCCTGCAGCTCGACGAGGTCGTCCAGGCGGTGCTGGCCGGCTTCGAGCAGGTGACCGCGCAGGGACGCATCCAGATCGGGCTCCTCCTCACGGCCATGCGCACGGCGGCCAACTCCTCCGACATCGCCGAGCTCACGCTGCGCCACCGCGACCGTGCCGTCGTCGGCTTCGACATCGCGGGCAGCGAGGCGGGCCACCCGCCCACCAGGCACCTCGACGCGTTCCGCACCATCGCGGCGGCAAACCACCACATCACCATCCATGCGGGCGAGGCGTTCGGCCTCCCGTCCATCTGGGAGGCCATCCAGATCTGCGGCGCCGAGCGGCTCGGCCACGGCGTGCGGATCATCGACGACATCCAGGTCCAGCCCGACGGGTCGGTGAAGCTCGGCGAGCTCGCCGCCTTCGTGCGCGACCGACGCGTGCCGCTCGAGATGTGCCCCACCTCCAACGTGCACACCGGCGTGGTCGAGCGGCTCGCCGACCACCCCATCGACCTGCTCACGCGCCTCCGGTTCCGGGTCACCGTCAACACCGACAACCGGCTCATGAGCGACGTCACGATGACCAGCGAGATGCACGCCCTGTGCGAGACCTTCGGCTACGGGTGGACCGAGCTGCAGTGGTTCACCGTCAACGCGATGAAGAGCTCGTTCTGGCCCTTCGACAAGCGGCTCCGGATCATCAACGAGATCATCAAGCCGGGCTACGCAGCACTGCAGGCCCGGTCGCTCGAGTCGGCCTAGGGTCGGGTCTCATGGCCGACAAGCTCGAGATCACCCGCGACATCGCCGCCTCCCCCGAGGCCGTGTACGCCGCCATCTCCGACGTCACCCGCATGGGCGAGTGGTCGGCGGAGTGCCACTCCTGCGAGTGGCACGAAGGCGTCGACGGGCCTGCGGTCGGCGCGACCTTCGACGGGCACAACCGCAACGGCGAGCACGAGTGGACGAGCCAGGGCAAGGTCATCGAGGCCGACCCCGGCCGGGCCTTCGCCTTCGAGTGCTCGATGATGGACTTCCACTTCT
This sequence comes from Acidimicrobiaceae bacterium, assembly GCA_036675575.1. Lineage (GTDB taxonomy): Bacteria > Actinomycetota > Acidimicrobiia > Acidimicrobiales > Salinilacustritrichaceae > Salinilacustrithrix. The sequence continues at coordinate 10,405 of JAKFET010000264.1, forward strand.
CCACGTGGGGCTACCGCATCGAGCCCACCGACACGGGCTGCCGGGTCACGGAGTGGAGCGAGGACCTCCGCCCCGAGTCGGCGCTCGAGTTCAGCAAGAAGATGTCCGGCGTCGACGACCGGGCCGAGCGCAACCGCCAGACCATGAGCGAGACGCTGGACCGCCTCGCCGCCGCCCTCGAGACCGACTGACCGGGTCGGCGTCAGAGGCCGTCGAGGATCGCCGCCGACGCTGACGCGCCGATGCGGGTGGCGCCGGCCTCGATCATCGCCAGCGCGGTGGCGGCGTCGCGGATGCCGCCCGAGGCCTTGACCCCGATGTCCCAGCCGACGGCGGCGCGCATCCGCCGCACCGCCTCGACCGTGGCGCCACCGGCGGGGTGGTAGCCGGTGGAGGTCTTCACGTAGTCGGCACCGCCCTCGACCGCGGTTGCACACACCCGGTCGAGCTGCTCGTCGTCGAGGACGGCGGACTCCACGATCACCTTGAGCACGATCGGCGCAGGTGCCGCGGCGCGGACCGCGGCGACGTGGGCGGCGACGACCTCCCAGTCGCCGGCCACCACCGCACCGAGGGGCACGACCATGTCCAGCTCGTTGGCACCCTCGCCGACGGCTGCAGCCGCTTCGGCCGCCTTCATCTCGGCTCGGTGCGCGCCGGACGGGAACCCGATGACCGAGGCCAGGCCGACGTCGGACCCGCGCAGCGCGGACTCGGCGACGGCGACCTGGTTCGGAGACACGCAGACGGCACCGACGGCGAGCTCGATCGCCTCGCGGCACAGGGCCTGCACGCGGTCGCGGGTCGCCTCCGGGGCGAGCAGCGTGTGGTCGATCATGCGGGCGACGGACGTGCGATCCACGGGTGCCATCATGCCCCCATGGACACGCTCGTCGTCGACCATCCCCTCGCCGCCCAGCTGCTCACCCGGATGCGCGACGAGCGGACCGACCGGGCCGTGTTCCGCCAGGCCGCCGACGAGCTCGCCCTGATGCTCGTGTACGAGGCCACCCGCACGCTCGCCACGGAACCGGTCACCGTGCGCACGCCGCTCACCGAGACCACCGGTGTCCGGGTCGCCCGACCGCCGATGGTCGTGCCGGTGCTGCGCGCCGGCCTCGGCATGCTCGGTCCGGTCCTGCGCCTCCTGCCCGGCAGCGACACCGGGTTCATCGGCGTCGCCCGCAACGAGTCCACGCACGAGCCCGAGCCCTACATGAACTCGGTGCCCGATGACCTCGACGGCCGCGACGTCCTCGTGCTCGACCCGATGCTCGCCACCGGTGGCTCCATGATCTTCGCCTGCGAGCAGCTCGCGGCCCGCAACCCCGGGACCCTCACCGCCGTGTGCATCCTCGCCGCTCCCGAGGGGGTCGAGCGCCTGGCCCGGACCGGGCTCGTGCACCGGCTGTGCACCGCCTCGATCGACGACCACCTGGACGACGACGCCTTCATCGTCCCCGGCCTCGGCGACGCCGGGGACCGGCTGTTCGGGACGGCGTGAGCGAGGACGGAGGACCAACTCGTCGCGGGAGCGGGTAAGGGTCGGCACCTGCCACCGACGAGAGAGGATCTCCCATGGACGCCATCCAGCTCCTGAAAGCCGACCACGACGAGGTGCGAGCCCTGTTCGAGCAGTTCCGCCAGGCCCAGGAGGCCGAGGACTCCGAGCGCATGAAGGAGGTCCAGAAGCAGATCTTCTCCGAGCTCGAGACCCACACGCGGATCGAGGAGGAGATCTTCTACCCCGCCGTGCGCAGCGCCGACGAGGAGGAGCTCGGCGAGACCGTCGACGAGGGCGTGCAGGAGCACCACGTCGTCAAGGTCCTGATGCGCGAGATCGAGGACGTCTCCGGCGAGGACACCTTCGTGGCCAAGATGAAGGTGCTGATGGAGAACGTCGAGCACCACGCCGACGAGGAGGAGTCCGAGATGTTCCCCGACGTCCGGGAGAAGATGGACCAGGCCCGCCTCGAGGAGCTCGGCGCCGAGCTCGAGGCCGCCAAGTAGCCCGCGGGCGCTACGGGGTCACGCGGCCCCGTAGCGCTCCACCAGGCGCGGGATGCGGTGCTCGAAGTCGAGCTTGTCGAAGCAGGCGGTGGCGCCACGAGCCCGGCTGCGGCTGAAGCTCTCGGCCGCGGCGTAGGCCGTCACGACCAGCACCCGCGCCGACGGGCAGCGTCGCTTGAGCTCGGGCAGCGCCGACAGGCCGTCCCGGTTCGGCATGAACAGGTCGAGCACGATCAGGTCGGGGCACACGTCGGAGACCTGCTCGATGCAGTCGTCGCCGTCCACCGCCTCGGACACCTCGACGCCCCGCTCCTCGAACGCCATCCGGAACAGCAGTCGGATGTCGGCCTCGTCGTCACAGATCAGCACCCGCACGCCGGCCACGGTACGACCGGAGCCGTCCACGAGGACGAGTCGTGCTCCAGGTCAGGCCAGGCGGGCCTCGAGGTCGGCCAGCACGGCGGCGATCGCCTCGTCGGCCGCCGCCGTCTCGCTCCCGACCCGGTCGACGCCCGCCACCGGCCGGACGACCTCCACGTACAGCTTCAGCTTCGGCTCCGTGCCCGAGGGCCGAACGACCACGCGCAGCCCCTCGCCGCGCAGCACCACCCCGTCGGTGGGCGGGAGGCGCTCTCCGAGGGCCAGGTCCTCGACCGAGGTGACGTCGCTGCCGCCGAGCGACGCCGGCGGGTCGACCCGGACGCGGTCGACCGCTGCGACCATGCGGCGTGCACCGTCGACGCCCTCGTAGCGCAGCGACCGCTGGCGGGTCCGGTGCAGCCCGAGCTCCACCGCCAGCTCCGCCAGCCGCTGGGCCACCGAGGACCGGTTGGCGACGAGGTCGGCGACGGCCTCCACGGCGACCACCGCCGCGCTGATCCCGTCCTTGTCCCGCACGAGCGCCCCGACCGAGTAGCCGAGTGCCTCCTCGTACCCCAGGACCGGGCGCAGGTCGGGGCGCTCCATGGCGGCGCGCGCGAGCCACTTGAACCCGGTGAGCGTCTCCACGAAGTGCACGCCATGGGCGTCGGCCAGCGTCGCGAGGGCGGACGACGACACGACGGTGGTGACGAGCAGGCGGTCGCCCCCCTCCGAGTGGCGCAGGAGGTGGTCGGCCAGCAGGAGGCCGACCTCGTCGCCGGACAGCACGCGCCATGCCGTCGCTCCCCCACGAGGCGCCGGCACGGCCAGCGCCAGCCGATCGGCGTCGGGGTCGCTGGCCACGGCCAGATCGGCGCCGTGCTCCTCGGCCAGGGCGAGGAGCAGGTCCATCGCCCCCGGTTCCTCGGGGTTGGGGAAGGCCACGGTCGGGAAGTCGGGGTCCGGGTCGGCCTGGGCGGCCACGACCGCCGGCGCCGGGAGCCCGGCGCGCTCGAACGCCCGCAGGAGCACGTCGAGGCCGACCCCGTGCATCGGCGTGTAGGCGACGCGGAGGTCGACGGGGGCGTCGGTGACCCGGAGCGCGGCGACGCCGTCGAGGTAGGCGGCGACGACGTCGTCGCCGAGCACGGTGATGCGGGGATCGTCCGGTGGCGCGAGGGGCAGCCCGGAGACCGAGCCGATGGCGGCCATGTGATCGGCGATCTCCACGTCGGCCGGCGGGACGATCTGCGCGCCGTCGCCGGCGTACACCTTGTAGCCGTTGTCGGCCGGCGGGTTGTGGCTGGCCGTCACCATCACGCCGGCGGCGGCGCCGAGGTGGCGCACGGCGAAGGCCAGCACGGGGGTGGGCAGCGGTCCGGGAGCGACGACCGCGTCGCGTCCGGCGCCGGCGACCACCGCAGCGGTGTCGCGTGCGAACTCCAGCGAGCCGTGGCGGGCGTCGAGGCCGATCACGACCGGGCCGGGCCGGCCTTGGTCGTCCAGCCACCGGCAGAGGGCGGCGGCGGTGCGCCGCACGACGGCTCGGTTCATGCGCCCCGGTCCCGGCCCGAGGGGCCCACGCAGCCCGGCCGTGCCGAAGGCGAGCGGTGCCGCGAAGCAGGATGCGAGCGCGGCGTCGTCACCGGCTGCCACCAGCGCGTCCAGCTGGGCCACCGTGGCCGGATCGGGATCATCGGCCCGCCAGGCCTCGACCGCGGCTCGCAGCGATGCGTCCACGGCCGCTACAGCTGCCGGACCAGCCGGGCCAGCAGCGCCCCCATCGCCTCCGCCGAGGTGGCCGCCACGGCAAGCACGTCCTCGTGGTCGAGGGAGTCCCCCAACCCGGCGGCGAGGTTGGTCACCAGCGACACGGCCAGCACCTCGGCGCCGAGGTGGTGGGCGGCGACGGCCTCGTGCACGGTGGACATGCCGACGAGGTCGGCGCCGAGCGTCTGCAGCATGCGGATCTCGGCCGGCGTCTCGTACTGGGGCCCGTTCAGGCCGGCGTACACGCCCTCCGCCAAGGTGGGCTCCAGCTGGCGCGCCATCCCCCGCAGCCGCGCCGAGTAGAGGTCGGTCATGTCCGGGAAGCGCACCCCGATCGCGGGGTCGGGCGGCGGGCCGGTGAGCGGCGATACACCGGTGAGGTTGAGGTGGTCCGCGATCAGCACCGGCTGGCCGATGGACATGCCGGCGCCGAGGCCGCCGGCGGCGTTGGTGAGCACGACCGTGCCGCAACCGGCCAGCACGGCGGTGCGCACCCCGTGGACGACGTCGGCGAGCTCGTGGCCCTCGTAGGCGTGGACCCGGCCGAGCGCCACCAGGACCCGGCGGCCGTCGACGTCGAGGGAACGGAGCTCGCCACCGTGGCCCTCGACGGTGGGTTCGTGGAAGCCGGGCAGGTCGGCGGCGGGGAAGGCACACGAGGCCTCGCCCAGCTGCTCGGCTGCGGTGCGCCACCCGGACCCGAGCACGACGGCGACGTCGTGGCGCTCGACGCCGGTGCGCTCGGCCAGGGCCCGGGCGGCATCGGCGGCGCGTGCGTAGGGGTCGGACGCGCCCGGGACGGTCACGCCAGCTGCGCCAGCGACTGCCCGGGGCGGGCGCCGGTGTGGCCGATCACGGCGGAGGCGGCGATCGAGCCGAGGCGCCCGCACTCGGCCATGGGCAGGCCCGTCGCCAGCCCGTGCAGCACGCCGGCGGCGTAGAGGTCGCCGGCGCCGGTGGTGTCGACGACGTCGACCGGGTGGGCGGGGACCTCCACGATCGCCTCGGACGTGACGATGAGCGAGCCCTCGGGGCCGAGCGTGACGCAGGTGGTCTCCACCTCGTCGCGGGCGCGGTCGACGGCGGAGTCGAGGTGCACGCCGTAGAGCGCTCGCAGCTCCGCGTCGTTGGCGAACAGCACGTCGACGTGGTCGAGCACGAGCGGCCGCCACTCCTCGATGTGGCGCTCCACGCAGAAGGTGTCCGACAGCGTGAGGGCCACCTTGCGACCGGCGCCGTGGGCGATCTCCGACGCCACCCGGTACGCCGCCTTCGCCTCCGGCCGGTCGAACAGGTAGCCCTCGAGGAAGGTGTAGCGAGCCAGCTCGACGAGCTCGGCATCGACGTCGTCGGGGCCGAAGAAGGCCGAGGCGCCGAGGTAGGTGTTGAGCGTCCGCTCGGCGTCGGGCGTGACGATGATGAGGCAGCGACCCGTGGGCGGCCCGTCGGTGGCCGGTGGAGACCGGAAGACCACGCCGTTGGCCCGCATGTCGTGGGCGAAGACCACGCCCAGCTGGTCGTCGTGGACCTTGCCCAGGTAGGCGGCGCGCCCGCCGAAGGAGGCCACGCCGGCGACGGTGTTGGCGGCGGAGCCACCGGAGACCTCGATGCCGGGACCCATGGCGTCGTACAGCTGCGTGGCCCGGTCCGGCTCGATCAGGGTCATCGCACCCTTCACCAGGTCGTGCTCGCGGACGAACGCTTCGGCCTCGTGGCTGAGGACGTCGACCAGGGCGTTGCCGATGCCGACCACGTCGAGGGCCGTGCCGTCGGGGCGCACGTCGCGGAGGATCTGCTCGGAACCGGGGGGCGTCACGCTCGGCGACGGTACACGCGGCCGGTACCTTTGCCCGGTGCCCTCTGACCACGTCACCGACGCCAGCACGGACCCCGGGGTCGGCACCGGCCGCCTCCCGAGCGGCGTGCGGCCGCAGCGCTACGACCTGCGGCTGGCCCCGGACCTCGCAACCACGACCTTCCGTGGCGAGGTGTCGGTCGAGCTCCTCGCCGGGGCCCCCACGACCGAGCTCATCTGCAACGCCGCCGAGCTCGACGTCACCGATGCCCGGCTCGAGGTCGACGGCCGCGTCATCGGTGTCGACGTCCGGGTCGACGAGGCGCTGGAGCAGGTCCACATGACCCTGGCCGAGGCGCTGCCGGCGGGCACCGCGGTCCTGCACCTCAGCTTCTCCGGGGTCCTGAACGACCGCCTCCGCGGCTTCTACCGCTCGACCTACACGGGCGACGACGGCGGCGACCGCACGATCGCCGTCACGCAGTTCGAGCCCACGGACGCCCGTCGCGCCTTCCCGTGCTGGGACGAGCCGGAGTTCAAGGCCGTGTTCGGGGTGACCCTCGACGTCGCCGACGACCTGCTCGCCGTCTCCAACGGCCCCGAGCTGTCCCGGGAGGACCTCGGCGACGGCCTCGTGCGCATCCGCTTCGCCGACACCATGCCGATGTCCACCTACCTGGTGGCCTTCGTGATCGGCCCGATGGAGACCACCGGCCCGGTCGACGTCGACGGCGTACCGCTGCGCATCGTGCACCGACCCGGCCAGGGCGACCTGGCCGACTTCGCGCTGGAGGTGGGCGCGTTCGCGCTGCGCTTCTTCGCCGACTACTACGGGATCGCCTACCCGGGCGACAAGGTCGACATGGTCGCCGTGCCCGACTTCGCCTTCGGCGCCATGGAGAACCTGGGCTGCGTCGTCTACCGCGAGACGCTGCTGCTCGTCGACCCCGAGTCGGCCACCCAGTCCGAGCTGCTCGCCGTCGTCGACGTGATCGCCCACGAGCTGGCCCACATGTGGTTCGGCGACCTCGTGACGATGCGGTGGTGGAACGGCATCTGGCTGAACGAGGCCTTCGCCACGTTCATGGAGATGCGCTGCTCGGCTGCGTTCCGGCCCGACTGGGAGCGGTGGATGCACTTCGGTCGCGAGCGCTCGGGCGCCTTCGACGTCGACGCCCTCGCCACCACCCGTCCCATCGAGTACCCGGTGCTCACCCCGGCCGACGCCGAGGGCATGTTCGACACGCTGACGTACCAGAAGGGCTCGGCCGTGGTCCGCATGCTCGAGCAGTACCTCGGCGAGGACGCGTTCCGCGACGGCATCCGCCGCTACCTGCAGACCCACCAGTTCGGCAACACCGAGACCGGGGACCTCTGGGACGCCCTCGAGGCCGAGACCGGCGAGCCCGTCCGGGCGATGATGGACTCCTGGATCTTCCAGGGCGGCTTCCCCCTGGTCTCCGCCAGCACCGTCGACGGCGCGCTGCGCCTGCGCCAGCAGCAGTTCCGTTTCGCCGGACCGTCCGAGGACGACCAGGCGCGGTGGCAGGTGCCGGTGGTGGTGCGCACCGCCGCAGGGACCGAGCGGGTGCTGCTCGACGAGCGGGAGGTGACCCTGCCGCTGCCCTCCCCTGCGACGAGCGAGCAGCCGGTGGTGGTGAACGCCGGCGGCCACGCCTTCTACCGGGTGTCCTACGACGATGACCTCGAGCAGGCCGTGCTGGCCGGCCTCGACCACCTGCAGCCCCTCGAGCGATACGCCGTGCTCGACGATGCGCACGGCCTGACGCTGAGCGGCGGGCGGCGAGCCGGGGACCTGGCGAGGGTGATCCAGCGCCTCGCCGACATCGGCGAGACCGATCTCTCCGTGTGGCAGCTGGCGGCGTCGAGCCTCGAGCTCCTCCACCGGGTCGCCTCCGCCGACGAGCGACCGGCGGTGTCGGCGTGGATCTGCCGTCTGCTCGCCCCGCTCGACGCGCAGCTCGGCAGCGAGGTCGACCCCGAGGACGACGACCGGACGCGGGCGCTGCGCGGCCTGGTGCTCGGCCTGCGCGGCACCCACGGCGACCCGGCGGCCATGACCTCGGCTGCCGCGGTCTTCGACCAGCAGGTGCGCAACCCCGCCGACGTCGACGCCGAGCTGGGCGCCGGCGCGCTCAAGGCCGCTGCCATCACCGCCGATGAGGCGCGCTTCGACGCCATGCTCGACCGGTTCCGCCACGGCGACACGCCCCAGGAGCAGGTCCGGTACCTGTACGCCTCCGCAACCGTCGCCGACCCGGTGCTGTTCGACCGCTACCTCGACCTGCTCGACACCGACGAGGTCCGCAGCCAGAACCTGGCCTTCGCCTACCGGGCGGCGTTGCGCAACGTGGCCCACGACGCCCGGGCGTGGAGCGTGGTGCGGTCCCGGTGGGGCGACATCCGCGCCCGCCTGCCGTTCAACGCCAACCAGCGGCTGGTGGAGGGCATCACCTCCATCACCGACCCCGCCCTGGCCGACGACATCGAGGCGTTCCTCGCCGACCACCCGATCCCCGAGGCCGCCAAGCTCATCGCCCAGCACGTCGAGCGGATGCGCGTGCAGGTGGCGGTGCGCCAGCGCGAGGCGGGGAGCATCGCGGGCGCACTGCCCGCCTGATGAGCACCAAGCCCCACGAGAGCAGCCGCCGCACCCGGGCCGCCAACGCCCTGCGCACCCACGTCCCCCCGCTGCCCCCTCGGAGCGGTCCACCGCGACCACCCCGCCGGCTCGAGGTGTTCGGGACGGGGACGACGTGGGTGCAGCTCACGTGGAGCGCGCTCGGGCCGGGGCCGGTGCGGCTGCGCTGCGCCGACGCCATCGTCGACGTCGACCTCGACGGCGGTCCGGGTGCGGTCCTGCTCGAGGGGCTCGCGCCGGGCACGGAGCACCACGTCGAGCTCACCGGTGCCGGGCTGCCGGCGCCGGTCGCTGCGCTCCGCGCCCGGACGCTCCAGCCCCCGCCGGGTGAGCTCGTGCACCGCATCGCCACCGTGAGCGACGTGCACCTCGGCTCACACGGCACCGGGTTCCTCCACACGATCATCGAGAAGCCCGAGCCGGCCGAGCCCCACCCGACCCGCTGTGCCCGCTGGGCGCTGCGCGAGGCACGGGCGTGGGGCGCCGACGAGCTGGTCGTGAAGGGTGACCTGGTCGACCGCAGCGACGAGGCGTCCTGGGCGATCGCGGAGTCGGTGCTGTCGGAGCTGGACGTGCCGGTCTCGATCATCCCCGGCAACCACGAGTGGTCCGGGCGTGGCGACGTCGACCCCGTGGTGGGCCTCGCCCGGCACGGCCGCCGCCTGGTCACCGGTGCGGAGCACCACGACCGGCCCGGCATCCGCGTGGTGTTGCTCGACACCGCCATCCCCGGCACCGACCCGGGACGGCTCTCGGCGCTGCTCGACGACGTGCTGGCTGCGGCAACCGGGACCGAGCTCCCGCTCTTCGTCGCCATGCACCACCAGCCGATGCGCTGGCGGGTGCCGACGTACCTGCCCGCCGGCGTCCCCGGCCCCGACGCCGGCCACTTCCTGCACGAGCTGGGTCGGGCCAACCCGCGCTCGCTCGTCACCGCCGGGCACACCCACCGCCACCGCCGTCGCCACGTCGGGCCGGTCACGGTCACCGAGGTCGGCTCCACCAAGGACTTCCCGGGCACCTGGGCCGGCTACGAGGTGCACGAGGGCGGCATCGTGCAGGCGGTGCGCCGCATCGCCGAGCCGTCCTGCATCCGCTGGACCGACCACACGCGCCGGGCCGCCGCCGGCGTGTGGCAGCTCTGGTCGCCGGGCCGCCTGACGGACCGCTGCTTCACCCGGACCTGGTGATCCGGCCCCGGACCGTTCCGGGCCGCTCCCCACGCACGAGGGGCGCGCACCGCGGCCCGGTTGCCTGACCCGCTCGTTCAGGCGGCCAGCGACGCCACCAGCGCGAGCTGGGCGGCGTGGTAGGTCACCATCACGGCCACCCGCCCCCAGGCCAGCGGCTGGATGAAGCGAGTCCAGGCGATGAGGGCGTCGGACACGTAGAACGACAGTGCGCCGGCGAGGGCCACGGCGCTGCCCGACGCGCCGGCGGACACGACCATGGCGCTGATCACGAGGATGTAGAGGGCGACCGGCACGGCCAGCGATGGTTCGTCGCCGGCGCGCACGGCGCGGAGCACGCGGCCGCCCAGCACCGGTAGGGCCACCAGGACCAGCGCGAGGGCGATCGCCAGGCCGGTCCCGGACGTGTCCCCCGACAGCAGGCCGACGATGTAGGCGAGGTGGCCGAGGAGGAACGAAGCCAGGCCGGCCACGAAGAGGTCCCGGGGGAGCATGAGGAACACGTCGCCGGCGAGCGACAGGACCAGCGCCACCACGAACCAGGCCCGAGCGGTGCCGTCGGCCGGGTCCATCGCCAGGGCGGCGGCGATGAGCACGACCATCGTCGCGGGCTTGGCCACGTACTCGACCGCACGCCGGTCGGTCGCGACCGCCCACCAGTCGACCGCACCGACGATCAGCGCGACCACGAGCAGCATGACCACGCCCCCGGACATGGCGGTGTTCTACTGGACCGCCCATGCCCGACCGCGCGATGGACCAGCACGCCGAGGTGCGCCGGACCCGAGGCGCTGCGGTGTGGGTCGGGGTGCTGGCCGTCGTGGCCGCGGTCGCGTTCCTGGTCTGGGCAGGGGGCGACGGTGCCCCGGAGGGTGCCGTGCCATCGACGACCACGTCGAGCACCACCAGCACCCTGCCCCGCCGGCTGCCGGTGCTGGCCGTCGTCGCCGACACCGACGCCGGGCCGCGTCCGGCCACCACCGCCGATGCTCCGGATGCGGAGGCGGACAGCACCCCCTTCGAGGTGCTCCAGGCGGCCCCGATCGCCACCGACGGCAGGATCGTCCTGCTGGTCGACGGGGGCGACCTGCTCGTCGGCCGGCCGCGGGGCGCGTTCGAGGTCGTCGACCTCGACGGTCCGGCGTCCGCCGTGGTGGCCTCGAACGAGCCGGGACACGTCTGGGCGGTGACCGGAGGCGACGAGCTGGCGCTCATCGCCCTCGACGGCAGCGACCCCGCCGTGCGCATCCCGCTCGACGGCGACCGCGTCCTCGGCTCGGGGCCCTTCGGGGTCGTCACCGTCCGGGTCGACCGGGCCGTGTCGTGGCGACGACCGAGCTTCGACCCCGCACCGATCCCGCTCCCGGCCGACCGAACGGCGGTCGACGCCGGCGGCGAGGTCGTGCTCGCCGAGCGCTCGCTCGGCGCCGACGTGGGCCGGGGCTTCGAGCTGTGGGGGGTCGTGGACGGGACCGTCGTCGGCGACTTCGTGGAGCCGCCGTCGGACCTGCCCGCAGTGGTGGCGCCGGACGGATCCGTCGTGGCGCTCCCGGGCCCCTCCGGCTGGACGGTCCGGGACGCCCGCAGCCGCGAGGAGCTCGGCTCCCTCCCCCGCGCCGCGGGCGAACCCGTCTGGGTCGGCGCCGGGCGGTTCGCCGTGCTCGTCGACGGCGTGGTGTCGCTCTCGGACGGGTCCACGCTGGCCCCGCCCTGGCGCATCCGGGCGCTCGCCGAGCAGTCGCCCTGACCCCTAGTCGGAACCGGCCCCGACGGCCTCGTCCCAGCGCAGCCCCTGCTCGAGTGCCATCCGGTACCGCACCGTCTTCGCCGGCCAGTTCCACCCGAGCGCGCCCGTGACGACGCCGTCCCGGCCGTACAGGGCCACGAAGCGGTCCTCGCCGATGGTGCCCTCCACCACGGCGAGGTCACCGCCCTGCTCGGGCAGGGTCGGCCGCCCGGCGACCTGGATGCGCACGTCGTGCTGGTCGGACCAGAACCACGGGACGGGGTCGAAGGCCTCGGCCTCCCCGTCGCCCGCCAGCAGCCGGCGCCCGGCGGCGCGTCCCATGTCGACGGCGTTGTCCCAGTGCTCGATGCGGAGCCGCCCGTAGCGGGGGCTGTCCCACGAGGCCACGTCGCCGGCCGCGGTGATGCCGGGGGCGACGAGCGTGGTGGCGTCGCACTGCACGCCGTTCAGCACCGGCAGGCCGGAGCCCTCCAGCCACGCCGTGTTGGGCGTGACACCGATGCCCACCACGACCAGGTCGGCCTCGATGACGTCGCCGTCGGCGGTGCGCACGCCCTGGACGTGGTCCTCGCCCAGCACCGCGCCGACGCCCGTGCCGAGGCGCAGGTCGACGCCGGCCTCGCGGTGCACGTCGGCGACGGCGGCGCCGATCCGGGGTCCGAGCACCCGTTCGAGCGGCTGGCCCAGCGGTTCGACGACGGTGACCTCGTGGCCGCGCTGGCGACACGTCGCCGCGACCTCGCCGCCGATGAAGCCGGCACCCACGACCACGACCCGCCCCGGCCCGGCGTCGAGGTCGGCGCGCAGGGACAGGCAGTCGTCGAGGGAACGCAGCACGTGGAGCCCGGCGAGGTCGCGGTGGCCGGGCAGGCGCCGGGGGCTCGCGCCCGTGGCGATCACCAGGCCGTCGAAGGGCACGGACTCGCCGGTGGCCAGGGCGACCGAGCGACCGGCCACGTCGAGCCCGACGGCACGCTCGCCGACGAGCCAGTCCAGGTGGAGCTCGTCGTCGCGAGCCGCCGCCCACTCGGTCGCGGCCGGGTCCTCACCGGCCAGCACGCCCTTGGACAGGGGAGGCCGCTCGTAGGTGCGGACCGGCTCGTCGCCGATCAGGTGGATCGGCCCGTCGTGCCCCCGCGCCCGCAGCTCGGCGGCGGCCGAGAAGCCGGCGATGGAGGCGCCGACGATGACGATGTCGCGCATCGGCAGGTGCGCTACTCGTCCTCGATGGCGATGGCCTGCTTCGGGCAGCGCTGCACGGCCTCCTCGACCTTCGGGCGCAGCTCGTCGCCCGGGTGCTCCTGGAGGACGTAGAGGAAGTCGTCGTCACGGACCTCGAAGACCTCGGGGGCGACGCCCATGCAGATCGCGTTCGACTCGCACAGGTCGAAGTCGACGACCACCTTGTAGCCCATGTCGGGAAGCCTCTCTCGTCTGACAGCAGGTCGCCGCGGAGCGTAGCGGCCGCACCCGCGCCCGGCGGCCAGACTGCCCCGGTGCCCCGGCCATCGAGCCTCTCCGCCGCCCAGGCCCGCCGGACCGTCCTCGCCGCCCAGGGCCTGGCCGCGCCCCGCCCCACCGGACGCGTCGACCGTCGTCACCTGCGGGGCGTCGTGCGGCGCCTCGGCCTGGTGCAGATCGACTCGGTGAACGTGCTGGCCCGCGCCCACCACCTGCCGTTCTTCAGCCGCCTCGGACCGCACGACGAGACCCTGCTCCACCGCCTCGCCTACGAGGACCACGCCGTGTTCGAGTACTGGGGCCACGAGGCGTCCCTGATCGACGTGGAGCTCGAGCCCCTGCTGCGGTGGCGCATGGCCGAGGGCCACCGGTGGAACGGGCCGGCGACCGTGGGCGCACGCCGCCCCGACCTCGTGGAGCAGCTCGCCGACATCGTGGCCCAGGTCGGGCCCGTGTCCGCCGCCGAGGTCGACGAGCTCCTGGGCACCCGGCGCGACCGCACGGGACCGTGGTGGGGCTGGAGCGACACGAAGAAGGCGCTGGAGCACCTGTTCTGGCACGGGCGGGTGGGTGCCGTGCGACGGGCCGGGTTCGAGCGGGCCTACTGCGACCCGGCGCGCACCATCCCCGCCGAGGTGCGGGCCCGTCCCACCCCGTCCCGGGAGGAGGCGATCCGCGGCCTGCTGCTGGTCGCCGCCCGCGCCCACGGGGTCGCCACGCCGAAGGACCTGGCCGACTACTGGCGGCTCCCCATCGTCGAGGTGCGCGCCCTCGTGCCGGGCATGGTCGCCGACGGCCAGCTGGAGGCGGTCGCCGTGGAGGGTTGGCGGGAGGGCGCCGTCCGCCACCCCGCCGCCCCGCTCCCCCGCCGCGTCGACGCGTGTGCGCTCGTCTCGCCCTTCGACGTCGCCATGTGGCACCGGGAGCGGATCGAGCGCATCCACCGGTTCCGCTACGCCATCGAGATCTACGTGCCGGCGGCCAAGCGGGTGCACGGCTACTACGTGCTGCCGTTCCTGCTCGGCGACACCTACGTCGCCCGCGTGGACCTCAAGGCCGACCGGCCGGGACGGCGCCTGCTGGTCCAGTCGGCGTGGGCCGAGCCGGACCTGACCGAGCGCGGGACCGACGAGGACGAGGTCGCGGCGCGCCTCGGCGGCGAGCTGCGCCTGCTGGCCTCGTGGCTCGGGCTCGACGACGTGGTGGTCGTCGACCGGGGAGATCTCGCTCCCGCCCTCGTCGCCGCCGGCTGAGTGCGATGGGAGCGCTGCCAGCTCCGGGAGGTTGACCCGAACTGGCAGCTCGGTGATCGCAGCGCCGATCAGTCGGGGTGGGGGGTGAGCACCTCGGCGCCGTCGTCGGTGACGAGGATCGTGTGCTCGAACTGCGCGGTGCGCTTGCGGTCGATGGTGGCGGCGGTCCAGCCGTCGTCCCACATCACGTGCTCGTGGGCGCCGACCGTGATCATGGGCTCGATCGTGAAGGTCATGCCCGGCTCGATGACCGTGGTCAGGCGCGGCTCGTAGTAGTGCGGGATGTGCAGGTCGGTGTGGAACTGCTCGCCGATGCCGTGACCGACGAAGGCCCGCACGACGCCGAACCCCTCGCCCTCGGCGTGGGCCTGGATGGCGCGCCCGATGGCCGAGAACGCCTCGCCCGGCCGGACCGCCTCGATGCCCCGCAGGAGCGACTCGTAGGTGACGCGGACGAGGCGCCGGGACACCTCATCGACGTCGCCGACGAGGAACGTGCGGTTCGTGTCCCCGTGGACGCCCTCGCGGAAGATGGTGACGTCGATGTTCACGATGTCGCCGTCGAGCAGCTCTCGGTCGTCGGGGATGCCGTGGCAGATGACTTCGTTGACGGACGTGCAGACCGACTTGGGGTACGGGTTGTCCGGGCCGCCGTAGAGCAGCGGGCTGGGGTAGGCGCCGGCGGCGATCGTGGCCTCGTGGACGATGCGGTCGAGCTCATCGGTGGTGATGCCGGGCCGGACCGCGGCGCCGGCGAGCGCGAGGACGCGGGCGGCGTCGGCCCCGGTGCGGCGCATCCGGTCGATGACGTCGGGCGACTTGACCATGGGCTCGGCCCAGCGGTCGACGCGACCCTCGACCACGTAGGTCGGCAGCTCGATCTCGGCGGGCACCGGGCGCTGCGGCGAGACCGCGCCGGGGCGGACGGGATCGAAGCTCGCCTTGTGGCAGCGCTTGAACTTGCGGCCGCTGCCGCAGAAGCACTGGTCGTTCGCCTTCATCGTGGCCGTCACCGGGCCCAGGCTACTGGCGGATCCACCCTGCGCCCCGGGCGGTGTGCCACGGTCGGGGCGTGGGCCGACCCACCAACGCCGCCGCCGCAACGCGGGCCCGGAACCGCCGTCGCGCCGCCCGCCGGGCCGCCACCCGGGCCACCGTGCAGCTGGTGGCGGTCCTGGTCGGCGGCGTGCTGGCCGGGGCGCTCGCCGTCGCCGCCGCGCTGCCGGGAGTCGCCGACCCCCTGCCCCCCGCGGCCATCCTCGCTGCGGCGGCCACCGTCGCCGTCGCCACGGTCCTGGTGGCCCGACGGCTCCGTCCGCTCGATCACGGGCGTTCGCGCCGGTAGCCCTCCCAGTGGTCGAGGGCGCTGCGCATCAGCACCTCGTACTCCTCGAACGTCTGGCCGTGGCGGACGGCGACGATGAGCTCGGCGTCGCTGCCGACGGGGGTGCGCAGCGGCGCCGCCGGGTCCTCCACGACGTCGGCGATCGTCCGGGCGACGAGCGCGGGGTCGGGTGGCGGGCCGTCCGCGCCGGTCAGCCCCTTGGCGCGTGACTCGAGCTGCCCGGCGATGGCCCACCGGTCCCCATCGGCACGGGTGAAGGCCGCTGCCGTGACCGTGTTGCCCGCGAGGCCGGTCGGGAACTGCCCGGGCTGCACCGTGTGGACCCGGATGCCGGACAGGCCGAGCTCGAAGTGCATCGCCTCCGAGATGGCCTCGACCGCGTGCTTCGAGGCGGCGTAGATGCCGGCGAAGGGTCGGGCGATCACACCGGCGATGCTGCTCACGTTGACCACGACGCCCGCCGGCGAGCGGCGGAGGTGCGGTGTCGTGGCCCGCACGACGCGCAGCAAGCCGAACACGTTGGTCTCGAACTGGAGGCGCACCTCGTCGTCGGACACGAGGTCGACCGGTCCGCGCACCTCGATGCCGGCGTTGTTCACGACGACGTCGATGCCGCCGAGCAGGTCCGCCGCCTCCGCCACCGCTCGGGTCACGCTGGCCTCGTCGTGGACGTCCAGGGCGACGACCTGGACCCGCACCCCGGCGGCGCCGCAGGCCTCGCGCAGCTCGGCGTCCCTGGCCGGGTCGCGCATGGTCGCCACGACGTCGTGGCCGCGGGAGGCCAGCTCCACGGCGGTGAGCAGGCCGAAGCCGCTCGAGCAGCCGGTGATCAGGACCCTGGGCACGGCGACGGTCTAGTGCTGCGACGGCAGCGCTGCCAGAACCTGAGGGGTGACCCCGGTTCCCCCGTGCCGAACTGGCAGCGCTCACGTCGCAGGCGCGTCCCATCCGAACGCATCGATGGGGCCGTGCCCGCCGCCGAGGCGCCAGGTCCGGGCGCCGAGCAGGCCGCGGTGCACGAAGGCCTTCGCCGACCGGACGGCGGGCTCCACGTCGTCGCCGAGCGCGAGCCGGGCGGCCACCGACGCGGCGAAGGAGCAGCCCGAGCCGTGGTCGTTGCGCGTGTCGACGCGGGGCAGCTCGATGCGCACCACCCGGCCCCCGACGGCGAGCACGTCGACGGCGCGGTCGCCCTCGTCCTCGGCATCACCGCCCTTCACGACGACGGCCTCGCACCCCAGTCCGGCGAGCTCGAGCGCGGCGTCCTCCATGTCGGCGACCGTCGGCAGCGGGCGACCCACGAGCAGCCCGGCCTCGGTCCGGTTCGGCGTGATGACGCGCGCACGTGGCAGCAGGCGCGCCACCAGCGCACCCTGCACCTCCGCCGGGAAGAGCGGCGTGCCCGCCGAGGACACGAGCACGGGATCGACCACCAGGTTTCGGAGTCGCCCCGCCTCCGCAGCGTCGGCGACCACGCCGATGGTGTCGGCCGAACCCAGGAAGCCGGTCTTGGTGGCCCGCACGTCGAGGTCGTCGAGCACGGCGTCGAGCTGGGCGGCCACGAACCCGGACGGCACGAGGTGCACGCCGTGGATCGCCAGGGTCGACTGCGCCGTGAGCGCGGCGACGACCGTGGCACCGTGCACGCCGTGGGCGGCGAAGGCCCGCAGGTCGGCGTGGACCCCCGCCCCGCCCGCGCTGTCGACGCCGGCGATCGTGAGGGCGACCAGCGGCGTCGGCACGGTGGGGCGCGAGCGGCCGGGGTTCAGCTGCGGCCGAAGTCGTCCTCGAGGCGGACGATGTCGTCCTCCCCGAAGTAGTCGCCGGACTGCACCTCGATGAACACGACGTCGGCGTCGGTGTCGTTGGCGCAGCGGTGCGCCATGCCCTTGCCGATGTCGACCGCCTGGCCGGCGGCCACCTGGTGGTCCTGGCCGTCGAGGGTCACCGTCGCCGTGCCGCTGACGACGTACCAGTGCTCGGCCCGGCGGGCGTGGGTCTGGTAGCTGAGCCGCTTGCCGGGGTGGACCACGATGCGCTTGACCTTGTGGTCGTCCTCGTCGGACAGCACGGTGTAGTTGCCCCAGGGGCGCTCGTCGTACTCGAGACCGGTCATGGGCCCAGTCTTGCTCAGCCGGTGGCCAGGACCAGGAATCCCTGGAGGACCCCGACCGCGGCGCCGAGGGCACCACCGATGGCGATGAGGATCCACTCGTCCTGCTCGAAGATGCCGCGGAGCAGCCGCTCGAACTCGAGCTTGGGCATGGCCGTGAGCTTGCCCTCGATGAGCTCGGCGACCTGGAGGCGGCGCTCCAGGTAGGCCTCGACCTCGGGCTGCAGGTCCGGGATCGAGCGGCTCACGCGGGTGACCACCATGGCCTTGACCTCGGCGAGCTGCTGGTCGCTGACCTGGGTCTGGGTGAGCATCTCGACCATGGGGCGGGCCGCCTCGACCCGCTCGCCCACCCGGGCCAGCACGACCTGGGCGATGCGCGTGCCGGCCTCGCCCTCGGTGAGCAGCCGGATGATGTTCGCCGGCGTGAGGATCTCGCGGGCGGTGATGGCCCCGTAGTCGGCGGCGATCTCGTCCTGCCGGGACGGGAACATGCCCTGGTAGGTGACGAGCCCGAGGTAGCGGGTGGGCTCGATCGGCCGGAAGATCATCTTGAGGGCCAGCCAGTTGGTGCCGAGGCCGACGATGCCGCCGACGATCGGCATCAGCCACCACTGGTCGAAGATCGAGAACGTGGCGGCCTGGAAGATGCCGATCACCAGACCGAACCAGAACCCCAGGTTGACGATGGTGCGCAGCTCCTTGCCGCCGATCTCCTGGAACAGGCGCGTGAGCCGCTTCACGTTCGGCCCGGAGAGCAGGTCGTACACGAGCGCCTGGAGGTCGAGCAGCTCGTGGCTGATGCCCTGCAGGTCCTCGAACACGTCCTGGGCCACCTGGCGGCCCTCGGTCCGGATCTGGTCGATCACCATCTGCTGCGCGGCGGGCACCATCTCGTCCCAGACCCCCGGGGCGAGCATCTCGGCGACGTCGCGGACGACCTCGGGCAGCTCGGCGTCGAGGCGACCCCCGAACAGCTCCTCCATCTCGGCCACGTCGAGGCGCTCGACCAGCTCGGCCGGCGAGATCACCTCGCCGACGTTGCCCGCCACGTCCCGGGCGAAGATGTCGGCCTTGGACGGGAGCACGCCCTGCCAGCCGAGCTTCACGCCGCCGATCCGGATGCCCACGAACTCCTCGGGCTGGAAGATCATCTTCACGCCGGCCCAGTTCGTGATGTAGCCGATGAAGGCCGTCACCAGCGGGACGCCGATGGCGACGACGAAGAGGTTGGCGGCGGTGATCACGACGACATGTTCGCCGGAGCGGCGACGAATCCCTGGCCCCGCCGCTCAGTCGAAGACGACGGTGCGGTTCCCGTAGGCCAGGACGCGGTGCTCGAGGTGGAGGCGCACCGCCCGGGCCAGCACCGACTTCTCGAGGTCGGTGCCGAGGCGCACCAGGTCGGCGACCTCGT
>JAKFET010000045.1:0-29495 GCA_036675575.1 Acidimicrobiaceae bacterium
CTGCGCGCCGTCGGCCTGCGACCGGGCGACGCCCAGCACGCCCACTCCCTGCACTCGCCGTACTGGTGGCTGCGCTGCGCCATCGACCCCCAGCACAGCGACGGGCACCCGCTCGTCAAGGCGTACCTGAAGCTGCTGACGTGGGACATCGTCGAGCGCCCGCTGGTCACCCGCGTCGCCGACAAGATCCTCAACCCCGTGCTGGGCAAGAGCCTGATCGTCTACGCCCGCAAGCCCGAGGCCGTCGAGGTGACCGGGCGGGGTGAGCAGCGCCGCGCTGAGGTGGCGGCGTGACCTCGCCCCCGCTGCCCGAGGTCGAGGGGCTGCTCAGCGCCGCTGACGCAGCCACCACCGCCGGCGCCATCGCCGAGTGGCAGCTGCCCTCGGGGATGATCCCCTGGTTCCCCGGTGGGCACGCCGACGCCTGGAACCACGTGGAAGCAGCCATGGCCCTCGACATCGGCGGCCTGCGCGCCGAGTCCGAGCGGGCCTACGAGTGGCTCGCCTCGCTCCAGCGCCCCGACGGCGCCTGGCACCAGTACTACGTGTCCGACGACGCCGGGACGGTCACGGTCGAGCAGGACAAGCTCGACGCCAACGTCTGCGCCTACCTCGCGTGCGGCGTGTGGCACCACTTCCTCCGCCACAAGGACGGCGGCTTCCTCGAGTCGATGTGGCCGACGGTCGAGCGGGCCGTCGACTTCGTGCTCGACCTGCAGACGCCGCGCGGCGAGATCCTCTGGGCACGCCACGCCGACGGCTCGCCGTGGACGTTCGCGCTGCTCACCGGGTCGTCGTCGATCTGCCACTCGCTGCGATCGGCCATCGGCATCGCTCGCGAGGTCGGGCACGAGCGCCCCGACTGGGAGCGGTCGGCTGCCGCCCTCTGCCACGTCGTGGCCAACGTGCCCGAGGCCTTCGCCCCCAAGCACCGCTGGGCCATGGACTGGTACTACCCGGTGCTGGCCGGCGCCCTGACCGGCGACCGGGCCCGCGCCCACCTCGAGGACCGCTACGCCACCTTCGCCAAGGAGGACAAGGGCATCCGCTGCGTCTCGGACCGCCCCTGGATCACCACGGCCGAGACGTGCGAGTGCGCCCTGGCGTACCTGGCGGTCGGCATGCGCGACCGGGCCCTCGAGCTGTTCGCCCACGCCCAGACCCAGCGCCTCGACGACGGCCGCTACTGGACCGGCATCGTCCACCCCCAGCAGGTCCACTTCCCCGCCGACGAGACCTCGACGTACTCCGCGGCCGCCGTCCTGCTCGCGGCCGAAGCCCTCCACGGCGCCACCCGCGCCGCGTCGCTCTTCGTCGACCACGACGACGTGCTCCCCGTGCTCCCCGAGCACCTCGTCGGCGACCTGTAGCCCGTTCGCTTCACGCGCACCGACGGCCATGCGTCCCAGCGCGTGAAGGGAACCGGACCGAAGCCGTTCGCTTCACGCGGATCGACCACCACGCGGCCGGTCGCGTGAAGGGAACGGTGGTGGGTCAGTCCGCCGGGCGGCGGAGCACCCGCAGCGAGCCGGTGGTGGACACGTGCTCGAAGCCGCCGGCGAGGGCGCGCAGGTAGAGCTCGTACGGCGGCTGACCGCCGTCGGCCGGGTCGGGGAACACGTCGTGGATGGCGAGCGTCCCGCCGGGTCGGACGTGGGGGACCCAGCGGTCGAAGTCGGCGTGGGCCGGCTCCCGCCCGTGACCGCCGTCGATGAAGAGGAACGCGAGCGGGGTGGACCAGTGGCGCGCCACCGTCGGGGAGTCGCCCACGACGGCCACGACGTGGGGCTCGAGGCCGGCGTCGGCGATGGTGCGGCGGAACCGGGGCAGGGTGTCGATGCGACCGACCTCGGGGTCGACGAGGTCGGGCTCGTGGAACTCCCAGCCCGGCTGGTTCTCCTCCGAGCCCCGGTGGTGGTCGACCGCGAACAGGACCGTGCCCCGGGTGGCGGCCGCGGCGCCGAGGTACACGCCCGACTTGCCGCAGTAGCTGCCGACCTCCAGGAAGGGACCGTCGACGGTCACCGCAGCAGCGGCGTCGTGCAGCGCGATCCCCTCGTCGGGAGGCATGAAGCCGCGAGCTGCCTCGGCGGCGGCACGGAGCTCCGGGGGCATGGCGGACATGCGGCGAATGTAGGTGGGGACTGGGGTTCGGCCTTCATGTTGCGAGCCCCGACATCGGTTCGTAATGTGACCGCAACATTGTCCCCGACCCCAACGAGGATCAAGAATGTTCAGGAAGACCCGAATCCGCTCGCTCGTCGCCATCAGCACCCTTGCTGGCGCCACGGTCCTGGGGGGTGCCGGCCTCGCCGGCGCCGAGTCGCACCCGACCGACGATGACGCTGCGGAGACGATCGAGCTCGACGAGACGCTCGACACCACCCAGGTCGACGGCGAGACCGCCGAGGAAGACGCCGCCGACGACACCGAGGACCTTGACGACGACACCGACGGCGACGACACCGAGGACGCCGACGACGCGGCCGACGCGGCCGAGGTCGACGAGGGCGACGAGGCCGAGGCAGCCGACGACGGCACCGAGACCCAGGACGGCACCGAGGCCGAGGCCAGCCACGGACAGGCCGTGTCGGAAGCTGCGCACGCGTGCCAGGACGATCACTCCGGCTACGACAACCGCGGGCAGTGCGTGAGCGAGGTCGCCCGCTCCAACCAGGGCGAGCAGCCGGAGGACGCTGAGGAAGAGGCTGCCGACCAGGACGTGAGCGAGCCGACGACCGAGCAGGTCAGCGAGCCCACCGACGAGGAGGACGTCGAGGCGCAGGCCGACTCGACCGAGACCCAGACCGAGGACGCCGACACCGAGGACACCGAGACCGAGGACGCCGAGGCCGACGACGCCGAGGACACCCACGGCAAGTCGGGCGCGGCCCGCAACGGCTGATCCCAGCACCGCAGACCTCGCCGCCGGTTCCTCCTGACCGGCGCCGCCAGGCTGACGGCTGACGGGCCCCGGGTCGGCTCCGCACCAGCGGAGCTGCCCGGGGCCTGTCCGCGCCCGGGCACGGGTGGGGCAGGATGGCCCGGTGACCCAGCGTGCCCTCGACGGCGTCGTCGCCCTGCTCGACCTCGAGACCATCGAGGTCAACCTGTTCCGCGGCCAATCGCCCGACGAGGAACGGCAGCGCACCTTCGGCGGCCAGGTCGCCGGGCAGGCGCTGGTGGCAGCCAGCCGCACCGTCGAGTCCCACGCCCTCCACTCCCTGCACGCGTACTTCCTGCGGGGCGGCGATCCGCAGGCCCCGATCCTCTACGAGGTCGACCGCATCCGCGACGGCCGCTCCTTCACCACCCGCCGGGTCGTCGCCATCCAGCACGGCCGGGCCATCTTCCACATGTCGGTGAGCTACCAGGCGCCGGAGGAGGGCTTCGAGCACCAGTTCGACTCGCCCGTGGCGGAGACCCCGCCGCCGGAGGAGCTCCCGGACTTCATGACCCGCTACGCGCCGCTCGCCGACAAGCTGGGCGACTGGGTGTTCCGGCCCCGGGCCATCGACACCCGCTACGTCGACTGGGAGCCCCGCGACCGCAAGAAGCAGCTGCCGCCCCGCCAACGGGTGTGGATGCGCGCCGACGGCGACCTCCCCGACGACCCCGTCCTGCACCAGTGCATCGTCACGTACGCCTCCGACATGTCGCTGCTCGACACGACGCTCCTGCCCCACGCCAAGTGGCACAGCCCGGACGTGTTCATGGCCAGCCTGGACCACGCCATGTGGTTCCACCGGCCGTTCCGGGCCGACCAGTGGTGGCTCTACGACCAGGACACGCCCACCGCCACCGGCGGGCGCGGCCTCGCCCGCGGTCACATGTGGGACCGGGACGGGAACCTCGTGGCCTCGGTCGTGCAGGAGGGCCTCATCCGCCGCATGCGGGGCTGACCGCCGCGCGACGGAGCCCCGATGTCCTTGCGGGTGCCGGCCCGCGCCTGCCATGCCGTACATTGCTGCCGGACCGCCGGCCCCGCGGAAGGGGGCGCGTCGGGGGTCCGTCGGGAGGAAGGGCAGTGCACGCAGACAGCTCGACGAACACCCAGCACCGGTTCGCCCGACGTCTGGGCGCAGGCACGGCCTCGATCTCCTCGGCGCGCCAGGCCTTCGACACGTGGCTGCGCGAGGCGACCGACGACGAGGAGATCCTCCAGGAGATGTCCATCGTGGTGAGCGAGCTGGCGTCGAACGCCCTCGACGGTGCCGACCCGGCGCAGCCCGACGCCGACGTCCGGGCGGAGGTCGCGCGCGACGTGCTGGAGGTCGTCGTGTCGAACCGGACGCCGGCCGACCTCACCGACATCCGCCGCTGGGACCTCGACGACACGCTGCGGGGCGGCGGGCGGGGCTTGATGATCGTGCGGGCCTACACCGACACCCTCGTCGTCGACAGCACCGGCGACACCGTCCGCGTGCGGTGCACCCGCCGGCTCCACGAGCTGGCGTAGCCGACTTCAGCCCTCGAGCCCCGGAGTACCTTCCGCCCGTGCCAACCGGCTCCCCCCGCATCGGTCGCGCCACGATCGTCGTCGTGGTCATCGCCCTCGTCCTCGCCGGCGGGCTGACCTACGCGGCGCAGCGCGCGCACGACGCCAACGAGGACCGCCTCCTGGAGGAGCAGGCCGAGGAGGCCACGGCCGTGCTGCAGGCGGCGGTGCCCCGCATCCTGTCCAACGTGGCCCAGGTCACCCGGGTCGTGGCGCTCCTCGAGGGCGATGCCGCAGCCATGGAGCGCGAGCTGGACGGCGACATCCGACCCGACGCCTTCACGTCCCTGAGCGTGGTCCGCGCCGACGGCGAGCGGCTGGTGGAGCTCGGCGAGGAGTCCAAGCTCGACGACGCCGAGCTCTCCCGGGTGATCGAGGTGGCGCCCACCGACGCCTCGGAGGCCCACGTCACGGCCTACCTCGAGGGCGACGACCGCCGGATCGCCTACAGCGCCCTGGTCCCGTCGGTCGACCTCGTGGTCGTCGCCGAGGCCCGCCTCACCAGCCCGCGGATCAGCGAGGACCGGGAGGGCGAGGCCTTCGAGGGCATCGACCTCGCCATCTACCTCGGCCAGGACGAGGACATGGACATGCTCCTCACCTCGAGCACGCCCGACCTGCCCATCGACGGCCGCCGCGCCAGCCGCATCGTCCCGATCGGCGACAACAGCCTGCTGTTCGTGGTCACGCCGGCGGACACGCTCGGCGGCGGGCTGCTGGCCCTCCTTCCCTGGCTGGCGGCCGCCGCCGGCCTGCTCTCCGGCGGCATCGCGGCCGTCCTGGTCGAGAGCCTCCACCGCCGCCGCGTCGACGCGGAGGCCTTCACCGACGAGCTGCACGAGCTCTACCAGCGCGAGCACGCCATCGCCCACACCCTCCAGCACAGCCTCCTGCCGACGCACCTCGACCGCCTCCACGACATCGAGGTCGGTGCCCGGTACTTCCCCGGCGCAGAGGGCACGGAGATCGGCGGCGACTGGTACGACGTCATCAACGACGGCGACGGCACCTTCACGGTGGTCGTCGGCGACGTGGTCGGCCGGGGCGTGAAGGCCGCCGCCGTGATGGCCGCCATGCGCTACGCCACCCACGCGGTGGCGGGCCAGACCAGCGAGCCCGCGGACATCCTCTCGGCCGTCAACGACCTCGAGCACATCCGGGGCGACTTCGTCACCATGCTCTGCGGCAACGTCGACCCGGTGAGCCGGTCGATCCGCTTCGCCAGCGCCGGGCACCCCGCACCGCTGCTGATCAGCCCCGTCGAGACCCGGTTCCTCCGCGTGGTGCCCGGTCCGCCCATCGGCTTCCTGGACGACCCCACCTACCAGGTGAAGCGGGCCACCCTCCCCGAGGGCAGCGTCGTCGTGCTGTTCACCGACGGCCTCTACGAGCGGCGCGGCGAGAACATCGAGGTCGGCCTCGAGCGCCTCCGGGAGGTCGGCTCCACGCTGGTCGGCCGGTCGGTGCACGAGATCCTCGATGCCCTCGCCGAGGCCATGCTGGGCGGCGGCGTGAGCGACGACACCGCCATGCTCGCGTTCCGCGTCTGACGCGCCGCGCCGTGGAAGTCGGGCCGCAGACCCCTACGGTGGTCCCGATGCGACGACGACGCCTGGTGGGGCTCGCGGCGGCGACGGGTCTCGTCGTGGCCGCGTGCGGCAGCGACGACACGACCACCGTCGAGCGCAGCAGCGTGGAGACCACGGAGGTCACCGCTGCTGTCGAGACCACCACCACCGCCGCGCCCGTGGCCACCACGA
Source organism: Acidimicrobiaceae bacterium (assembly GCA_036675575.1). Classification (GTDB taxonomy): domain Bacteria; phylum Actinomycetota; class Acidimicrobiia; order Acidimicrobiales; family Salinilacustritrichaceae; genus Salinilacustrithrix. The sequence goes on from JAKFET010000045.1 coordinate 6,259, forward strand.
CGACCACCCCGGCACCCACCACCACGGTCCCGGACGCGACGCCCGACCCGGCCGCCACGCCCGCCGAGCTGGCCGAGCGGCTGACCCGAGCCGAATCCGTCGTGCGCGACCCGGCGACGCCGCCGGAGCAGCTCGACCTCGCCGCCTTCGAGCAGCAGCTGCTCTACCGCCAGCTGGCTCGCCTCCCGGACTGGGAGCCCGCCGTGCTGGGCGCGCTGCCCGAACCGCACCGGCAGGCGGCCACCGCCAACCTCGCGGCCCGGCGCGAGTTCCGCAGCATGCACCGCACGCTCTCCGACACGCTGCCGGCCTGGCGCATCGTCGAGCCCCCGCCCGCCGAGGAGCTGCTCAGCCACTACCGGGAGGCCCAGGCCACCTTCGGCGTGCCGTGGGAGGTCCTGGCCGCCGTCAACCTGGTGGAGACCGGCATGGGCCGCATCCGGGGGGTGTCCGTCGCCGGCGCGCAGGGACCGATGCAGTTCATGCCCGCCACCTGGGCCGCGTTCGGCGACGGCGGCAACGTCGAGGACCCCCGCGACGCCATCATGGGCGCCGCCCGCTACCTCGCCCACAACGGCGGCGGCAGCGGCGACATCGACAACGCCCTCTGGAACTACAACCACAGCCACCGCTACGTGCGTGGCGTGAAGCACTACGCGTCGGTCATGGCCCAGGACCCCAACGCCTATCGCGGCTACCACGCGTGGGAGGTCGTCTACCTGTCGACCATCGGCGACGTCTGGCTCCCCGTCGGCTTCGAGTCCTACGAACGGGTGCCGGTCGCCGAGCACGTCGGGCGCAACCCCGGGCACCACCTCGGCACGGAGACCAGCTGACGCGTGCCACGACCCGGCCCGGACGCGACGGTGCCGGGCCCCTCGGGCCCGGCACCGTCCGGTCTCGCGGTTCGAGCGGCGTGCGCTCGAGCCGATGTCAGCTGCTGGGGCGGTCGTAGGGACCCACGCCGCCGCCGGCGATGACGGCGTCCTCCGCGGTGAGGGGGCGCTTCTGGGTGAGGTCGATCTCGCCCTGGGCCTGGGTCGAGGGCCGCGAGCTGCGCTGGGCCTGGGCCTTCACGTTGCTGGCCTCGGAGTCGGCCTTCTCGAGGGCGCGACGCACGTAGGGCCGCATCTCCGTCACGCCGGCGCCGCCGATGGCGATGACGGCGGAGCCGACCACGATGGCGAGCATGGCGTAGAAGAGGCCGGTCACGATCGCCGGGGCGATCTCGAGCTGGTCGAGGGCGGCGAACACGCCGATCACCACGATGAGCGTCGAAGCGGCGGTCGCCAGCGTCTTGCCGTAGCTCAGGCCGGACAGCGAGTTGCCGACCAGGTCCTTGACGGCGGCCGCGACCGCAGCGGCGACGACCACGATGACGATGGCGACGAACACCTTCGGCAGGTAGGCGATGACGCTGTTGATCATGTCCGAGATCGGGTTCTCACCGAACACGCCGAACGCCGCCTGGAGGACCAGGAGGAACAGGGCGTAGTAGACGACCTTGCCGACGATGTCGGAGGCGTCGTACTTGGACTTGGCGAGGGCCGACTTGATGCCGCCCCGCTCGACGGCGTCGTCGAAGCCGACGCGCTCGAGCACGGCGTCGAACGCCTTGCCGATGGCCTTCGCGATGAACCACCCGATGAGCAGGATCAGCGCGAAGGCGATCAGCTTCGGCACGAACTCGGCGACGTTCGCCCAGGCATCCTCGATGCCTCGGCTCCACTCGACTGCAAGCATGTTGTTCCTCCAGGAATTCAGCGTGAAATGGACGCCCGTCACGCGGCTGTACCCCGGAGCGCGCTACGTCAGTCGACGGCGTCGTCCTGGTGGGCGCTCACCAGGTGTCGATGTTCGGTCGCTTCTTGCCGGTGCGCTGCGGCGGGGTCGGCGACGCGGCGAGGCCGGTGGTGATCCACCGACGGGTGTCCACCGGGTCGATCACGTCGTCGATCTCGAACGCCGCCGCCATGGACGTGCCCTTGCCGACCTCGTACATGCGCTCGACCATCTCGTCGAAGGTCCGGCGACGCTCCTCGGGGTCCTCGATGGCGGCGAGCTCGTTGCGGTAGCCGAGCTTGACCGCCCCCTCGAGCCCCATCCCGCCGAACTCGCTGGTGGGCCAGCCGACCACGAACACCGGCGCGTGGAACGACCCGCCCGCCATGGCCTGGGCGCCGAGCCCGTAGCCCTTGCGCAGCACCACGGTCATGTACGGCACGGTGAGGCCGCCCGCCGTGACGAACAGGCGGCTGGCGTGGCGGACGAGGCCGGTGCGCTCGGCCTCGGGGCCGACCATGATCCCGGGCGTGTCGCAGAGGAACACGATCGGCAGGTCGTGGGCGTCGCACAGCTGCATGAAGCGGGCGGCCTTGTCGGCCGCGTCGCTGTCGATGGCGCCGGCGAGGTGGGCCGGGTCGTTGGCGATGACCCCGACGGCCCGCCCCTCGATCCGGGCGAGCGAGGTGACCATGCCGAGCCCGAAGCCCCGGCGCAGCTCGAGCACGGAGCCGGCGTCGAACAGCGTCTCGATGACGCTGCGCACGTCGTACACCCGGAGGCGGTTCTCGGGGATGGCACGGCGCAGCCACCGCTGGTCGGCGCAGTCCCACACGCCGAGGTCGGGCTCGGTGAAGTACGAGAGGTACTGCCGTGCGACGGCGACGGCCTCCGCCTCGTCCTCGACGGCGACGTCGACCACGCCCGAGGCGATCTGGTCCTCGATCGGACCCACCTCCTCGGGCCGGTAGACGCCGAGGCCGCCGCCCTCGATCATCGCCGGGCCGCCCATGCCGATGTTGGAGTCCCGGGTGGCGATCACCACGTCGCAGCACCCGAGGATGGCGGCGTTGCCGGCGAAGCAGCGCCCGCTGGCGATCCCGACCAGCGGCACCAGTCCGGAGAGCCGCCCGAAGTAGTGGAACGCCAGGCAGTCGAGGCCGGCGATGCCGGTGCCGTCGGTGTCGCCCGGACGACCGCCGCCGCCTTCGGTGAAGAACACCACGGGCAGCCGGTTGTGCTCGGCGACCTCGAACAACCGGTCCTTCTTGCGGTGGTTGTTCAATCCCTGCGTGCCGGCGAGGACCGTGTAGTCGTAGGAGGCGACGGCGATCGGGTGCCCGCCGACCGTGGCGATGCCGCCGACGAGGCCGTCGCCCGGCGTCTTCTCCCGGAGGTCCTCGATGGTGCGGCGCTTCTTCTGGGCCGCCACGACGAGCGGGCCGTACTCGATCAGCGAGCCCTCGTCGATGAGGTCTGCCACGTTCTCGCGGGCCGTGCGCTTGCCGATCTTGCGGCGACGTTCGACGGCTTCCGGGCGGTTCTCGTCGAGCCCGTGTGCGTGGCGCTCGATCACCTCGGCGAGGTCGGGTCGGATCTCGTCGAGGTCGACGTCCTGCTCATCGAGGCCGGCGGCTGCCGCCACGTCGGCCGGCTCGAGCACGACGAGGTCGTGCCCGGCGAAGACGGCGTCGCCGGGCGAGACGTCGATGCTGCGGACGATGCCGCTGCGGGGGGCGGCGATGACGTGCTCCATCTTCATCGCCTCCATGACGACGACCGTGGCGCCGGCCGCGACCTCGTCCCCGACGGCGACCAGGATCGTGCCGACGGTGCCCTGCATCGGCGCCCGCACCGCGATCACCCCCTCCTGTTCTGGCAGCGCTGACGTCGCACCTGCGCTCCGTTCTGGCAGCCCTGCGGTCGCAGCGTCGCGTGGTCGGCCGTGCTCCAGGACGGCGAGGGGATCGGTGCGGTCGACCACGGCGCCGGCGGTCCGCGGCGGCATGGCGCCACCGCCTCCGAGGCGCGCCGCGTTGGCCTCCAGCCACGTGGTGTCGATGTCGCCGTCGCGCACGGCGGGATCGCGCAGCACCGCGGCGAGGAAGCCGCGGTTGGTGTCGACGCCGTCGATGTCGAGGTCGTCGAGCGCAGCGGCCGCGGCGTCGAACAGCGCGTCGGGCTCCTCGGCGGCGACGACCACCTTGGCCAGCAACGAGTCGTAGCGGGGGCTGGTCGTGTAGCCGGCCAGCGTGGACGGGTCCTCGGCGAAGGTGTCGACGCGCACCCCGGTCGGCGCGACGAAGCTGCCGATGGTGCCCCCCGCCGGCACGGCCTGGCCGTCGGGTCCCACCGTCTCCATGAGCACCCGGGCCTGCAGCGCCACGCCGGTCGCCGGCGGCGGTGAGAACAGGCCGAGCGTGCCGAGCGACGAGCCGCCGGCGAGGGCCAGCTGCAGCTGCACCAGGTCGAGGCCGGTGATGGCCTCGGTGACGGTGTGCTCCACCTGCAGCCGGGCGTTGCACTCGATGAAGGCGATGCGCTCACCGGCGACGAGGAACTCCACCGTGCCGAGCGAGACGTAGTCGACGTGCTCGCCGAGTCGGACGGCGGCGTCCTGCAACCGGACCCGGATCGAGGGTGGGAGGTCCCACGCCGGTGCGGTCTCGATCACCTTCTGGCGGCGGCGCTGCAGCGTGCAGTCCCGCTCGTGGAGGTGCTCGACGCGCTGTCCGTCCCCGATGATCTGCACCTCGACGTGGCGGGCGCCGGTGAGGAGCTCCTCGACGTAGACGGCATCGTCACCGAACGCCGCCGCGGCCTCCCGCGCGCATGCCGCCATGGCCTCGGCCAGCTGGCCCCGCTCCGTCACCACCCGCATGCCCCGGCCACCACCCCCGGCGACGGCCTTCACCATCAGCGGGCCGTGCTGGTCGAAGAACGCCTCCGCCGAGGCGAGGTCGGTGGCGCCGGCCGTCGCCGCCAGCACCGGCACACCCGCCGCCTCTGCCGCCGCTCGGCCCCGGAGCTTGTCGCCGAAGGTCTCCAGCTGGCTGACGCCGGGTCCGACGAACGTGATCCCGGCCTCCCGGCACGCGGAGGCGAGGGCCGGGTTCTCGCTGAGGAACCCGTAGCCCGGGTGCACCGCGTCGCAGCCGGCCGCCTGGGCAGCGGCCACGACCCCCTCCACCGACAGGTAGGCCGCCGGCCCGACGCCGGCCAGCGCCTGTGCCGCGTCCGCCGCCAGGACGAACGGCGCACCCGCCTCGTCCTCGGCATGGGCGACCACCGTCTCGATCCCCTCCGCGCGGGCGGTGCGGGCGATGCGGACGGCGATCTCCCCGCGGTTGGCGATCAGCAGGCGTCGGATGCTCGGCACCTCGCCATCCTGCCCGACGCCCCCTCTGCGAATTTCGTTCGCTGGTCAGGAGGGTCCTGACCAGGAGACGAAATTCTCGAGCGGCGGGGTCAGCTGGCGGCGCGGGTGCGGCGGAGGAGGGGGTCGGCGGCGGCGAGGGTGCGGTCGGCGATGCGCATGACGCGACCGGCGGCGCCCGGCGTCTCGTTGTCGACGAGGTTGCCCATGACGGCGAGCGTGATGTCGGCGATCTTCTGGGTGCCGACGGCCACGCGCAGGCCGTTCCGCAGGATCCACGGGTGGCCGATGAGGAACGAGAAGCGGCGACCGGTGCGCAGGAAGGCGTCGAAGCGCTCCCCGATCTCGATGTCGTACCGCGCCGGTGCGGTGGAGGGGCTCTCCAGGAACAGGTCGGCGGCCAGCATCCCGGACTCGAGGCCGTAGTCGATGCCCTCGCCGTTCATGGGGTTGACCAGGCCGGCGGCGTCGCCGATGGCCACCCAACCGGGGCCGTGGCGCTTCACCGACGACATCGGCAGGCGCCAGGCGCGAGGGCGGTCGAGGTAGGCGTCGACGCCCCAGTCCTCCCGCACGAGCTCGCGGTAGTCGTCGAGCAGCGTGTTGAGGTTCAGGTCGCCGAAGCGCCGCATGGTGCTCAGCGCACCCACGCCGATGTTCACGGTGCCGTCGCCGCACGGGAACATCCAGCCGTAGCCGGGCACGGCGGTGCCGCTGCGGTCCCGGAGGGTCAGGCAGGCCTCGAGGTGGCGGTCGTCGTGGCGGGGCGACTCGACGTAGGCCCGGATGGCGAGGCCGAAGGGCTCGTCGGGATCGCGCTCGGCGCCGAGCATCCGGGCCGCCTTGCCCTGCGCACCGGCGGCGACGACGGTGAGGTCGGCGTGCACCGTGCGCCCGCCGGCGGTGACGCCGCGGACCACGCCGCCGTCGACGATCGGCAGGGCCTCGGTCTCGTAGACGAGCTCGGCGCCGGCCTTCTCGGCGGCGTCGACCAGGTGGGCGTCCAGCCGCTTGCGGGGCCAGACCGCGCCGTGGGACGGGAAGCGCCCCGTCGCGGGCCAGGGCAGCTGGCGGCGCTGGCGTCCGGCGATCATCCGGAGCCCGTCGATGCGGTGGGCCTCGTCCCCGTACGGGATCTCCAGCTCCTGCAGGGCGCCGACCGCGCGTGGCGTCAGGCCGTCGCCGCAGACCTTGTCCCGGCCGTGCGGTCCCTTCTCGAACACGACGACCTTCGCGCCGGCCCGGGCGGCCCGGATGGCGGTCGCTGCGCCGGCGGGTCCGCCGCCGATCACGGCGATGTCGACGTGCTCCATCGACCCATTCTCACGGGTCGCCGGGGCATTCCCCCAGTCAGGTGCCCGACGGCACCCGCAGCTCCACCATCGCCACGCGCTCGTCGGTGCCGTAGGGCGCGAGCTCGCCGACGGCGACGAAGCCCCGGCGTTCGTGGAACCGCATCGACCGCGGGTTCGGAGGCTCCACGTTGACCTCGGCGCACACGACCGGCCGACCCGTCTCGCGAGCCCAGGACTCGAAGCGGGCGTAGAGCTCGTCGGCGACGCCGATCCCCCGCGCCACCGGTTCGAGCGCGATGCGGTCGACGTAGGCGAAGCGCTCGTGCCGGTCGAGGAACCAGCGGTAGTTGGGGCTGGCGTAGGCCAGGCCCTCTCCGAGCCCGACGAACAACCCTTCAATGACGCCGTCGACCTCGACGACGTCGAAGTGGGGTGCGCCGCCGGCGAACAGCGCCAGGCGCTCCTCGTCGAGGGGACCGACCTCGGGCACGTTCGCGGCGTTGACCGCCCGGATGCGGTCGTCGTCGGCGGGGGTCCGCGGTCGGATGATCCACTCGGCCATCGGGCGAGCCTGCCACCGGCGCCGGACCACCACCGAGCGCACGCCCGCCGGGCCGGCACTACGGTCCGACCATGGCCGAAGCAGGGTTCCGGGGCACGACCGTCGAGCAGGTGGTGGCCGAGGTCGCCAGCCGCCAGGTGGGTGCCCGCGAGCAGGTCGAGCGGGCGCTGGCGGCCATCGACGCGCTCGACGGCACGGTGCACGCGTTCGTGTCGGTCGATGCCGAGGGCGCGCTCGCCGCGGCCGCCGAGATCGACCGACGCGTCGCGGCCGGCGAGGAGGTCGGCCCGCTCGCCGGCGTGCCCCTGGCGGTGAAGGACGTGGAGGACGCCGCCGGCTTCGTCACGTCCCAGGGCTCGGCGCTGCACGCCGACGGCGCGCGTGCGCAGCAGGACTCCGAGCACGTCGCCCGCCTGCGAGCCGCGGGCTGCGTGGTGATCGGCAAGACCAACACCCCCGAGTTCGGCTGGCAGGCCGACACCTCGAACGAGGTCTTCCCGTCGACGGTCAACCCGTGGAACACCGAGCGCAGCGCCGGGGGCTCGTCGGGGGGCACCGCTGCGGCCATCGCCGCCGGCATGGTCCCGCTCGGCACCGGCTCCGACGGTGGCGGGTCCATCCGCATCCCGAGCGCGGTCCACGGCCTCACCGGGCTCAAGACCTCGCTCGGGCGCGTGCCGCTCGGCGGGCCCACCCCGCCCCGCTGGATGCACCTGTCGTGCAAGGGGCCCATGGCGCGCACGGCGCGCGACGTCGCCCTCGCACTCGACGCCGTCGTCGGCTTCGACCCCACCGACATGCACACGCTCCCGCCCCACCACGGGCCGTCGTGGCGCTCCCAGGTCGACGACGTCCTCCCGCCCCGCCAGGTCGTGTGGTCGCCGAACCTGGGCTACGGCTCGGTGGACGCCGAGGTCGCCGCCGCCTGCCGGGCCGCTGTCGACCGCCTCGCCGGCGAGGGGACCGAGGTCGTGCAGGTCGACGACGTCTTCGACGAGGACCCGGTCTACGCCTGGGCCGCCGTCGCCTACTCCGCCATCCTGCGCACCGTCCGCGACCGGCGCGACACCCCCGACTGGGAGCGCATCACCCCCGGGCTGCGCACCATGTTCGACCTCGTGGGCGGCGCCAGCGGCGTCGACGTCCTCCAGACCATCGACGCCGGCCACCGGCTGAACCACCGCCTGGTCGAGGTGCTGCACCAGGGGGCCGTCCTCCTCTGTCCGACGGTGGCCGGCCAGACGGGGAGGGTCGGCCAGCAGGGCACGATCGACGGCGAGGCCTCCACCTCGTGGGTCTCCTACACGTACCCGTTCAACCTCACGGGGAGCCCCGCCGGCACCGTGTGCGTGGGGCACACGTCCGACGGCATGCCCATCGGCCTCCAGGTCGTGGGTCCCCGATTCGGCGACGTCGTCACCCTGCGCGTCCTCACCCATCTCGAGGACCTGCTCGGGGTGGACACCGTCGCCCCCCTCGGCTGGGCCTGAGCCACCGCACCGCTTGTCAGTGCCTCCGTCGAGGGGGATAGTCGAACCGCACCGATACCCAGGAGGGCACATGAAGAAGGCAGCTGCCGACATGGTCGCCGAGGCGAAGGCGAACGTCGAGAACGTCGACCCCGACGCCGTCGAGCGCGAGGTCCAGAGCGGCGACGCCGTGCTGGTCGACATCCGGGACGCACCCGAGCTCGAGGCCGACGGCGCCATCCCCGGCTCCGTCCACGTCCCGAGGGGGATGCTGGAGTTCCGGGCCGATCCCACGAGCCCGTACCACCAGGCGCCGCTCGACCCGTCGAAGCGCATCATCCTGCACCGCGCGAGCGGAGGCAGGTCCGCGCTGGCGGCGCAGACGCTCAAGGACATGGGCTACGAGGACGTGGCGCACATGGACGGCGGGATCAAGGCCTGGAAGGACGCCGGCAAGGCCACCCGGTGAGCGGTCGGCGCCGACGCTGAGGGGGCGACCGACGTGCGCGACGTGAGCCGCCGCCAGTTCCTGGCGGCCACCGGCGGGGTGCTGAGCGCAGCGGCATCGGGCGCGGTCCTCACCCGGCACGTCTGGCCGCAGATGACCCGGGAGGACCTCGTCCCCGGCGCTGCGCCCGACATCCGGTTGGACGTCGAGGCGTGGGACCGGTCGCCCGACCGGTTGCGGTTCGCGGCGATCGGCGACAACGGGAGCGGTGGCCGCCAGGCCATGGCCGTGGCCCGCCAGCTGGCCGACACCTACACCAGGGCGCCGTTCGGCCTGGTCGCGCTGCTCGGCGACATCTGCTACTACGGCAGCTTCACCGACCGCTACGACGACGTCTTCCGCCGACCGATGGCGCCCCTGCTCGACGCCGGCGTGTCGTTCGAGCTGGCCATCGGGAACCACGACGAGGGCTACCGCCACACGGACGACGGGGTCGAGGAGATCGATGCCGAGCTGTCGCTGCTCGGCACGCCGAGCGCCTACTACGCGAGCGCACACGGGCCGGTCGACTTCTTCTACCTCGACTCGAGCGCGCCCAGCGCCTTCGGCGCCGGCTCCGACCTGCAGTGGGAGTGGCTCGACGACGCCCTCGCCTCCGCCACGAACCAGTGGCGGATCGTCGCGCTCCACCATCCCCTGTACTCCTCGGGACGGCACGGCTCGACGGTCCGGGCGCGGGAGCGGCTGGAGCCGATCCTGCGCCGGCACCACGTGGACCTCGTGCTGGCCGGCCACGACCACCACTACGAGCGCACCCACCCCCAGCACGGCATCACCCACATCGTGAGCGGCGGCGGCTGCAAGACGACGGCCGTCGGGCGCAGCGACTTCACGGCCGCGGCGGCACGGGTGCTGCAGTTCCTCCTGGTCGACGTCGACGGCGACCGCCTGACGGGACGGTGCATCCGGGCGGACGGCGGCGTCGTGGACCGCTTCGAGCTGCGGGCCCGGGAGGGTCGGTGAGCCGCCGGTTCGATGCGCTCGCGCCACCCGTCTACGGGTTGGTCGACTTCGTCGTGATCGTCGCTCCCTCCGTCGCGTTCAACGCCGCGGCCGACCGCGGAGGCCTCGGCGACCTCACCGACCTCGATCTCATGATCGCGAGCGTGCTGCTCGGCGCCGTCCATGCCGTCATCGCGGCGAAGCGGCTGTGGTTCGAGGAGCACGTCGCCCTCCGCCGCACCGACCTCTGGATCGCAGCCGTCGACTCGCTCGCCGTCCTCACCCTCGCGGCGACCCTGCTGCCGCTCGTCGTGCTGTGGGGGTTCGCGGACGAGCACGCCTCCATCGCCGACCGAGGCTTCCCGGTCGTGGCGCTGTGGATCGGCGTCCTGGTCGTCGCCATCGTGGCCGCCGAGGTCACGGGACGGCTCGTGTTCCGCTGGCTCGAGGAGCCGCCGCCCGAGCCAGCAGCCTGATCGGGCGATCTGCGCCGTCCTGCCGTCTTCGCTGCGCGTTCTGCGGACACATCCCCCGGATGACCCGACGGAAGTGGTTGGCAAACGGTGTGAAGTCCGTCACCATGGACCCATGGCCGAGCTCATCACCGAGCTGCCGGCAGACCACCCCGGCGTCAGCGACGAGGCGTACCTCGCCCGGCGCGCCCGGATCGCCGAGGTCGGGCGTCGGTACCACCCTGGCGAGCCCATCCCCGAGGTCCACTACACCGCCGAGGAGGACCACGTCTGGGCCACCGTGTCGGCCGAGCTGGCCGAGCTGCACCAGCGCTTCGCCTGCGCCGAGGTGCGCGACGGCAGCGAGCGACTGGCCCTGCCGACCGATCGCGTCCCCCAGCTCCACGAGGTCGACGCCCGCACCCGCGCCCTGTCGGGGTTCCGCATCCGCCCCGTCCCCGGCCTCGTGCCGACCCGGGAGTTCTACGGCTCCCTCGCCGACCGGACGTTCCTGTCGACGCAGTACATCCGCCACCACTCGGTGCCCTTCTACACACCCGAGCCCGACATCGTGCACGAGATCATCGGGCACGCCACGATGCTCGCGTCGCCCCGCCTCGCCGACCTCTACGAGTCCGCCGGGCATGCCTCGCTGCGGGCGACGTCCGACGATGCCCTCGACTTCTTCAGCCGGGTGTTCTGGTTCACCCTCGAGTTCGGCGTGGTCCACGAGGAGGGGGAGGTGCGGGCCTACGGCGCGGGCCTGCTGTCGTCCTTCGGCGAGATCCAGGTGTTCCGCGAGGCCGACGTCCGGCCGTGGGACATCCACGCGATGGGCACGACCGCCTACGACATCACCCACTACCAGCCGGTGCTGTTCGCCGCCCCGAGCACCGACGCGATGCTCGACCAGCTCGGCGAGTTCTTCGACTCCTACGACGACGACACCTACGAGAGGGAGCACGCATGACCACGGTCGAGCGCACCGCCGGCACCGCACCCGCGGCGCACCTGCAGGGCTGGGACTGCATCGAGTGGTGGGTCGGCAACGCCCGCAGCACCGCCGGGTTCCTCATGTCCGCGTTCGGCTTCGAGTGCACGGGGTACGCCGGACCGGAGTCGGGCGTCGCCGACCGCGCCAGCTACGTGCTGGAGCAGGGCGACGTCCGCTTCGTCGTCACCGGAGCGCTGCACGCCGACTCCCCCATCGCCGCCCACGTGCGACGCCACGGCGACGGCGTCCACGACCTGGCGTGGGTGGTCGACGACGTGCACGCGGCCTTCGCCGCCGCCGTGCAGCGAGGGGCCGTGCCCGTGCGCGAGCCGTGGGAGGAGACCGACGACCTGGGCACCCTGCGCCTGGCCCAGATCGCCACCTACGGCGAGACCGTGCACACCTTCGTCGACCGGCAGCGCTACGCCGGCGAGCAGGCCCACCGCCTGGAGCCCGGCTTCCACGACGAGCGCCTGCCGCCGGCTCCCGTCGGCCCGCAGGTCGGGCTGCAGGCCATCGACCACGTGGTCGGCAACGTCGAGCAGGGCCGCCTCGACGAGTGGGTCGACTTCTACGCCCGGGTGCTCGGCTTCGAGCAGCTCGTCCACTTCGCCGACGACCAGATCTCCACCGAGTACTCGGCGCTCATGTCCACGGTCGTGTGGGACGGCTCGAAGATCGTCATGCCCATCAACGAGCCGGCCGACGGCCTGAAGAAGAGCCAGATCCAGGAGTACGTCGAGTGCTACGGCGGCCCGGGCGTGCAGCACGTCGCGATGCGCACCGACGACATCGTCGCCACGGTCGATGCGCTGCGCCAGCGGGGCGTGCGGTTCATGGAGGTGCCCGACACCTACTACGCCGAGGCGAGGCAGCGGCTCGAGGGCTTCGACCTGCCATGGGACGAGCTGCGGCGCCTGTCGATCCTCGCTGACCGCGACCACGAGGGCTACCTGCTGCAGATCTTCACCGAGACCGTCACCGACCGGCCCACGGTGTTCTTCGAGATCATCGAGCGCCGCGGGGCCAAGGGGTTCGGTGAGGGCAACTTCAAGGCCCTGTTCGAGGCCATCGAGCGGGACCAGGCCCGTCGCGGCAACCTCTGAGGCCGCCGTGCGCCACGCCTACGGCATCGTCAGCGACCCCGCCGGCGGCGCCGCGCACCTGGCGGCACGCCTGGGGGACGAGGCCGTCGACCTGCGTGGCGTCCGCGGCGTCCCGGCGCACGTGGCCGAGGCCGCCGACCTGCACCCGCTGCTCGCCCTCGGTCGCAGGGGCTGGGAGGACGTGCACGGTGCGGTGGACGAGCACCTGGCGTCCGGTCCGCGGACCGTGCCGGTGCAGGACCTCGACGTGCGGCTGCCCGTGGTGCCCGGCGACTACGTCGACTTCTACGCGTCCGAGCACCACGCCACGAACCTCGGCCGCATCCTGCGCCCAGGCGAGCCGGCGCTCCCCGACGCGTGGCGCCACCTGCCCATCGGGTACCACGGCCGTGCCGGCTCCATCGTCGTGTCGGGCACCCCGATCCGCCGCCCGGTCGGCCTGGTCGGGCCCGGCGATCGGCGCCCGTCCGCCCGCCTCGACCTCGAGCTGGAGCTCGGCTTCCTGGTCGGCACGGGCGTGCCCATGGGCGAGGTCGTCGCTCCCGACGACGCCGACGACCACGTGTTCGGCGTCGCCCTGGTGAACGACTGGTCGGCCCGCGACATCCAGGCCTTCGAGTACCGGCCCCTCGGCCCCTTCGCCGGCAAGAGCTTCGCCACGTCGGTGGCCGGGTGGGTCACCCCGCTGTCCGCCGTCGCGCGGGTGTCGCCGCCGGTCCAGGACCCGGCACCCGACGCCTCCCTGCGGGCGGACCAGCCCTGGGGCCTCGACATCGAGGTCGCCTGGTCGCTGGACGGCACCGAGCTCGGACGCACCAACACCTGCCACCTCTGGTGGACCTTCGCCCAGCAGCTCGCCCACCTCACCGCCAACGGCGCCGGCCTGCGCGCCGGCGACCTGTTCGCGTCGGGGACGATCTCGGGACCCGGTCCGGGCGAGGCGGGCTCGCTGATCGAGGCCGGGCGCAACGGGGCGTCGCGGGTCACCCTCGACGACGGCAGCACCCGGTGCTGGCTCGAGGACGGCGACACCGTCACGCTCACCGGTCGCTGGGGCCGCGGTGCCTCCGCCGGCGAGCTGGCCGAGGTCACCGGCACGATCGCACCCGCACAGGAGGTCCGCTGATGCCGCACTACCGATCCGTGGGCGACGTCCCCCGCAAGCGCCACACGCGGGCGTTCGGTCCCGACCGCCAGCGTCTGTTCGAGGAGCTGGTCGGCACGGAGGGGTTCTCCCGGGAGTCGGCGCTGCTCTACCACCGCTGCTCGCCGTCGGCGATCCTCGGTGTCGAACCGGTGGCCGTCCCCGACCCGGCCCCAGGCGGCGGGCTGGGACCGAGGCACTTCCGCGCCGACCGCCTCCCACCGTCGGACGACCTCGTCACCGGACGGCACCGCCTGCTGGCCAACGTCGACGTCGCCATCGGCTTCGCCAGCGGCACCGAGCCGTCTCCGCTCTACCGGTCCGTGCAGGGCGACGAGCTCACGTACCTGCACGACGGCACCGCCACGCTCGAGACGGTCCAGGGAGCGCTCGAGGTCGCGGCCGGCGACTACGTCGTGGTCCCGGCGGGCATCACCCACCGGTGGACTCCCGGACCCGACGGCGCTGCTGCCCTCGTGATCGAGTCCACCGGCCACGTCCGCATCCCGGACAAGCACCTGTCCGCCCACGGCCAGCTGCTCGAAGGGTCGCCGTTCTCCGAGCGCGACCTGCGAGCGCCGTCCGAGCCGCTCGTGCACCAGGGCGACGACGTCCCCGTCCTCGTCCGCACCCGCAGCGGGTGGCTGCGGTACCGCCACGCCACCCACCCCTTCGACGTGCTGGGGTGGGACGGCTGGCTGTACCCGCACGCGCTGAGCATCCACGACTTCGAGCCGATCGTCGGACGCATCCACCAGCCACCGCCCGTGCACCAGACGTGGGCGCTGCCGGGCGCGGTCGTCTGCTCCTTCGTGCCCCGTCCCTACGACTTCGACCCCGACGCCGTGCGGGTGCCCTACCACCACCACAACGTCGACAGCGACGAGGTCCTGTTCTACGCCGAGGGCGACTTCATGAGCCGATCGGGCTCCGGGATCGGGCGGGGCTCGATCTCGCTGCACCCGGCAGGGTTCGTCCACGGACCGCAGCCCGGATCGTCGGACAAGGCCGACGCCGCCGACGGGACGAGCGAGGTCGCGGTCATGGTCGACACGTTCCGCCCGCTCGAGGTGCTGGCCGACGCGGCGGGGGTCGAGGACCCGGCCTACTGGGCGAGCTGGGGCGGCCGGGCCTGACGGCCGCCCCCGAGGCGCTCAGGCGGCCGGCTCGCCGGTGCGGGAGCGCCGGATCGCCTTGCGGACCTCCTCGGTCACGAGGACCGTGGAGGCCACACCGATGCAGACCAACCACTGCGCCATCGAGATGGAGGTCGTGTCGAACAGGTCCTGCATGGGACCGACGTGCGTGACGCCGACCTGCAGCACGAGCACGGCCGCCAGCGCGATCCAGAGCTTGCTGTTCGCGAACGTGGCCCGACGGAACACGGTCTGCTGATCGCTGCGCACGTTCAGGATGTTGAAGAACTGGTACAGCACGAAGGTGTTGAAGGCCATGGTGCCGGCGACCGTGGCCGTGCCCGCCTCCGGTGCCGCACCCGGCGCCCAGGCCAGCACGGCGAGCGTGCCGGCGGCCATGACGATGGCGGCCTGGCCGATGGCCGCCCACCGGGGCCGGGTCAGGATGCGCTCGTCGCGTGGCCGGGGAGTGCGGTCCATGACCCGCTCGTCGACCGGGTCGAGGCCGAGGGCCATGGCCGGCGGGCCGTCCATGATGATGTTCACCCACAGGATCGCGATGGCGGTGAAGGGCTTGCCGCTGGCGATGCCGAGGATCGAGGCGGCGAGGAAGATCGTGGCGAAGCCGAGCGTGGTGCTCAGCTGGAAGCGCACGAACTTGACGATGTTGTCGTAGATCGTGCGGCCCCGGCGGACGGCCTCGACGATGGTCGCGAAGTTGTCGTCGGCCAGCACCATCGTGGCCGCCTCCTTCGTCACCTCGGTGCCGGTGATGCCCATGGCGATGCCCATGTCGGCCCGGCGCAGCGCCGGCGCGTCGTTGACCCCGTCACCGGTCATGGCGACGACGTGGCCCCGCTCCTGCAGGGCCGAGACCAGGCGCAGCTTGTGCTCGGGCGAGACCCGGGCGAAGACGCTGATGCCGTCGATCCGCTCCTGCAGCTCCTCGTCGCTCATCGCGTCCAGGTCCTGCCCCGTGACGGCGACGACCGCCTGGCCCGGCTCGCCGAGGTTGAGCGCCTCGCCGATCGCCTTCGCGGTGGTGGCGTGGTCCCCGGTGATCATCTTCACGGCGATCCCGGCGCCCTCGGCCTCGTCGATGGCGTTGCGCGCCTCCTCACGGGGCGGGTCGACGATGCCGATCAGCGCGAGCAGCGTCAGGTCGCTGACGGCGTCGAGGTCGTCGTCGTCGTGCCACTGCTCCTCGCTGAGGTCGCGGCGGGCGACGGCCAGCACCCGCATGCCGGCGGCCGCCAGCCGGATGTTGTGCGCCTCGAGCTCGCCCCGCAGCCGGGCGACCGGCACCAGGTCGCCGTCGTAGCCGAGCACGGACTTCGACCGGTCGAGGATGGCGTCGGGCGCACCCTTGGCGTACATCCGCAGGCCGCCGTCCTCGGCCCGGTGCACCGTGGCCATCAGCTTGTGGGCCGAGTCGAAGGGCACCTCGCCCATGCGCGGGTGCTCGGTCCGCCAGGTGGCCGGGTCGACGCCGCCCTTCTCGGCCAGGACCACGAGGGCGCCCTCGGTGGGGTCGCCCACCAGCCGCCAGATGTCGTCGTCGGGGTCGTGTCGCACGGTGGCGTCGCTGCACAGCGCCATCGGCACCAGCACGTCGGCGAGGTCGACGGGCAGGTCGTCGGCGCCGGCGATGGCACCCGTCGGCGCGTACCCGTCGCCGCTCACCGCCAGCCGGCGGCCGGCCACGACCAGCTCCTCGGCGGTCATCTGGTTCAGCGTGAGCGTGCCGGTCTTGTCGCTGCAGATGACCGTCGTCGATCCCAGCGTCTCCACGCTGGCGAGCCGCTTCACGATGGCGTGCTCCTTGGCCATCTTCGACACGCCGATGGCGAGCGTCACGGCGGTGACGGCGGGGAGCCCCTCGGGGATGGAGGCGACGGCGAGCGCCACCGCCGTGAGCAGCAGGTCGGAGATGTCCTCGCCCCGGACCAGGCCGATGGCGAACACCAGCGCGACGATGACGCCGGCGAGCTTGGCGAGGCTGTGGGCCAGCTGGTCGAGCTGGTGCTGCAGCGGCGTCTTCTCCGGCGCCGCCTCGCGGAGCAGCCCGGCGATGCGACCGATCTCGGTGCCCATGCCCGTGGTCGTCACGACGAGCTCGCCGCGACCGCGCGTGACGGTGGTCTGCATGTGCACCATCGACGTGCGGTCCGCCACCGGCAGCTCCGCCCCGGCCACCGGATCGGGCGACTTCGCCACCGGAAGGCTCTCACCCGTGAGGGCGGCCTCCTCGACCTCGAGCTGGACGGCTTCGATGACCCGCCCGTCGGCCGGGATCCGATCGCCGGCCTCGACCGCCACCACGTCGCCGGGCACCAGCTCGGCTGCCGGGACCGTGCGCATGGTGCCGTCGCGCCGCACCCGGACCTCGAGCACCAGCATCCTGCGGAGCGCGTCGAGGGAGGCCTCGGCCCGGTTCTCCTGGACGAACCCGATGACCGCGTTGAGCAGCACCACGACCAGGACGACGATGGGCGTCTTCAGCTCGCCGGAGACCAGGAAGCTGACGACGGCGGCCGCCACCAGGATCAGGATCAGCAGGTCCTTGAACTGGCGGACCAGCCGCTTCCAGGACGGGTCCCGGGGGGCCTCCTCCAGCTCGTTCGTCCCGTGGGCAGCGCGCCGGCGCTCGACGTCCGCGCTGTCGAGCCCGGGGACGGGATCGACCCCGAGGGACTCCAGCACGTCCTCGACCGGGCGGTCGTGGAAGCCGGGGGCGGTCCGGGGCGTGGTGGGGACGACGGAGCTGGACAACGGGGTGGCACCTCGGAATTCGACGACGGGTCGTGCTCCGAAGGTCTCTCCCGCCCGTCGTGGGCCGCAGTCCCGGGCCGGAGCCGTGGTGACGAGACAGCGATGGTGCCTGGCACCAGGGATACTCCCCTTCTCGCGGCGAACCCTACCGGGCCGCTCCCCCGTCGCCCCCGGCAGGGCGCTCGGCGAACTGCCGGAAGGCGTCGTCGACGACGCGATCGTGCACGAACCGGGACACCGACGGCGCCCAGCGGTTCACGGCGCGCAGCAGCCGGTGGCGGGGCGCCAGCGCGGACTGCAGGCGGATGGTCGAGCCGGCGCCGTCACCGGCGACCGTGATCGACGCGGTGCCCTCGATGTCGCCGGACAGGGACGCCTCGACGTGCTCCGGCGCCGACACGTGTCGGAGGTCGAGCTCGAAGCGCAGCGCCCACGGCAGCGGGACCCGGATGCGCGCCACCCACCGCTCACCGCCCGCCAGTGCGCGGGCGTCGAAGTGGCGCAGCCACGGCCACCAGCGCTGGTACTCCCCCACCGACTCGAGCGCGCGCCACACCACCTCGGGCGGGTCGGCCAGGGCGTAGCTGCGGTCCGTGCGGAGCAGCCCGCGCGACTGGTCGCTCAGGACCGGTGGCCTTCGTCGCGGGCGGGCAGGAGCACAGCGCCGTGTCTACCCGAGGGCCGAGCGGACCCGAGGCCGGACGGGCGCGCTACGTTCCGACGGGTGCCGGCCGACCAGGGGGAACCGTTCCGGGGCGCCAGCCGGGCTGCGGTGCTCGCCCTGCGTCCCGACCTCGCCACCGAGCACGCCCGCCTGCTCGACGCCATCTGGGAGCACGCCGATCCGGTGCTGCTCGAGCTCTGCCGGCTCCGCATGGCCAAGCTGATGGGTGCCGCCGCGGCGCTCGCCGAGCGCTCGCCGGAGGCGCTCGCGGCCGGTCTCGACGACCACCTGGTCGACCGCCTCCCCGCCTGGCCGACGGACCCCGCCTTCACCGACGCCCACCGCACGGCGCTGGCCTTCACCGAGCAGTTCGTGGTCGACCACCACGGCATCACCGACGACCACGTGTCCGCCCTCCACTCGGCGCTCGGACCCGAGGGCGTCGTCGTCCTCACCACCGCCCTCGGCGTCTGGGACAACCAGCACCGCCTCGACAACGCCCTGGGCGTCGTCGCCCCCTGAGCCAGCGGCGGCGCGCAGCGCCGCACCACGATCGGAGAACCCCGTGTCGACCACTCCCCGACTCCCCTCGGCCATCGACGGCGCCCCGGCCCACATCGGCTCGGTGCTGCTGCACGCCCCGGCGGTCCGGTCGGCCTTCGACGCCATGTACGCCACCCTCCTCGGGCGCGGCACGGTCGGCATGGAGGTCAAGGAGGCCATGCGGCTGCGCAACGCCGGGGTGAGCGACTGCGGCCTCTGACGGCAGGTCCGGTTCGACTCGGCCCGTGAGGCCGGTCTCAGCGAAGACCTGATCGACCAGATCGCCGATCACCGCAACAGCGACCTGCCCGCCCCCGTGAAGGCGGCGCTGGCCTGGGCCGACGTCGTCCTCGGCGGCGGCACCGGCGCCGGCCGGGACACCACCCTGGCCGCGCTCCGGGAGCACTTCGACGACGCCCAGATCGTCGAGCTCACCTACGCCATCGGCACCTTCATCGGGTACTCGAAGCAGATCATCACCCTCGGCCTCGAGCCCGAGGGCCTGCCCCTCCTCGTCATCCCCACACCCGGCGTCGACTGAGCCTGTTCAGGCGTCGAGCGTGCGGCGGTAGACGTTGGTGTCGCGGAGCTCGAAGCCCTCGCGCTGGTAGAGCCGGTTGGCGGCCTCGCGCGAGGGCCGGGAGGTCAGGTCGACGGTGGAGCAGCCCAGCTCCTGGGCCCGGTCGACCATGGCCTGGGTCAGCGCACCGCCGACGCCGAGGCCCCGGGCGGCGTCGTCGACGACGACGTCCTCGATCCAGGCTCGTCGACCGGTCGGGATGCGGAACGTCACGAGGGTGGCCGTCCCGAGGATGGTGCCGTCGTCGTCGGTGGCGAGGAACAGGTCGGTGGCCGGGGAGGCGACGATGTCGACCAGCTCGTCGATGCCTGGCGGCGGGCTCGAACGGGACAGCTGCGGGATCAGCCGGGCGAAGGCGTCGACCAGCTCGTCCGTGACGTCGGCGACGATCTCGATGAACACGCCGGCGAAACTAGCGGGACGCCGTGGAGGCGGCGACGGGCAGCGAGAAGCGGAACGTGGCGCCGCCGCCCTCGCCCGACTCGACGTCGATGTCGCCGCCGTGGGCGTCGAGGATCTGCCGCGAGATGTAGAGGCCGAGCCCCGTGCCGCTCACGTTCGCATCGCGCCCCCGGACGAACTTGTCGAAGACGCGATCGCGCAGGTCGGCGGAGAGGCCGGGACCCTGGTCCGTGACCGACACGTGCACCCGCGCCTCGTCCTGCCACAGCCGGACCGTGACGGTGCCGTTGGGGGGCGACGACTTGGCGGCGTTGTCGAGCAGGTTGGTCAGCACCTGCTGGATGCGGTCGACGTCGACGACGACGGGCGCCCGGGCCACCTCCACCTCGGCGGCGAGGTCGAGCTGGGGGTACAGCGCCGACGCGGCCTCGACGGCCACGTGCACCTCCTCGACCAGATCGGCGTCACCCATGGCGTAGGACATGCGCCCGGACTCCACGGCCTGGGAGTCGAGGACGTCGCGGGTCAGGCCCTGGAGCCGTCTGGCGTTGCTCGCCGAGCGCCGCAGGGCGTTGAACCGCTCGGTGTCGGTCATCGCGCCCCAGTGGTCCATCGTCGTCTGCAGGAAGCCGAGCACGCCGGCGACCGGGGTGCGCAGCTCGTGGGACACGATGCTGATGAACTCCTCCTGGCTCTCGCTCAGGCGCCGCAGCCGCTCCTGCTCCTCGTGCGCGGCCTGCAGCCGGCGGGCCAGCGCCAGGAACGTGACGATGCCGGCAGCCAGGAACACGGCGACGATGATCAAGCCGATCCGCTGCAGCGGCGCGGCGAGCGCCTCGTCGAACTCGTCGGCGTCCTGGGTGAACGCGATCCGCCAGCCGGCGACCTCCACGTCGGCGATGGCTCGCACCTGGCCGTCTCTGCGCTGGACGCCGGGCGGCGCGTCGACCAGCGACCGGTCCGGGATCTGCTGCGCCACGAGCGACGGGTTGGTCGCTGCGATGACCGCGCCGCCCCGGTCGAACACGACCACCTCGCCGGTCTCCCCCCGGCCGAGCTCGCGCACCTCGGTGTTGAACGAGCTGTCGACCCCGACCTCGTTCTCGATCACGAAGGTGCCGAGCAGCGCATCCGTGCTGGGCTCGCGGATGGCGATCATGACCGCGGTGTTGGGCAGGTCCGTCGTGATCCCCGGTCCCATCGGGAGCGGGCCGCCCGGGAGCTCGGCACCGGCCGGGCTCGCGAAGCGCTCGAGGAGCTCGGCGGCGAGGGGACGCTCGAGCGGTTCGCCGAGCTCGCCCTCGAGGACCCGGTAGCCCTGGGTCACCGTGCCCTCGGCGTCGGTGAGGAAGAAGCCGGTGCGGAACTCGGGCGCCAGCTCCACGAGGTCGATCAGGTCCTCGAGCGCGACCAGGTCGGCCTGGCTCCCGACCTCGAGGTCGAACTCCGCCTCCGTGCGGAGGTTGGCGAGCAGCGAGGCGAAGGTGACCAGCTGGCTCGAGACCGCGGCACCCTGGCTCCGGGCGTTGGCCTCCACCTCGGACAGCACGGCCTCCTCCAGCGCCCGGCGACCGTTGTCGGCCGCATTGGTGAGCAGCACGAGGATCAGCACCCCGAGCGACACCAGCACCAGGAAGGCCACCGCCGGCAGCACGCGCTCACGTCGTCGCAGCATCTCGCTCCTCGATGGTCGAGCGGTCGAGCGCATCCATCTCGACCGCGAAGCGGGCACCGCCCGCAGGGCTCTCCTCGACGCGAACGGCGCCGCCCATCTGGAGCACGAAGTCGTGCACCACGGACAGCCCGATGCCGACGCCACGCGTGCGCACGACTGCGTCCCCGGCGCCTCGGAAGAAGCGCACGAAGATCTTGTCCCGCTCCTCCGGCGGGACCCCGGGGCCGGCGTCGTCCACGAAGAGCCGCGCCTGCCCGTCGATCTCGTCGACCGTCACCGTCACGTCGGCTCCCGCCGGGGAGAACTTCACCGCGTTCGAGACGAGGTTGGTCACCACGCGCTCGAGGGCGTTCACGTCGCCCAGCACCTCGACCCCGGGGGTGATGTGGCGGAGCACGGCGTGCGAGCCCCACACGCTGTCGAGCCGGGCCAGCACCCCCTCGACGGTGGCACCCAGGTCCACCCGCGCGAGCGCCAGGCGGAGGTCGCCGCGCTCGAGCCGGGCGAAGTCGAGCAGGTCCTGCACGAGCGCGTTGAGCGCGTCCGCGTTCGTGGCGATGCGGGTCGCGAACGAGCGACGATCGGCCTCGGGCAGGTCGTCCCACCGGCTGGCCAGCAGCGACGCCAGGCCGGAGATGGCGGTGGCCGGCGTGCGCAGCTCGTGCGATGCGACGCCGAGGAAGGTGGTCTTCAGCTCGTCGAGCGACTCGAGGCGGGCGACGGCCTCCTGCTGCTGCTCGATGCTGCGCCCGGCGACGATGGTCGACGTGATGAGCTCGCCGGCGACCTCGAGCAGCTCGATGCCGCGGTGGTCGAGGGGCTGGCCGGCCACGGCGCGCAGGACGGCGATCGACCGCCCGGCACGGTGGAGCCCGATGGCGAGCGTGTCGCCCGGGGCGAGCGCCTCGAGCCGGCGCACGGTCGGCTGGGACGCGGGGTCGGGGCGGGCACCGTGGGCGAAGATGGCCCGCTCTTCACCGCTCGCGGTCGTCACCGCCAGGGCGAGGCCGGCCAACCCGAGCTCGTCGCTCAGCTGCACCGCCAGGCCCGGCAGGATCTCGTCCAGGTCCTGGCTCTCCTGCACGATCCCGGTCAGCGTGCGGATTGCTCCCGCCCGCCGCTCGGCCTCGTGCACGGATCGGCTGTCGGCCTGCGTCGCCCGTCGGCGTGCGCGATCGGCCAGACCGAGGAGGGTCGCGCCGATGAGGCCGAGCGCCGTGACCGCGGTGGCGACGGGCAGCCACAGGCCGAGCGACGGCACCGGGGCCGAGATGGTCCACCGCCGGTCGAGCACCGTGAGGTCGGCGCTGGTGCGCTCCCCCGCACCGGCGTCGGGGTCGGTGCCGGCCAGGACGACGCCGCCGTCCTCGATCCGCCAGTCGCGGGCGTCGTCCAGCAGGGCTGCGACGTCGAGGACCGCCACGGCGTGGCCGGCGAGCTGGGTGCGGCGGGCCTGCGTGCGCTGCTGCGACGGCACGGTCGAGAGCCGGTCCTCGACGCGGTAGATCGGGGAGGCGACCAGCGGCGGGACGCCCGGCGTCGGCGCCGCCAGCACGGTGCTCGCCGTGTCGCGCGCCTGGGCGAGCGCGACCGCCACGTTGGGGGCGGCGAGGTCGAACGTGACCGCGCTGTGGCTGGTGTCGCCGGCGGGGAGGCAGAGCAGGAGCGCGCCGGCGGGGGCCGGGCCGTCGAGCACCGTCGAGCCGAAGTCCGGCCCGGTCGGCGCGTCCTCGGTGCGCGTGTCGCAGAGGGACGGGTCCAGGTGGGCGACGCTGGCCTCGACCTCGGCCACCGCCGCCGCGATCTGGCTCGCCTGGCGCTCGGCGTCGAGCTGG
>JAKFET010000106.1:0-5134 GCA_036675575.1 Acidimicrobiaceae bacterium
CCGGCCGCCGAGCGGGCCCGCCTGCGCGCCGCCGCCCGCCGGCTGCGCCTGGCCGAGGTCCGGGAGGGCTGCTGGGGCCGGCCCGACAACCTGGACCCGGACCGCTCGCCGGCGGAGCGCGCCGTCGTGACCGCCCAGTGCCTCACCGTGCGCGACGCCCGTCCCGACGACCCGGCCGCCTTCGTGGCCGCCTTCGACCCCGGGACCTGGGCGGGGACGGCCCGGCGGCTCCTCGCACAGATGGGGCGGGCCCAGCCGACCCTCGACCGGCGCGAGCCGGCGGCGCTGGCCGACACCTTCCGGCTCGACGCGGCCGTCGTGCGCCACCTGCTGGCCGATCCCGCCCTGCCCGCCGAGCTCGAGCCGCCGGACTGGCCCGCCGCGCTGCTGCGGGCCGCGTTCGCCGACTTCGACGCCGGGTTCAAGGCCACGTGGCGGGCCTGGTACCGGTCGTTCCAGACGTCGTGAGCCGATCCCAGGTGCTCAGGTCCGGGTCGGTTCGTGCCGACAACGGTCGCATGCCAACCGGAGGGAGGTCGGAGCGATGCGTCGCCGCGCTCGTCCTCGCGCTCGCCCTCCTCCTCGCCGCGTGCGGCGGCTCCGACGCCGACGTCGCCTCCGAGGGCGACGACCGCACCGAGCAGGGCGACGAGGGCGGTCGCGGCCGTGACACCGGAGACGACGAGGACGAGGACGACGGCGTCGCCGCCGCCGGCCGCAGCACGACCGTCCCCTCCACGACCACGACCAGCACCACGACGACGACCACGACCACCACGACGACCACGACCGTCCCGCCCACCACGGCGCCGCCGACCACGCAGCCGCCACCACCGCCCACCACCGCTGCGCCGCCGCCCCCGCCGCCGCCCACGACGCAGCCCCCGCCGGCGCCGTCGGGACCCGAGCACGGCACCCGCAACACCGGCTGCGAGCAGTACATGTACGACCAGATCAACGCGGCGCGCCGCAACGCCGGCCGGAGCACCCTGGCCTTCGACACCGGCATCCAGTACATCGCGGTGGGCTGGTCCGACGAGATGGCCGGGAGCCAGACGCTGCGCCACAACCCGAGCTACGGCGACCAGATCCTGCGCCACCGCGACTACCGCACGGCCGGCGAGAACGTGGGTCGCGGCTACGAGCAGGGCTCGCTGTTCCAGGCGTTCATGAACTCACCCGGCCACCGGGCCAACATCGAGTCCGGCGCCTACAGTCACGTGACCGTCGGGTGCCTGACCGACGGCGGCGGCCAGCTCTGGGTGACCCAGAACTTCTGGGGCTGACCGACCGTAGGCTGCGACGCCATGTCCGAGGATCGCCTGTACTTCCGCCAGCTGCTCGCCGGGCGCGACTTCGCCCGGGGCGACCTCATCGCCCGCCAGATGGTGAACTTCGTGTACCTGGTGGGCGACCGCGAGACGGGCGAGGCGGTCGCCATCGACCCGGCCTACGACGTGCAGGGCCTCGTCGACGTCCTGGCCGAGGACGGGATGCGCCTCACCGGGGCCCTCGCCACGCACTACCACCCCGACCACGTGGGCGGGGACATGATGGGCCACTCCATCCAGGGCGTGGCCGACCT
Organism: Acidimicrobiaceae bacterium; assembly: GCA_036675575.1. Classification (GTDB taxonomy): domain Bacteria; phylum Actinomycetota; class Acidimicrobiia; order Acidimicrobiales; family Salinilacustritrichaceae; genus Salinilacustrithrix. The sequence goes on from JAKFET010000106.1 coordinate 1,586, forward strand.
GCTCGCCATCGCCCCGGTGCCGATCCACATCCAGGAGGACGAGAAGCCCTGGGTCCAGCGGGTCACCGGCGCCGGCGACACCGACCTCGTCACGCACGTCTCCGGTGACACGGTCATGGTCGGCGAGATCCCGATCGAGCTCATCCACACGCCGGGCCACACGCCCGGCAGCCAGTGCTTCCTGGTCGACAACCGCCTGGTCGCCGGCGACACCCTCTTCCTCGAGGGCTGCGGGCGCACCGACCTGCCCGGGGGCGACGCCGGCCTGCTCTACGAGTCGCTCACCCAGAAGCTGGCCAAGGTGCCCGACGACGCCACCCTGTACCCCGGCCACCTCTACTCGCCGGAGCCCTCGGCCCCGATGGAGGAGGTCCGGCGGTTCAACATGGTGTTCCAGCCGCCGGACAAGGACACGTTCCTGCGGATGTTCGGCCGCTGACCCTCCCGGACGGGACGGCCTAGAGGACCAGGTCGATCACGCCCCCGCCCGTCAGGGCGATCACGAGCGTCGGTGGCACGAGGCCGACGAAGGTGCCGGCGAGCACGGTGCGCATCGGCATGCGGGTGAGCCCGCACAGCCAGTCGGCCGGCTGGAGCAGGAAGGTGACGCTGCGCAGCGCCACCACGGCCCAGAACCCGCGCTCGCACAGCCGCTCCTCCATCCGGCGCAGCCGGGGCGGGAGCCGGGCGATGAAGGCATCGCGACCGAGGCGGCGGGCGCCGACCACGCCGACGGTGCTGGCCAGGAAGCCGCCGGCGAGCGACAGGACCACCCCGCCGACGGTGCCGAACAGGGTGGTGGCGGGGATCACGAAGAGCAGGCCGGGGACGTTCAGCGGGACGAGCAGCACCATGAGCCCGACGAAGAGCAGCGGTCCCCACACCCCGGCGGCGTCGATGGTCTCGCGCAGCTCGTCCGGGTCGGAGAAGCGGCCGATGACCCCGGAGGTGACGACGGCGGCGATCAGCCCGACCATGCCGACGGCGATCGCGACCCGGAGCAGCCAGCGCCGGGAGGCGGCGGACCGGAGGGGTCCGGCCGGCGGCGTGAGCTCCATGGCTCGGTGTTCGCCGCCGCCCTCAGGTGTTCCTGCCGGTAACATCGAGTCTCCAGGGTCGGTCGCGTCCGCCTGCTCCGGATCGGCGGCTGCGCCGCCGCAGGGAACCGTGACATGGGTCGTGTCGCCTGCGGCTCGACTCCATCAGGCACCGAAGGCGGACGTGAGCGCACGGAGCACCACCTGCCAGGACTCGTGGCCCGGATCGATGACGTCGAAGTGGTCGGCGCCCTCCACGATGCGGACCTCGACCTCGCCGCCGGCGGCCTCGGCGGCGCGCACGTAGCGCTCCGTCTGGGACACCGGGACGTTGGCGTCGGCCGTGCCGTGCACCGCGAAGACGGGGGCGGCCGCCGGGGCCAGGGCGGCCGGCGACGCTCGGGCGTAGCGGTCGGGGACGTCAGCCGGCATCCCGCCGAGGAGGTCGGGGCAGGCGGTCCCGCCGAGGCCGGTCTCGGCGCAGTCGACGAGGTCGAGCACCCCGGCCTGGGGCACCGCCAGCCGGGGTCGGACCAGCGGATCGGACCAGGGCGTGCCCGACTCGAGCGAGGGGCGGCTCGCCGCCCACACGGCCAGCTGCCCGCCCGCCGAGTGCCCGACGAAGGCGACCCGCTCCAGATCGATGCCGAGCTCCGCGCCGGCGAGGTGGTCGACGGCGGCGGCGACGTCGTCGAAGGTCTCGGGGTACCCGCCGCCCGCCCCCACCCGTCGGTACTCGATGTTCCACGCCGCCCACCCGGCGGCGGCGACGGAGGCGGCGAGCCCGTCCATCAGGTCGAGGCCGAAGCCGGCCCGCCAGAAGCCGCCGTGGACGAGCACGACGGCCGGCACCGGGCCGTCGCTCGCCACGGGCCGCCAGAGGTCGGCGAAGGCGGCGTCGTGGTCGCCGTAGGCGATCCGCTCCGGCGCATCCACCCCGGCGTCGTCGGCGCGCTCCGCGGCTCCGGGCCCCGACGCGCACCCCGCGCCGGCCAGCGCGCCGGCGACGACCTGCAGGAACCGGCGGCGGGCGAGGGTCGTGGTCACCCCGGGAGTCTGTCCGGTCCCGGCGGTACCGTTCGGTCGGTGACCGCAGCCGCTGCCGACCAGATCCTCGACGTCGACCTGCTCGCCTTCGAGCGGGGCGACGCCGCCCAGCGCCGGGCGGTGGTCGACGGCGTCATGCGCAGCCTGGCGACCGGCTTCGTCTACACCGCAACCGACCTGTCCGAGACGATGCTCGACGACGCCTACGGGATGCTCCGGGCCTTCTTCGAGCTCGACCAGGACCGCAAGGACGCGTGGGTCGCGCCCGGCACCCACGGCCAGGCGGGGTACACGGGCCTGCTGGTCGAGACGGCGGCCACCTCCGACGTGCCCGACTGGAAGGAGATGCTCAACTGGGGCCCGACGGTCCCCGAGGGCCACCCGATGCGGCGGAAGTACCCGCACCGCTTCCACGACCCCGTGCTGCCCGAGGCCGACGTGCCCGGCATCACCGCGGTGCTCACCGAGTTCCACGACCGGGTCTTCGACACCCAGCGCCGGTTCCTGCGCATCATCGCCCTCGGCCTCGGCGCCCACGAGTCGCTCTTCGAGGAGCTGCTGAAGGACGGCCCCGTCCTCAACCGCGCCATCCGGTACCCGCCCATGTCGGCGGCTCCGGCCGACGGCGGCCCGGCGGCGCACGAGTGGGCCGGCGCCCACGCCGACATCAACCTCACCACCGTGCTGCCCCGCGCCACCGAGAAGGGCCTGCAGGTGCGCACCAAGGCCGCCACCGCCGAGGACGAGGCGGTCTGGGTCGACGCTGCGCCGCCCGACGGCCACGTCATCCTCAACACGGGGATCATGCTCGAGCGGATGTCGAACGGGATCATCCCCTCCGGGTGGCACCGCGTGGTGGCCGACCCCGACCACGACGGCGAGCGCTACTCGGTGGTGCAGTTCTGCCACCCGACGCCCTGGACGATCCTGGCTCCGCTCCCGTCCACGGTGACCCCGGAGACCCCGGCCCGCTTCGCCGGCATCGAGGCCGCCGACCTGCTCGACCAGGTCCTCTACGAGATCAACCTCGTCGAGGACGCCCGCCGGGTCTAGACGCGCCACCGGCGCCGGCAGGAGCCGGCGCCGGAGCGGAGTTGCGTGTGCCTCAGGGGCGACGTCAGGAGTTGACGGCGTCCTTGAAGCTCTTGCCGATCTTCACCTTGGGCACGTCGGCAGCCTTGATCTCCAGCGCCTCGCCGGTCTGGGGGTTCTTGCCGGTGCGGGCGGCACGGTGCCCCTTCTCGAAGGAGAGGAAGCCCGGCAGCTGCACCTTGTTCCCCGCCTTGACCTCGGAGACGACTGTCTCCTCGAAGGCCGAGACGACGGCGGTGACCTGCTGCTTGGACAGCTCGGTGTCGGCGGCAAGCTTCTCGATGAGCTCTGATCTGTTCATGGGTGTTGTCCTCCAGGGGTTGGGCCCGACGTCCAGTCTCGGGGGTGATCGGCGGAAAAGCGCGGATCCCCG
>JAKFET010000305.1:0-29370 GCA_036675575.1 Acidimicrobiaceae bacterium
GACCTCGTGCTCGGCGACCCGTACGACAAGAGCGACGAGGCGGCCATGGCCGTCGTCCGCCCGCTCCAGCAGCAGGTCAAGGACCGCGGCCTGTGGGCCGCCCACCTCGGCCCCGAGCTCGGCGGCCAGGGCTACGGCCAGCTGAAGCTGGCGCTGCTCAACGAGATCCTCGGCCGGTCGCGCTGGGCGCCGTCGGTGTTCGGCTGCCAGGCACCCGACTCCGGCAACGCCGAGATCCTCGCCCACTACGGCACGGAGGAGCAGAAGGCCAAGTACCTCCAGCCGCTGCTCGATGGCCAGATCTCCTCGTGCTACTCGATGACCGAGCCGCACGCGGGGGCCGATCCGACGCTGTTCACCACCCGAGCCGTGCAGGACGGCGACGAGTGGGTCATCAACGGCGAGAAGTGGTTCTCCTCCAACGCCCGCTACGCCTCCTTCTACATCGTGATGGCGGTCACCGACCCCGATGTCAGCGCCTACCAGGGCATGAGCATGTTCGTGGTCCCGGCGGAGACGCCCGGCGTCGAGATCATCCGAAACGTCGGCGTCGGCAGCGAACCCGAGGGGCACGGGACCCATGGCTACGTGCGCTACACCGACGTCCGAGTCCCCGCCGACCACCTGCTCGGCGGCGCCGGCCAGGCCTTCGCCATCGCCCAGACCCGCCTCGGCGGCGGCCGGATCCACCACGCCATGCGCACCATCGCCTCGGTCCGCCGAGCGTTCGACATGATGTGCGAGCGGGCCCTCAGCCGCCAGACCCGCACCGGACCCCTGGCGTCGCTCGGGGTCGTGCAGGAGCAGATCGCCGACAGCTGGATCGAGATCGAGCAGTTCCGGCTCCTCGTGCTGCGCACGGCGTGGCTCATCGACGAGCACCAGGACTACCTGAAGGTGCGCAAGGACATCGCCGCCGTGAAGGTCGCCATGCCCAAGGTCTTCCACGACGTCGTCCAGCGCGCCATGCACCTCCACGGCGCGCTCGGCGTGTCCAACGAGATGCCCTTCGTGTCGATGATGGTGGGCGCCGAGATCATGGCCATCGCCGACGGGCCCACCGAGGTGCACAAGGTGACCATCGCCCGCCAGGTGCTCAAGGAGCACAAGCCGGTCGACACCCTGTTCCCGTCGGCGCACCTGCCGACCCGCCGGGAGGATGCCCGTCGCAGGATGGCCGACGTGCTCGAGCACGTCGTGGGCAACCAGTGATCGACCGCTTCGACCTGAGCGGCCGGGTCGCCGTGGTCACCGGCGGCAGCCGCGGCCTCGGCCGGGCCATGGTGCAGGCCTTCGCCGAGCACGGCGCCGACGTCGTGATCGCCAGCCGCAAGGCCGACGCATGCGAGCAGGCTGCCGCCGAGGTCCGGGAGTCCACCGGTCGCGAGGCGCTGGGCGTCGGCTTCCACGCCGCCCGCTGGGAGGACGCCGACCGCCTGGCCGACCTGGTCCACGACCGGTTCGGCCGCTGCGACGTGCTGGTCAACAACGCCGGCATGTCGCCCCTGTACGGCTCGCTGTCCGAGGTGTCCGAGGAGCTGTTCGACAAGGTGGTCGGCGTCAACTTCAAGGGACCGTTCCGGCTGTCCGCGCTCCTCGGCGAGCGCATGGCCGCCGCCGAGGGCGGCTCGCTGATCCACGTGAGCTCCATCGCCGCCGTGCAGCCGACGCCGAACGAGCTCGTGTACGCCGGTGCCAAGGCCGCCCTGGACGCCATGTCCATCGGCCTCAGCAGGGCCTACGCACCCAAGGTCCGCAGCAACGTGATCATGCCGGGACCGTTCCTCACCGACATCGCCAAGGCGTGGGACATGGAGGCGTTCGACCAGGGCGCCAAGCGCACGATCCCGCTCCAGCGCGGCGGCGAGCCGCACGAGGTCGTGGGTGCGGCCCTGTACCTCGCCAGCGACGCGTCCAGCTACACCACCGGCTCGGTCATCAAGATCGACGGCGGCGCCGCCTTCGCACCGGCATGACCGTCGAGGCCCGGCTCGCCATCATCCGGGCCGCAGAGCAGCTCTTCGCGTCCGCCGGCGTGGAGGGTCCGTCGCTGCGCGAGATCGCACGCCAGGCCGGGCAGGGCAACACCAACGCCGCGCAGTACCACTTCGGCGATCGCGACGGCCTCCTGCTCGCCGTCCTCGAACGGCACCGCCCCCGGGTGGAGCAGCGACGGACGGCCCTGCTCGACATGGTCGAGGCCAGCGAGCCGGGGGATGCCCGGGGGCTCTCGACGGCTCTCGTGAGCCCGCTCGTGGCCGAGCTCTCCGAGGCCGACGGCGGCGTCGCCCACCTCCAGATCGTCGCCGAGGTGCTGGCCCGTCCGGTGCGCTTCGCCGACACGCTCGACGCCCACTGGGCCGCCCCGAGCATCCGGCGCTGGAGCCAGCTGGTGGAGCCGGTGCTCCCGCCGGAGGCCGTCGGCCGCCCGCTCCACCGTCGCTTCGCCGTCGTCCGCTTCGTCCACGCCGAGCTCGCCAGCCGGGCGCGAGAGCGCGGCGGTCGCGGCGACCACCGCCTCTTCGCCAGCCACCTGATCGATCTGGTCTCCGCGATGCTGGCCGCGCCGGTCACGCCGTGGACGACCGACCTCATCCGCCCCGAGCACCACAGAGGACGAACCCGATGACCGACGAGATCGACTACGTCGTGGACGACCCGGTCGCCACCATCACCCTGCGGCGGCCCGCCACGCTCAACGCCCTGACGTACCCCATGCTCGGTGCGTTCCGGGAGGCCGTCGACGCAGCGGCCGAGGACCCGAGGGTGGTCGGGATCGTGGTGACGGGCGAGGGCCGGGGGTTCTGCTCCGGCCTCGACGCCTCCGTGCTGCAGCAGACCGCGCAGGCCGGCTCGGCCTCGGCGCCGACCAACCAGGGGGTCCCCGGCCTGTTCACCTGGCTCCTGCAGGTGCCCAAGCCCGTCATCAGCGCGGTGAACGGCGTCGCCGCCGGCGGCGGCTTCGTGCTGGCCGTGATGTCCGACATCCGCATCGCCTCCGACGAGGCGTCGTTCCTCTCGATCTTCTCCAAGCGCGGCCTCATCGCCGAGCACGGCACGACCTGGATCGTGCCTCGACTCGTCGGCACGGGTGCCGCGCTGGACATGCTCTGGTCGTCGCGGCGGGTCGAGGCGGCCGAGGCGCTGCGCCTCGGACTGGTCCAGCAGGTGGTCGCACCGGACGACCTGCTGCATGCGGCGCGGCGCTACGTGGTGGAGCTGGCCGAGAACGTGTCGCCGGCGTCGCTCGCCGACACCAAGCGCCTGGTCTACGAGGGGTACGGCGTGACGTACCCCGACGCCCTCGAGGAGATCGACACCGTGCAGTACGCCGCCCTCGACCGCCCCGACGCCACCGAGGGTGCGGCGTCCCTGATCGAGAAGCGACCGCCGGTGTTCCCCCGGCTCGGGGACGCCGCCCGAGGAGGAGGCCGATGACCATCGCCGACCAGCGCCCGCAGATCGACCTCTACGACGCCGCCAGCTTCGACGGGGGCCAGCCCCACGAGCAGTTCGACTGGCTGCGGGCCAACGACCCGGTCCACCGCCACCCGCTCCCGGACGGGGGCCACTTCTTCGCGCTCACCCGGTACGACGACGTGCGCGCCGTCGGCAAGGACGCCGCGACGTTCTCCTCCGAGCCGACGATCATGATCGACGAGCCGGACGCCAGTACCGACATGGGCGACCACAAGATGATGCTGATGGCGGACCCGCCGCTGCACACCCGGATGCGACGGATGGTGAGCCGCGACTTCACCCCGGGCGCGGCCCGCCGGCTGCGGCCCCGGATCCAGGAGCTGGCGGTGCGCATCGTCGACGAGGTGGTCGAGCGGGGCGAGTGCGACCTGGTCGCCGACATCGCCGGCGAGATGCCGAGCTTCGTCATCGCCGAGCTGCTCGGCATCCCGCTCGAGGACGGCCGCCGGCTCTACCACCTCACCGAGACGCTCCACGCCTCCTCCGCGGCCGTCGGGGTCGAGGCCCAGCAGGCCGCCTTCGGCCAGATGTTCGGGTACGCCCAGCAGGTGTACGCCGACAAGCGCGAGCAACCTGCCGACGACCTGGCCAGCCTGCTGGCCACCGGCGAGCTCGACGGCCGGCCCCTGGACGACGTCGACTTCTTCCTGTGGTTCCTGCTGCTCGTCGACGCCGGGGGCGACACCACCCGCAACCTGGTCGGCGGTGGCATGCACGCCCTGTTCCAGGAGCCCGATCAGCTGGCCGACCTGCGCGGCGACCTCGATGCCGTGCTGCCCAGCGCGATCGAGGAGCTGCTGCGGTACGTGAGCCCCGTGGTGCACATGCGCCGGCGGGCCACGCGGGACACCGCGCTGCGCGGCACGCAGATCGCGGCAGGCGACCGGGTGGTCATGTACTACGGCGCCGCCAACCGGGACCCGGAGGTCTTCGACCGCCCGCACGAGCTCGACGTGCGCCGCACGCCCAACCACCACCTCGCCTTCGGAGGCGGAGGGCCGCACTTCTGCATGGGTGCGGCGATCGCCCGCATCGAGGTGGAGGAGCTGCTCCGCGAGGTGCTCGTCCGGCTCGAGGACCTGGCCCCGGCCGGCGAGGCGCAGTGGCTGGCATCGAACTTCATCAGCGGGCCCACGCACCTGCCCGTCACGTTCCGCCCCGGCCCCCGCAGCGGGAGCTGACGTGGCCGACTTCGAGACCATCCGCCTGGAGGTGGCCGGCGGCGTCGCCCGCCTCACCCTCGACCGGCCGGACCGCCTGAACGGGATGACGAACCAGATGGTGCGCGAGGCCCACGACGCCGTGGCCTCGGTGGCCGACGACCCCTCGGTCCGGGTGCTCGTGCTCACCGGCGAGGGCCGTGGGTTCTGCCCCGGGGCCGACCTCGGGCACTTCACCGAGGGTGGTGCCGACGAGGTCCTGGAAGCCCGCCACTTCCAGGTCGTCACGATGCTCCACGAGATGCCGGCCGTCACCGTCGCCGCCGTCAACGGCGCCTGCGCCGGAGCCGGGATGGGGTGGGCCGTCGCCTGCGACCTGCGGGTGATGGCGGGCTCGGCGAAGATGAACACGGCCTTCCTCGACGTCGCCGTGGCCGGCGACATGGCCCTGCCGTGGCTCCTGCCCCGCCTCGTGGGCGCGGCCAGGGCCCGAGAGCTGTCGTTCCTCCCCGGCCGCCTCACGGCGGAGGAGGCCCTGCGCATCGGGCTCGTCGCCCGGGTCTTCCCCGACGACGCCTTCCGGGCGGGCACCGAGGAGGTCGTCGCGTCGCTGCTCGCCAAGTCGCCCACCGCACTCCGTGGCCTGAAGCAGCACTACGTCGACGCCGAGCGCATGCCGCTGTCGGAGTTCGTGCAGCACGAGTCCGAACGCCACCTGCAGATCGCCGCCAGCGCCGACACGGCGGAGGCGTTCCGTGCCTTCGTCGAGAAGCGAGAGCCGAGGTTCACCACATGAGCACCCTCCGACTGCGCCAGGTCGCCCTGGTCGCCACCGCGCTCGACCCCGTGCTGGACGCGCTCGCTGACGAGCTCCACCTCGCCGTCGCCCACCGGGACCCGGCCGTGGCGTCCTTCGGGCTCGTGAACGCCGTGCTCCCCGTCGGCAGCCAGTTCCTCGAGGTCGTCTCCCCGATCCAGGCCGGCACGGCGGCCGGTCGCCAGCTCGAGCGGATGGGAGACGACGGCGGGTACATGGTCATCTGCCAGACCGATGACCAGTCGGGGTACCGGGAGCGCGCCACGGCGCTCGGCATCCGCACGGCCTTCGAGTTCGACGACCACGGGTACCAGGGCTGGCAGCTGCACCCCGGCGACACCGGCGGTTCCTTCCTCGAGGTCGACGTGCAGCCGCCCGGCGACGACGACCCCTGGATGCCCGCCGGCCAGGGGTGGCAGTCCGCGGTGCGCACCGACGTCGTGGACGGGATCGTGGCGGTCGAGCTCGAGGTGCCCGACGTCGGGACCACGTCGGACCGCTGGCGCGAGCTGCTCGGTCGCGACGGCTTCGACGACGCCGCGCTCCGGTGGGGGACCGGGACCGGAGGGCTGGTCGGCGTCGACCTGCATGCCAGCGACCGCAGCCGCGCCGGCGACGAGCTGTCGATCTGCGGGGTCCGGTTCCGCCTGGTGTGAGCCCACCAGGCGTCGCTCGGTTAGAAACGCGGACCCATGGGCAGTCCGGTTCCCGATGCGTTGGTGCGCGCCGCCGAGCGGCTGTTCGCGGCGCGGGGGTCCGACCAGGTCAGCCTGCGGGAGATCACCGCAGAAGCGGGCGCGACGAACGCCAGCGCGGTGCAGTACCACTTCGGCGGGCGGCGGGGCCTCATCCGCGCCGTGCTGGCCAAGCACGACGCCGGCGTCGAGCGGCGTCGCCACGAGCTGCTCGATGCCTACGAGGCCGCCGGGCGGACGGACATCCGCCTCCTGGCCCACGCGCTGGTCCAACCGCTCGCCGACGAGCTCGACAACGACGACGGCGGCCACGGGTACCTGCAGCTGCTCTCGGACCTGTTCAACCGACCCAACCCGCCGTACGAGCCGGGAGGGGTGGAGGACCCGTCGTACAGCGTCAACCGGTGGCGCGCCCTCGTCGTGCCCCTGCTGTCGCCCGAGGCCATCCGCCTGCACCGGCGCTTCGACGCCCTCCGCTTCACGGTCTCCGAGCTCGCCCGCCGGGGCCGCACCGGTCGCAGGGACCACCGGCTCTTCACCGCCCAGCTCGTCGACCTGGTGACCGGCCTGCTCCTCACGCCGGTGTCGGACGAGACCCGCCGCCTCCTGCGCTGAAGCCGGGCCCGGAGGCGCGGGCTTGACATCAATGCACCCGCATTGATCCACTGCGGGGCATGGCATGGGATTTCCAGACAGAGCCCGAGTTCCAAGAGAAGCTGGACTGGGTCGCCCAGTTCTGCAAGGAGAAGGTCGAGCCGCTCGACTACGTCTTCCCCTACGCGGTCCGGTCGCCGGACCCCGTTGTGAAGGCCTACGTGCGCGAGCTCCAGCAGGAGGTCAAGGACCAGGGCCTCTGGGCCATCTTCCTGGACGAGGAGCTGGGGGGACCCGGCTTCGGCCAGCTCAAGCTCGGCCTCCTGAACGAGGTCATCGGCCGCTACTCCGGCGCACCGCAGCTCTTCGGCGCCGCCGCGCCGGACACCGGCAACATGGAGATGCTCGCCGCGTACGGCACGGAGGAGCAGAAGAAGCGCTGGCTGGAGCCGCTGCTCAACCAGGAGATGTTCTCGGCGTACTCGATGACCGAGCCCCAGGGCGGGTCCGACCCGAACCTGTTCAAGACCTCGGCCGTGCGCGACGGCGACGAGTGGGTCATCAACGGCGAGAAGTGGTTCACGTCCGCCGGGCGGGTCGCCGACATCCTCTTCGTCATGTGCACCAACGGCATGTTCGTGGTGCCGCGCGAGACCCCGGGCGTGGAGATCCAGCCCGAGCCCCGCAACCACAACCACATCATCTACCGGGACGTCCGGGTGCCGGCCGACCACCTCCTCGGCCCCGAGGACGGTGCGAAGGTCCTGGCCCAGCGCCGGCTCGGCGGCGGGCGGATCCACCACGCCATGCGCACCATCGCCCAGTGCACGCTGGCCTTCGACATGATGTGCGAGCGGGCGCTGTCCCGCGAGTCGCACGGCAAGATCATCGGCGAGCACCAGATGGTGCAGGAGAAGATCGCCGAGTCCTACGCCAAGCTCAAGATGCTGCGGCTGTACGTCCTCGAGACGGCGTGGAAGATGGACCAGACGTCGAGCGCCGAGTGCCGCACCGACATCGCGGCCGTGAAGTTCACGATGGCCCGGGTGCTGCGCGAGATCTCCTTCGACGCCCTCCACATCCACGGCTCCCTCGGCACCACCGACCTGACGCCGCTGCAGTCGATGTACGCGTCGGCTCCCACCATGGGCCTGGCCGACGGCGCCGACGAGGTGCACAAGTCCACCGTCGCCCGCCGGGTGCTGAAGGACTACCGCCCGCACGAGGGCTACTTCCCCCGCGAGTTCCTCCCGTACAAGCGGGAAGAGGCGTGGGAGAAGATCCAGCCGGTGCTCGACGAGCGCCCCGAGCTGCGCCAGTCGGCCGAGAGCTACAAGAAGTACTTCGCCGGCCGGCGCTGAGGGGCTACTTCCAGCGGGGCTGGTCGACCAGGCGCAGCAGCCAGACGAGCGCCGGCAGCACGAAGCCGCACGCGGCCGCCACGACCACCAGTAGCAGGCGCATGGTGGCGGGCGCGCCCGCCACCTCGTCGATGGTGGCGGTGTCGACGAGCACGTCGGGGTACTGCGCGACCCCCCAGCCGGTGACGACCGACGCGACGGCCACGAAGGCGCCGATGCGGGCCGTGGCGAGCCGGCGCCGCCGCAGTGCCACCGCCGTGACGACCCCGCCGACCGCCGAGACGACGACGAGCGGTGCCGCCGGCCCGTGGAGCCCGTCGGCCAGCGACGGGGCCGTGGCCTCGATCGTGACGGCGGCTGCCAGCGACGCAGCGCCGGCGACGGCGGCCGCCAGCAGCGCCCGGCGGCGGAACCACTCCGTCAGCTCGTCGTCGCCCCGTCGGTCGGCGTCGAACGTGAGCAGCACGGCGGCGAGGAACGCCGTCACGAGGACGGCGAGCGCGCCGCCGACGAGGGAGAGGGGACCGGTCCAGGAGGTGAGCGCGTCGCCGCCGCCGTCGATGGGGACCCGCCCGGAGGCGATGGCCCCGGCGATCGTGCCGAGGAAGAACGGTGTCACGACGGAGGACGCGGCGAAGACGGCGCCGTGCAGCTGGGCCTGCCCGTAGGTGGGGGACGACTTGCGGAAGACGAACGCGCCGCCCCGGAACACGATGCCGAGCCCGGCGAGGGACCAGGGGACCGCCAGCGTGGTCATGACGGCGCTGAAGGCCCGCGGGAAGCCGGTCCACAGCATCACGATCACGAAGATCAGCCAGACGTGGTTCGCCTCCCACACCGGTCCGATGGAGCGGTCGATCTGGCGGCGTGCCCGGTCGGCCAGCTCGCTGCGACCGGCGGTGAGGTCCCACACGCCGGCGCCGTAGTCGGCCCCGCCGAACAGGGCGTAGGCCACCACGCCGGCGAACATGGCGGCGCCGACCAGGTCGGCGCTCACGTCTCGCCGCCCGGGCCGGGCATGCCAGCGGGCTCGTGCACCGGCGCCTCGTCCTCCTCGGACTCGGGTCCGTAGGGGACGCGCAGGTCGCCGCCTGCCTGCCAGCGCCGGCTCATGGCCCGGAGCACCACGGCCCCGAAGACGGTCATCGAGCCGTACACGGCGACGATCGTCGCCAGGCTCCACCAGATCCAGCCCGCGTCGGTGACGGCCTCGTCCACCCGCAGCTCCCGGTAGACGATCCACGGCTGGCGCCCGACCTCGGTGACGATCCACCCGGCCAGCAGCGCGGCCATGGCGGCCGGCCCGGCGACGACGGCGGCCCGTCGGAACCGGTCGCTTCGGTCGATGGGGTCGGCGCCGCGCCAGCGCCGGAACCAGTACCAGAGCACGAGGCCGACGAGGGAGAACCCGGTGCCGACCATCAGCTGGAACGACAGGTGCACGATCGACGCCGGGACCTCGTCGCCCTCGGGGACGTCCTCGAGGCCCACGATGGTGGCGTCGCGGGAGCCGCTGGCGATGAACGAGCCCAGCTCCGGGATCTGGATGCCCCAGCGGACCTCCCCGTCGATCAGGACGCCCCCGATGGTGAGGGGTGCCCCGTCCGTCGTCTCCGGCAGCAGCTCGATGGCGGCGAACTTGGAGGGCTGGGCGTCGGCCAACCGCTCGCCGGCGAGGTGGCCGACCACCGGTTGCAGCAGCGTGGCGACCGACGCGAAGGCGAAGGGGACCACGAACCCGAGGTGGTGGGCGCGGTCGTCCCGTTCGCGCAGCCGTCCGAGGGCGTAGACGCCGGCGACCGTGAAGCCCACGACCATGTACGCGGCCAGGAGCATGTGGACCCACTGCAGCCACGCCGCGTCGTTCAGGATGGCGGCCACCGGGTCGATGTCGGTGACGGTCCCGTCCACCACGTCGAAGCCCGCCGGCGAGTTCATCCACGCGTTGGCCGCGATCACCGAGAAGCTCCCCCCGACCCCGGCGACGGCGACGGGGACCAGCGTGAGCAGGTGGGTGCGGGGCGGCAGGCGGTTCCAGCCGTAGAGGTAGATGCCGAGGAAGATCGCCTCGGTGAAGAAGAACAGGCCCTCGAAGGCGAACGCCGGGCCGATGACGTCGCCGAACCGCCCCATCATCCCCGGCCAGAGCAGGCCCAGCTCGAACGACAGGATCGTGCCGCTCACCGCCCCGAGGGCGAACAGCACGCCGCTGACCTTCGCCCAGCGCTGGGCCAGCACGAGTCCGGCTTCGTCGCCGCGCAGGCCCCGCCGGTGGGCCACGAAGATCATGGCGGGGAAGGCGACGCCGAAGGCGGCGATCAGGATGTGCCAGCCCAGGCTGACGGCCATCTGGTAGCGCGCCGGCAGCAGCGGGTCGGCTGCGAGGAGGTGGAGCACCACGTCCACCCTCGCGCACCCCGTCGCACCGGCCGGCGCGCGCTCCGCGCCGGTCCCGTGGTGCCGCTGGTGGAGAATGGCGGCGTGAGGCACCTGCCGCCCGGCGTCGTCCCCATCACGGACGCGACGCACCTCGACGTGGCCGCCATCGGCGGCAAGGCGACGAGCCTGGTGCGACTCGTCCAGCTCGGTCTGCGCGTCCCGCCGGCCTTCGTCCTGACCACCGAGCTCTGCCGGACGCTGCGCGAGCGCGGCTCCGTCCCCGCCGACGTGGTGGCCGCCCTCGACGACGCCGTCGCCGGGCTGGAGGCCGCCACCGGCCGCCGCTTCGGTGGCGACACCGACCCGCTCCTCCTGGCCGTGCGCTCCGGGGCCGCCGTCCCGATGCCCGGGATGATGGACACGGTCCTCGACGTCGGCTTCGGTCCCACGACGTGCGATGCGCTCGCAGCCGTCGGTGGCCGCGCCTTCGCTCGCGGGTGCCAGGCCCGCTTCCTCGCCGGCTACGCGAAGGCGGTGCTCGGCGTGGCACCGCCGGACTCCGGCGACCCGGAGGAGCTCGCGTCGCTGCTCGGCGATCGCATCCCGGCCGATCCCCGCGACCAGCTGCTCGCCGCCATCGTCGCCGTGGCCCGGTCGTGGGCCAACGACCGGGCCCGCGCCTACCGCGACCACCACGGCGTGCCCCACGAGCCCGGGACCGCAGTGGTGGTGCAGGCGATGGCCTTCGGCAACCGGGGGAGCGCCAGCGGCAGCGGCGTGGCCTCCAGCCGGGATCCCGGCACCGGCGCGCCCGGGCTGTGCGGCGACTTCCTGCCCGGCACCCAGGGCGAGGACGTGGTCGACGGGGCCCATCGCTCGCGCCCCCTCGCCGAGCTCGCCGACGTGTCGCCGGCCGCCTTCGCCGAGCTGGCGGCGGCCGTCGCCATGATCGAGCGGGCCGCCGGGGACCTCGTCGACGTCGAGTTCGCCGTGGAGGAAGGGGTGCTCCACGTCCTCCAGCACCGTGCCGGCGCCCGCGCCGCCGCTGCCGCCGTGCGCATCGCCGTCGACCTGGTGGACGAGGGCGCCATCGACGTCGAGGAGGCGCTCCGCCGGGTGAGCCCGGCCCAGCTCGACCTCGCCGCCCGGCCCACCATCGCCACCGGCGCCGGTGCACCCATCGGCATCGGCCTCGGCGCCTGCCCCGGAGTCGCGACCGGCGAGGTCTGCCTGTCGGCCGACCACGCCCTCGAGCACGCCGGACCGGCGATCCTGGTGCGCACCGAGACGTCGCCCCGCGACGTCCACGGGCTCATGCACAGCAGCGGCGCCATGACGGCCCGGGGTGGCCTCGTCAGCCACGCCGCGCTCGTGGCGCGCGAGCTCGACCTGCCGACGGTGGTGGGCGTGGACGGTCTGCGGATCGACGAGCAGCGGGGCGAGGCCCACCTGGGCGGGCACGTCCTGCGCGAGGGCGACGTCATCACGGTCGACGGCGGCACCGGATGCGTGCACGCCGGCGCGGTGGCGGTCTCGGACCCTGCGCCCGGCGCACACCTGGCCCGCTTCCGGGCCTGGTACGCGGCCCGAGCCCCCTCGGACGACGGGTCGCCCGGCCCCGCCTGAACCGCACGCCGGCATCGGGGACGGCCTGGTCGGCGGTCTTCTGGTCCGAATGCGTCATCCGGATCGCGTCGCAGCCTCGTAGTGCTGTTGATGCCCGCCACGACCAGCACCCCCAAGCTGCACGCCGCCCTCTGGGCGACGGGCGCCGCGGTCGCTGCCATCGGCGTGGGCGAGCTGGCGGCCGGCCTGGTCCAGGGCTGGCGGTCCCCGATCGAGGCGGTCGCCGAATCGGTCATCGACCGGTCGCCCTCCTCCGTCACCCGCTTCGGCATCCGGACCTTCGGCACCAACGACAAGGTCGCCCTCATCGTCGGGATCGTGATGATCCTGGCCATCGCCGCCCCCCTCCTCGGCCTGGCCGCCCGACGACGCCCCCTCGTCGGCGTGCTGGGCTTCGCCGTGTTCGGCGTGGTGGGTGTGGCGGCGTCCCTCGACGGCGGCTCCCTGGCCGCCGGCACCCCCGCGGCACTGGCCGCCCTGATCGGCGCCGGCACGATGCTGGTCGCCCTGCGCCCGAGCTCCGGTGAGCGTCGCATCCCGTCCGATGCAGGGGTCGGGCGGCGTGAGATGCTCGCCGGGGCCGGAGCACTCACGGTCCTCGGACTCGTGATGGTGGCCGGAGGCCGGGCGCTCGCCTCCCGCTTCAGCGCCGCCGCCTCCCGCGCCGCCCTGGTGCTGCCGGGTGCCCGCCGGCCGCTGCCCGCCGCCCCCGCCGGTGCCGCCTTCACCGACATCGACGGCCTGGCCCCGCTGTTCACGCCGAACGACGCCTTCTACCGGATCGACACCGCCCTGCTGATCCCCCAGGTCCCGGTCGAGGACTGGACCCTGCGGGTGCACGGCATGGTCGACGAGGAGATCGAGCTCACCTTCGACGAGCTCGTCGCCCTCGGCCTGGTCGAGAAGGACATCACCCTCACGTGCGTCTCCAACCGCCTCGGCGGCGACCTGGTGGGCAACGCCCGCTGGCTCGGCGTGCCGCTGCGCACCGTGCTCGAGCGTGCGGGCGTGCAGGGCGACGCAGACCAGATCGTCGGGCGCTCCGTCGATGGCTACACCTGCGGGTTCCCCCTCGAGGCCGCCTTCGACCGCGACGCCATCATCGCCGTCGGCATGAACGGCGAGCCGCTGCCCCTGCAGCACGGCTTCCCCGCCCGCCTCGTCACCCCGGGCCTCTACGGCTACGTGTCGGCCACCAAGTGGCTCAGCGAGATCGAGCTCACCCGCTTCGACACCTTCGAGCAGTACTGGGTGCCCCGCGGCTACGCCGAGAAGGCACCCATCAAGACGATGTCCCGCATCGACGTGCCCCGCTCGGGTCAGATCGTCGACGCCGGGGACACGGTGATCGCCGGCGTCGCCTGGGCCCAGACCCGTGGCATCTCCAAGGTCGAGGTCAGCATCGACGGCGCCCCGTACGTCGAGGCCGAGCTGGCCGACGCCCTCAGCGACGACACGTGGCGCCAGTGGCGCATGCCCTGGAAGGCCACTGCCGGCGCCCACCGCCTCGTCGTGCGCTGCACCGACGGCGAAGGCCAGCTCCAGCGCGAGGAGCGCGACGAGCCCCTGCCCGACGGTGCGTCGGGCTGGCAGTCCCTCTTCGTCACCGTCCGCGAGCCGTCATGAGCGGCTCGTCCCAGATCGCCGCCCGGCACGCCCGGGCGGACGAAACCCCCCAACACCCCAACCACAGGAGAATCCCTGACATGACCCGCTTCCGTCTGTTCCGAGTGGTCGGCCTCGCGCTGTCCCTCTCCCTCGTCGCCGCTGCCTGCGGTGATGACGACGACACCACCACCGACGCCTCGGCCGAGTCCGAGGAGACCACGGCCTCCGAGGAGACCACCGAGGAGATGTCCGAGGACATGGGCGACGAGTCCGCCGCCCCCGCCAGCTCCGCCGAGGCCTGCGACGCCGACGCCATCGTCGACGCCGTGGAGAACGGCAGCAACGAAGAGGGCACCCTCGCCGGCATGACCGACGATCCGGTCGGCACCGCTGCGTCCAGCAACCCGGTGCTCACCACCCTCGTCACCGCCGTCACCGAGGCCGGCCTCGTCGACACGCTGAACTCCGCCGAGGCCCTCACGGTCTTCGCCCCCACGGACTGCGCCTTCGCCGCCCTCGACCCGGCGACCCTCGAGGCCGCCCTCGCCGACCCCAGCGGTCTGCTGACCACCGTCCTCGGCTTCCACGTCATCCCGGAGCGCCTGTCCCCCGAGGACCTGGCCGGCAAGACCGAGCTGACCACCTTCACCGGTGAGACCCTGCAGATCAGCGCCGAGGGCGAGACCCTCTCCCTCGGTGGTGGCCAGGCCAACGTCGTGGTGCCGGACATCCAGACCGCCAACGCCACGGTGTACCTGATCGACGCCGTGATGCTCCCGCCGTCCGCCGGCTGAGCACCGCAGACGCTGATCACCAACACCTAGACATCGTCCGCAGGGACGCAGCCGGGCCCCACCCCCGGTTGCGTCCCTGCGGCGCGTCCGGGCTGCGCTGCTCAGAGCTCGATCACGAGGCGGCCGCGCACGCCACCGGCCTCCAGCAGCCGGTGGGCCTCGCCGGCCTGCTCCATCGGGAACGTCCGAGCGACGCGCAGCGTGACCCGGCCGTCCTCGACCTGCTGGCGGAGCCGGTCGAGCTGCTCGTGGTCCTCCAGGTACCGGCTGACCCAGACCCGGTGCATCCGGATGCCGCGGGGCGCGTCGACCTTCAGGCCCCGCACGGCGGCGAACCCCCCGCCGTCGCGGATGGCCGGGAACAGCGCCTCGTCCTGGACCGAGCCGTCGCAGAGGCCGTCGACCCCGTCCGGCGCGTGCTCGAGGATGCGATCGGCCACGCCGTCGCCGCGGCGGACCACGACGTCTGCGCCCAGGTCCCGCACCAGCTGCTCGTCGGCCTCGGAGGCGTCGGCGATGACCCGGAAGCCGTCGGCCTTGGCCAGCTGCACGCAGTAGCCCCCGAAGGCGCCGGCGGCGCCGGTGACGGCCACCGTGCCACCCTCGGGCACCTCGAGCATGTCCAGTGCGAGGCGGGCCGTGAGGCCGTTCATCGGCAGGGTCGATGCCTCGGCGAGGGACGCGCCGGCGGGCACGCGGGCGACCGAACCTGCGGGCAGCGCCAGCTTCTGGCAGTAGCCGCCGTGGGCGCCGTCGGGCAGCACGATCGCCATGATCTCGTCGCCGACCTCCAGGTCGGTCTCGACGTCGGGACCGATGGCCTCGACCACGCCGGCGGCATCCATGCCCGGCACGTAGGGCGGCGGGTCCTTGCGCTGCTGCTCGGCGCGGGCGCCGTTGCGGACGTAGGTGTCGGTGGGGTTCACCGTGGCGGCGTGCACCCGCACGAGGATCTGCCCCGGACCCGCCGTCGGGTCCGGCAGCTCCACCACCTCCAAGGCCTCTGGACCACCGAACTCGTTGACTCCGACTGCGCGCATCACCCCTGTGTAGCGGGTGTGCGCCCGGACCGGGTCAGGTGGCGTTGCGGCCGAGCAGGCACACGAGGGTGGCGTCGGCCGACATCGTGGACGTGTCCGGCACCGGGACCTCGTCGGCGGCCAGCCACGTGCCGACGCTGTCGGAGGCGGTCGCGTCCGGGGTGAACCGGTAGACGTCGAGGCCCCGGTTGAGGTCGTTGCCGAAGAGGAAGAACGAGCCGTCGTCGGCGATCCGGGGGGTCTTGGCCGACCAGGTCATGGAGTCCGGGAAGCGGGCGTGGCCGATCTCCCTGGCACCGATGCCGTTGGCGCCGAGGGCCACGCCGACGATGCCGGAGATGTCCACGACGCGGACGCCGCCGTTGTAGAAGGCGGTGGTGAGGATGCCCTCCTCGGGGTGGACCTGGAAGACGTGCATCGTGCAGGGGTCGCCCACGTTGCCCTCGGCCGTCGGGTAGCGGCCGTCGGCGATGTTCCAGTAGCCGACCTTCACCGGTGCGGCCTCGAGCTCACCGGTGATGTCGTAGATGTGCAGGCCGCCGGACGGGCAGGTGTCGAAGCCCGCGGCGCCCGCGAACTCGTCCTCTATGAAGAGGAAGTCGCGGGTCGCGCCCAGGGTCTCGTCGGTGAGGGTCACCTTCGTCGACTGGTGGTGCACGTTGATCGTGGGGTCGACGACCACGGAGATGATGGAGGGCTCGTCGACCGTTGTGGTGTCGATGATCGCCGTGTGCGACAGGGCCGCGCTGTAGGCGCGGGTGCCGTCCTCGTTGAACGTGATGTCGTGGGACTCGCTGCCGAGGCCCGGCACGGGCGGCAGGGGCAGGACCGCGGCGAGGGTCGGAGCCCCCAGGTCCCGGATGTCGTACACCTCGATGCCGGCGTTGGGGGCCGTCGTGTAGAGCTGGCTGTTGGAGTTGTAGAGGTAGTCGCCGCTCGGGTGCACCGTCTGGTTGTGGGACCCCTTCGGCACGCCCACGAACGAGGCCGTCACCGGCTTGGCCGGGTTGGTGATGTCGACGATGTAGGTGCCGACGCCTGCCCGGCCGTAGGCGTAGTCGGGGTTGATCGCCCCGAGGGGGTCGAGGTCGAGGGGATCGGGGGTCGTGGGCTCGAACAGGCCGAGCGCCTTGGCCTCGCGCACGCAGGCCGAGTCCTGCTGGAGGTCGTAGCCCGCATCCATCGTGTAGGTGGCGTAGGTCCGAGAGCCCCGGGTGAAGACCTGCACGTCGCCCTGGGAGATGCCGCAGTCGTAGCGACCGATGACGGCCGGCGCCGCCGGATCCGAGATGTCGATGATCTGCAGCCCGTTGTCATAGCTGCCGGCGAGGGCGACGTCCCGCACCTTGCCGCGGTGCTTGAGCTGGGTGAACTCGATGTCGGTGCCCTGGTTGGCGCCGGTGCCGTAGCGGTCCTCGTACCCGAGGTTCGCCACCGGCACCAGGTTGGGGGAGTGGACGGCGTCGTCGTGGTCGGCCGAGCTCTCCGGGACGAAGAGCACGAGGAGGGCGACGGCAGCGAGGGCGATGCGGCTGATGCGGGTCACGCAGTGACGATTCGCCGTCCGCAGCCGGACTTCCCCCTTCGACATCGGCCCGCTGCGCGGTCGCTGTCGAGGCGAAGCGTCAGTCGGCGGCGGGGAGCGTGAAGGTGAAGGTGGTGCCGGCGCCGAGCTCGCTGGTGAGCTCGAGGCTGCCGGCCTGCAGCTGGGCGTAGCGACGGGCGACGTTGAGGCCGACACCGGTGCCGCGGCGGTCCGACAGGGCCGGGGCGGACTGGAAGAAGCTCTGGAACACCCGCCGCTGGTCCTCGGGGGCGATGCCGATGCCCTGGTCCCGCACGTGCAGGTGGACGGTGTCGCCGATGCGCTCCGCCTCGATGTCGATCCGGGTGCCCGGGTTCGAGTACTTGGCCGCGTTCGTGAGCAGGTTGCGCAGCACGTGGCCGAAGGCGAAGCGATCGCCCACGACGCGCAGCTCGTTGGTGTCGACCACGACCTGGTGCTCGAGCAGGTGGAGGTCGAGGGAGTCCACCATCTCCTCGACCAGCTCGCCGAGGTCGAGCGGCTCGAGGTCGACCTCGACCCGCCCGGCCTGGAGGCGCGAGAAGTCGAGCAGCTGCTCGATCATGGTCTCCATCGACGTGGCGTTCGCGTTGATGCGGTCGAGCAGCTGGTCCCGCTCGGCGTCGCCGAGTCGCGGCCACTGCTGGCGCAGGACCGCGCCGAAGCCCCGCACCGCGGTGAGCGGCGTGCGCAGCTCGTGGGACACGGTGGCGAGGAAGCGGTCCTTCAACCGGTCGGCCTCCCGCAGGCGCCCCATCTCGTCGCGGTCCTGGGCCCGCAGGCGGGCGAGCTCGCCCGCCTCGTCGCGCTGGTCGGTGACGTCGCGCAGCGTGCACACCAGGCCTTCGACGTCGGGGTCGTCGAGGCGGTTCACGACGGCCGCCTCGATCCAGCGCCACCCGAACCGAGCGTGCCGCAACCGCAGCGAGGCGCGGCTGCGGCCGTTGGGCTCGGCCATGGCCTCGCCGATGGCAGCCACCACGCCCTCGACGTCGTCGGGGTGCATGTCGTTGAAGGCGCTCTCGCCGACGTTGGTGTAGGCGGGGGCGTCGACGAACCGCTCGATCCCGGGACTGGTCCAGCTCACCGACAGGTCGGGGCCGAGGATCACGATCACGTCGTCGATGTTCTCCACCAGCGACTCGAGGTGCCGGCGGTGGCTCTCGGCCTCGGCGTCGCGCCGCACGCGATCGGAGACGTCGCGGAGCGAGACCACGTGGCCGGTGCCGCCACCCTCGAGGTCCACGGTCCCGGCCAGGGTGACCTCGGTGTGGTGCCAGTCGCCGTCGGCCATGCGCATCCGCAGGATGAAGGGGTCCACCTGCTCGCCCCGCAGCACGCCCCGGTCGAAGGCGTCGAGGGCGGCGACGTGGTCCTCGGGGTGCACGAACTCGACGATGTTGGAGCCGTTGGCGCTGGAGCCGAACAGGCCGGTGATCCGGCCGGCGGCGGGGTTGGAGTACCGCACCCGCCCCTGCTGGTCGATGACCGTGATCACGTCGCTGGCCGCGTCCAGCATGGCCTCGAGCCGCGCCACGTGCGCCGGGTCCACCGGCCGCTCGAGGGGAGCACGGAAGGTGACCAGGACCTCGTCGTTGGCATGGGCACGGAAGGCGACCGCCGAGACGGTGAGCAGCGCGCGCGCCGTGCTGACCTCGAGGGAGAGCGTTCGCTCCTCGCCCGGGTCGAGATCGCCGAGGACCGCCGAGCCGTGGATGCAGTGGGCGAGGCGTCGCAGCCGGCTGGCCTCGTCCTCCTCGAGCTCGGCCTCGGCGATCAGGTCCAGTGCCGTCTCGTTCGCCCACGGGACGGACCCGCGGTGCCAGATGAGCGCGGCCACGCCGTGCTGGTCGAGCAGCCGGCTGACGAGCTGCGCTCCCGCGGTCGCCGGTCCGGCGCGCCAGGTGTCGTCGTCGATCGCCGGCTCCGCGCCCACCTCCGTTGCGCCCCCCATGTGGCCATGTTCGCGCGCTGCGTCGCCGACGCGGCGGCCGTGGCCCAAGGATCCCGGTTCGCCACCTTCGGCCGGTGTGGGCGGTTCCGGCGCGCCCGGTGCCGACGCGGCTCGGTACGGTCGGCCGCCATGGGCCTGCTGCGCTTCTCCTACGGCACGATGAGCTCGGGCAAGAGCACGCTGGCCCTGCAGATCCACCACAACCTGGCCAAGCAGTCCCGGCACGGCCTGCTGCTGTCGCTGTTCGACCGGGAGGGCGGACGGGTGTCGAGCCGGTTGGGCGTGTCGGCGACCGCCGTCGAGGTCACGCCGGGCCTCGACCTCTGCGTCGTCGCCGCCGAGGAGGTGGAGCGCCACGGACGGCTCGACTACCTCGTGTGCGACGAGGTGCAGTTCTACGCCGTCGAGCAGGTCGACCAGCTCGCCACCGTGGCCGACGAGATCGGGGCCGACGTGTACGCCTTCGGCCTGCTCACCGACTTCCGTGGACTGCTCTTCGACGGCACGCGCCGGATGTTCGAGGTCGCCGACGAGCGGGTCGAGCTGCACGTGGAGGCCCGGTGCTGGTGCGGGGCGCGGGCCACGAACAACGCCCGCCTGGTCAACGGCGCGCTCGTGCGACAGGGCGAGACGATCGTGGTCGGGGACACCGTGGCGGCCGAGGACACGCCGCTCTTCGGCGACGTCGTCACCTACGAGCTGCTCTGCCGGCGGCACTTCCGGGCCGGTCTCGTCGCTCCCGCTGACGATTGACGCGACGGTCGGCGGCGGGTCCACGGCGTGTGTGACACTGGCCACGGACGTTGCCAACAAGCGGCAAGGACGCACGAAGGGGGTCACCGGATGGTGGATCAGGACAGCACGACCGAGCTCGACGTGGTGGTGGTGGGGGCCGGCTTCGCCGGGATGTACCTGCTGCACCGGCTCCGGGCGGCCGGCTTCGCCACGACCGTCCTGGAGGCGGCAGACGACGTGGGCGGCACCTGGTACTGGAACCGCTACCCCGGCGCCCGGTGCGACATCCCGACCGTGGACTACACGTACAGCTTCGACCCCGAGCTCGAGGACGAGTGGACCTGGTCCGAGAAGTACGCCACCCAGCCCGAGATCCTCCGCTACGCGCAGCACGTCGCCGACAAGCACGACCTGCGCAAGGACATCCGCTTCGAGACCCGCGTCGAGGCGGCTCGCTGGGACGAGGCGACGTCGCGCTGGCACGTGCGCACCGAGGCCGGCGACGAGCTGGTCTGCCAGTGGTACGTGATGGCCACCGGCTGCCTGTCCATGCCGAAGACCCCCGACATCGAGGGCGCCGAACGCTTCGCCGGCGAGGTGTACTTCACCAGCCGCTGGCCCCACGAGGGCGTCGACTTCACCGGCAAGCGCGTGGGCCTCATCGGCACGGGCTCCTCCGCCATCCAGTCGATCCCGCTGATCGCCGAGCAGGCCGCCGAGCTCACCGTCTTCCAGCGCACGCCGAACTTCTCGATCCCCGCCCACAACGGGCCGGTGCGCCCCGAGCGCAGGGCCGAGCTGGAGGCCGACCGGGAGACCTACCGGCGCGAGGCGAAGTGGTCGCGCGGCGGCATCCCCGGCGAGCCCACCGAGCTCAGCGCCCTGCTCGTCGACGACGAGACCCGCCAGCAGCGCCTGGACGCGGCGTGGGAGGCCGGCGAGCTGTTCGAGATCATCGGCGTGTTCAACGACGTGCTGGTCAACCCGCAGGCCAACGAGGTCGTCGCCGACTACATCCGGGGCAAGATCCGCTCGATCGTGGAGGACCCGGAGACGGCCGAGGCGCTGTGCCCGACCGACCACCCCTTCGCCACGAAGCGGCCCTGCCTCGACAGCGGCTACTACGCCACCTACAACAAGCCCCACGTCAGCCTCGTGGACCTGCGCAAGCACCCCATCGTCTCGGTCACGGAGACCGGCATCGACACCGCGGACGCTTCCTACGAGTTCGACGCCATCGTCTACGCCACCGGCTTCGATGCCATGACCGGTGCCCTCGTGTCCGTGGACATCGAGGGTCGCGACGGCGTCACCCTGAAGCAGAAGTGGGCCGACGGCCCCACCACGTACCTCGGCCTCGCGTCCGTCGGGTTCCCCAACCTGTTCACGGTGACGGGCCCGGGGAGTCCCTCGGTGCTGTCCAACATGATGGTCTCCATCGAGCAGCACGTGGACTGGATCGCCGACACGCTCGTCGACCTGCGCGAGCGAGGGTTCGAGGTCATCGAACCGACCCAGACGGCGGAGTCCGGTTGGGTCCAGCACGTGAACGACTGCGCCGACATCACCCTCTACCCGACGGCCAACTCCTGGTACATGGGTGCCAACGTGCCGGGCAAGCCCCGCGTGTTCCTGCCCTACGTGGGCGGGGTGGACAAGTACCGCGAGGCCTGCGACGAGGTCGTGCAGTCCGGCTACCTGGGCTTCGAGCTGCGCGGCGACGGGACGAGCCAGTGCAACGACGGCGTGATCCGCCGCCTCCAGCCCGACGTGGCCATGGTGCTCGAGATGATGGCCGAGCTCGAGCTGCCCACCATGGACTCCATGTCCCCCGAGGACGCCCGCGCCTTCTCCGTGGCCAGCAGCGCCGAGCGCCCGCCCGGGCCCGACGTCGGCGAGGTCGTCGACGGCACCCTGCCGGGCGCCGACGGCAGCGAGCTCCGCTACCGGCTCTACCGCCCGGCCACGGGTGGGCCGCACCCGGTCGTGGCCTACTTCCACGGCGGTGGGTGGGTGCTCGGCAGCCACGACTCCGACGACCCGTTCTGCCGCGACCTCTGCGTGCGGGCCGACGCCGTGATCGTGTCGGTCGACTACCGCCACGCCCCGGAGGCCCGCTTCCCGGCTGCGGCCGAGGACGGCTTCGCCGCCGTGCAGTGGATCGCCGAGCACCCCCAGGAGCTCGGCGGCATCCCGGGCGCGCTGGCCGTGTGCGGCTGGAGCGCCGGCGCCAACGTGGCCGCCGTCGCCGCGCAGAAGGCGCGCGACGCCGGGGCACCCCACCTCAGCGCCCAGGTGCTGGTGAACCCGGTCACCGACTCGGACTTCTCCCGGGCCAGCTACGAGGAGAACGGCGAGGGCTACCTGCTGACCCGTGACCTCATGGCGTGGTTCTGGGACCACTACGCCGACCCGGCCGACCGCACCGATCCCCGGTGCGCCCCGCTGCGCAACCCGGACCTGTCCGGCCTGCCGCCGGCGCTGGTGGTCACCTGCGAGTTCGACCCGCTGCGCGACGAGGGTCAGGCCTACGCCGAGGCCCTCGAGGCCGCCGGCGTCCCCACCCGGCACCTGTCCGGACGAGGCCAGGTCCACACGTCGATCACGTCGGTGGACATGATCGTCTCCGCCACGGACCTGCGGGCCGAGATCGGCTTCGAGCTCGGCCGCATGGTCCGGGAGGGCGTCGCGGTCGGCTGACCCGCCCGGGTCGCTCGCCGCCGATCGGCGCCGAAGGGACGGATGCGCTCCCTTCAGCGCCGATCGGCCGGCAGGGACCCGAGGGTCACGGGTCGGACGAAGTCGCCCAGGGGCGTCCGGACCCAGAAGTCGCCGGTCTCGCGCCGCTCGGCCGGCGTGGCGTACCGGTAGCGGTACCGCCGCGCCCGCACGGCCTTCGGCGGCTCGTCCGGGAACGGGTCGTGCCCGAGCAGCGACCGGACGTCGTCGTTGCCCTCCAGCAGACCGCGCAGGAGCGGCCCGAACCAGGGGTCGGCGTAGGCGGACGAGAGCGGCACGAACCACAGGAGCCAGTCGAGGCGGAGGTGGTACGGCGCCACCTGCCGCGGGCGCTGGCCGGGGTCGGTGGGCTTGCCCTTGAACCCGTACTCGCGCCACGCGCTCGCTGGCCCGGGCTCCGCGTCGTCCGTGCCCTCGATCACGATCTCGTCCCGCTGCCGCGTGATGGAGCCGAAGGCCCCGTAGGTGTTCACCAGGTGCAGTGGATCGAAGCTGGCGTTCATCCGCTGGTGCCGGGAGAGCAGGTTCCTGGCCGGCCCCACCGACAGTGCGACGACCAGCGCGGTCGCGAGGCCGGAGGCGACGTCGAACCACACCGGTGACGGCGCCAGCGCCTCGGGCGGCGTCAGCCCCAGGACCGCCTCGATCAGGTGCCCGTCGAGGGCGGCGAGCCCGATGACGATGGTGAGCAGGTTCAGCCAGGCGAAGTTCCCGCTCAGCATCAGGTACGCCTGCGTCACGATCATGAGCCCGGCTGCGGCGCTGCGGATCGGCTGCGGCGCGAACAGCAGGACCGGCGCAACGAGCTGGGCGACGTGGTTGGCGGCGACCTCGACGCGGTGCAGCGGGCGCGGCAGCAGGTGGAACCACCGGCTCAGCGGGTTCGGCATCGGCTGGGTCTCGTGGTGGTACTCGAGGCAGGTGAGGTCCCGCCAGCAGGGGTCGCCTCGCAGCTTGATGAGGCCCGCGCCGAGCTCGAGGCGGAAGAGCAGCCACCAGAGCAGCACCAGGACCGCCGCCGGCGACTCGACGTCGGCGGGCCCGAGGAAGACCGCCAGGAACCCGGTCTCGCAGAGCAGCGACTCCCACCCGAAGGAGTACCACCGCTGCCCGACGTTGACGATCGACACGTACAGGGCCCACAGCGCCGCCCAGCCCGCCATCGCCAGCGGGATCGGGACGTGGTCGAGCAGGCCGAGCAGCGCAGCGGCGGCGATCGCCATGCCGGTCCACGCCACGGCGAGGAAGGCGCGGTCGGAGCTGCGCCAGTGGAAGGTGCTCGGTGCCTTCCGGAAGGGAACCCGGGCGACGAAGTCGGCCATCGGGGTCAGCCCCCGGGAGCCGAGCAGGCCCCGGTACTGGTTCCGGGCGACCAGGAACGCGATCAGGTAGACGAGGGCGAGGCCGCGATGGAACAGGAGCCGGGCGCTGGCGTCGGCGACGTCGGGGAGCCAGTGCATCGCCCGCTCCCGTACCCACCGGCGGTGTGGAGCAGGCCCGGCCCGCGTGCCAGCCTGCGGCGATGAGCGCTGCGCAGATGAGCCCCGCCGTGGCCGAGGCCGAGGCGTTCCTCGCCGAGCACTGGTCCGCCGACGTCGACCGCCAGCGGTGGCGGGAGCTGGTGGTGGACGAGCGCTGGGCCGCGCTGCGCTGGCCGAGCGAGTGGTACGGCCGCGACCTGGACGACGAGGCGGCCGAGGCCGTGGAGGCGACCTTCGCCCGGGCCGGGGCGCCCGGCCCGGGGCAGGACCGCTACAACCTGTGGGCCGGCACGATGCTGGCCCACGGCGGGGACGAGCTGAAGCAGCAGTTCCTGCGACCGCTGCTCCTGGACCAGGTCGCCATGTGCCTGCTCTACAGCGAGCCGGGCGCCGGCTCCGATCTGGCGGCCATCCGCACCACGGCCGTGCGCGACGGCGACGAGTGGATCGTGAACGGCCAGAAGGTCTGGACCTCGGGTGCCCACGGCGCCGACTACGGGATGCTGATCGCCCGCACCGACTGGGACCAGCCCAAGCACCGCGGCATCACCTTCTTCTGGCTGCCGATGCACCAGGACGGCGTCGAGGTCCGCCCGCTGCGCCAGGCGACAGGTGACTCACGGTTCAACGAGGTCTTCCTCACCGACGCCCGGGTGCCCGACACCCACCGCCTCGGCGAGCTGAACCAGGGCTGGTGGGTCCTGCAGACCGCTCTCACCTACGAGCGCGCGGTCATGGGCGTCACCCAGCGGCGCACCGACGGTGGGGGAGGCGGCGCCACCGCGGCAGCCCACGGGAGGATCCCGGTCCCCGACACCTCCCTCGTGGACCTGGCCCGTGCCGTGGGCCGAGCCGGCGATCCAGTGGTGCGCCAGCAGCTCGCTCGCCTCCACGCCATGCGCACGGTGAACCAGTGGAACGGCCAGCGGGCCAAGGCCGTCGCCGAGGCCGGTGACTCCTCGCCGCTGGCATCGCTCGGCAAGCTCGCCATGTCGGGGATCCTGCACTTCGCCGGCCACCTGCAGGGCGAGCTGCTCGGCATGGAGGGCACCCTCGACGGCGATCCGCACCCCCGGGCCCGTGACGCCAACTACTCCCAGCTGAACGCCTACTTCACCTCGATCGGGGGTGGCACCGACCAGATCCAGCGCAACATCATCGGCGAGCGCATCCTCGGCCTGCCCCGAGAGCCCGAGGTCGATCGAGGCGTGCCCTTCAAGGACGTCACCCGCAGCTGAACAGCGCTCGGCCTCGCCGGTTCGATTGCCGCGAAAGGGACGTGACACACTTGACCGGTGGGTCAAGTCTCCAGCCTCGCCGGCCGCCGCTGGTTCCGTCGCACGGTGGTGGGCCTGCTGGCCCTCGACCTGCTCGTCGCAGGCGCCACGCTGGGCCTCCACGGCCGCGACCGAGCCGAGGTGTTCAGCGCCGACGAAGCGGTGGCCGAGTTCCGGGCCACGACGGCGACGACGTCCCCGGGGGGCGACGCTGCGGCGACCACGACCTCCGCGCCCCCTGCGGCCGTCCCGGCCGCGCAGGGGAGCGCCCCGCAGCCCTCGGCCCAGGTGTCCGAGACGGCGGCGCCGGGCACTGACCCAGCGGCTGCTCCTGTCCCCGCGGCGACGCCGGCGCCGGCGTCCGCGGTGCCTGCGCCGCCGTTCCCCGCCGAGGGCGTGTACGTGTACGACACGACCGGGTTCGAGGAGGTGGACGCCCTGGGCGGCGCCCGCCACGACTACCCGGCCCAGACGTCCATCGTCCACCGCCGGGAGGGGTGCGGCGCCACCGAGACCTGGCAGCCGTTCCAGGATCGGCGCGACGTGCGCCAGCTCTGCGCCGAGCCCGGCCGCCACCGGCTCCAGCACTTCGATGCCACGCGCTCGTTCTTCGGGCAGACCGACACCCGCCGGCTGGAGTGCGACGAGGGCGCCACGGCCTTCGCCGCGGGCGCCCGGCCGGGCGACGTGTTCGAGTTCCGCTGCGTGCAGGAGGGGGCCGACGCCGCCAACCGGCTGGAGATCCTCGGCGTGGAGACGGTCGTCGTCGGCGGCCAGGTCGTGGAGGCCGTGCACTCCCGTGCGACCAGCGCGGTGAGCGGCGGCGCCAGCGGCAGCTCGTCCATCGAGTCCTGGGTCCATCCCGAGACGGGCCTCACGCTCAAGCGGATCTCCGTGCTCGACGGCAGCGAGTCCGGCCCGAGCGGCACCGTGAGCTACCACGAGGAGTACACGCTCGTGCTCCGGTCGCTCGAGCCCCGCCGCTGACGTTCACCTCGGCGCGTCCCGCCGTTGCCGCGCTGTTCACCACGGCGATGGCCGGCGGCCCGACGGGCGTGGGAGGGTCGGGGGCATGACCGCCGAGCGTCCCGAGGTCCTGTTCGTCTGCGTGCACAACGCCGGTCGCTCGCAGATGGCGGCTGCGCTGCTGGCCCACCACGGCGGCGACCGCGTCGTCGTCCGCTCGGCCGGATCGGCCCCCGCCGACGACGTCAACCCCGCGGTGGTCGAGGCCATGCAGGAGTGGGGCATCGACCTGCGCGCCGCCGGCGCCACGCCGAAGAGGCTGGAGGACGCCGCGGTCCGGGCCTCCGACGTGGTCATCACCATGGGCTGCGGCGACGCCTGTCCCTTCTTCCCCGGGAAGCGCTACGAGGACTGGGAGCTGGCCGATCCGGCGGGGCAGGGCGTCGACGCCGTGCGGCCGATCCGCGACGAGATCCGCCGGCGGGTGCTCGACCTGATCGACTCCCTCGGGATCGAGCCGGTCAGGAGCTGAGCGCGGCGGGGGCGAGCACGGTCCGCAGCATCTCGAGCCGCTCGGGCACGACCCGGTACCAGGCCCACCGGCCGCGCTTCTCCCGGGTGAGCAGGCCGGCGTCGACGAGCAGGGACAGGTGGTGCGACACCGTCGGCTGGGAGCGCCCCAGCGGCTCGACCAGGTCGCACGCGCAGGCCTCGCCGGCCGCGGCGGTGGCGACCATCGAGAGCAGGCGGAGGCGGGCCGGATCGGCCAGCACCTTGAACAGCCCGGCCAGCTCCTCGGCCTCGCCCTCGTCGAGGACGGACTCGGTGACCGGTGCGCAGCACGTCTCGCTCGGTTGCAGGTCCACGGGATCCCTCCGCTGTCGTATTGACTACCGTCGATGTGTTGGTATGGTGGCACCAGACATCGACGGACGTCGATGAAACGTACCAGGAGGATCCCGTGTCCCGAGTCCAGCTCGCCCTCAACGTCAGCGACATCGACGAGGCCGTGGCGTTCTACGCCAAGCTCTTCGGCACCGAGCCGCTCAAGCGCAAGCCCGGCTACGCGAACTTCGCCATCGCCGACCCGCCCCTCAAGCTCGTGCTCTTCGAGGTGGCCGACGGCGCCCTCGGCGGCACCATCAACCACCTCGGCGTCGAGACCGAGTCCGCCGCCGAGGTCGAGGCCGCCGAGGCCCGCCTCGCCGGTGACGGCCTCGAGACCACCGGCATCGACGACACCATCTGCTGCTACGCCACCAAGGTGGAGACCTGGGTCACCGACCCCGACGGCGCCCGGTGGGAGTGGTACGTCAAGACCGGGGACACCGAGCAGATGGCGAACGAGGTCGTGACCGCTGCCGGCCCGGCCTGCTGCGGGTGACGACCACGCAGCGCCCACACGAGGGGGACTCGGTCACCGAGCAGCTCTCGACGCTCGATCGCTACCTCCCGCTGTGGATCGGGTTGGCGATGGGCGTCGGGCTGCTGGTCGGCCGGGTCCTGCCGGGCCTGGACGAGGCCCTCGACCGCATCAAGATCGACACCGTCTCCCTCCCGATCGCGGTCGGGCTGCTGGCGATGATGTACCCGGTGCTCGCCAAGGTGCGCTACTCCCACATCGGGGTGGAGCTCGCCGACCGCCGCACCCTCGTGCTCTCGCTGGTGCTGAACTGGCTGGCGGGACCGCTGCTGATGTTCAGCCTGGCGTGGGTGTTCCTGCCCGACCTGCCCGAGCTGCGCACCGGCCTGATCATCGTCGGGCTGGCCCGCTGCATCGCCATGGTCCTGATCTGGAACGACCTGGCCTGCGGCAGCCGTGAGCTGGCCGCCGTGCTCGTGGCCATCAACTCGCTGTTCCAGATCGTCATGTACTCGGTGCTCGGCTGGTTCTACCTGACGGTGCTGCCCGGCTGGCTCGGCCTCGACACCGCCGGGCTCGACGTGTCGACGTGGGAGATCGCCAAGTCGGTGCTGATCTTCCTCGGCATCCCGCTGCTGGCCGGGTTCCTCACCCGCACGGTCGGGGAGTCCCGCAAGGGCGTCGAGTGGTACGAGACGACCTTCCTGCCCCGCATCGGCCCCGTCGCCCTCTACGGCCTGCTCTTCACGATCGTCGTGCTGTTCGCCCTGCAGGGCGAGCAGATCACCGACAACCCCTTCGACGTCGCTCGGGTGGCGGTCCCCCTCCTCATCTACTTCGCCGTCATGTGGGGCGGTTCGTTCCTCGCCGGACACCGCCTCGGCCTGCCCTACGAGCGCAACACCTCGGTCGCCTTCACCGCCGCGGGCAACAACTTCGAGCTCGCCATCGCCGTCGCCATCTCGGTGTTCGGGGTGACCTCGGGCGAGGCGCTGGCCGGCACCATCGGGCCGCTCATCGAGGTCCCCGTGCTGGTCGGTCTCGTGTACGTCGCCCTCTGGGCGCGACGGCGCTGGTACCCGGCGGTCAGCCAGCCGCCCGCTGGTGCTGGCGCCACGCCTGCACCCCGGTCACGCTGAAGCCCAGGAACACGAGGGGCGCGACCACGAGGGCGGCGGGACCGACGACGTCGACTGCGCCGCTGTCGTTGGCGTCCAGGATCAAGAACGCGACGTACGCCGCGTAGAAGCCCATGAGCACGACGCCCTCCCAGCGCTCGATCCGGAACCCCTTCCACACGATGGGCACCAGCACGATCGTGGCGGCGAGCATCACCGGGAAGTCGACGCGCAGTGAGCTGTCGGCGACGGGCACCGGGTCGGGCGACACGATCCCGGTGAGCCCCAGCACGCACATCAGGTTGAACAGGTTGGACCCCACGACGTTGCCGATGGCGATGTCCCGTTGGCCGCGGTATGCCGCGAGGAACGACGTGGCCAGCTCGGGCAGTGACGTGCCCACGGCCACCACCGTCAGCCCGATGACCAGGTCGCTCACGCCCAGGTCCTCGGCGATGTCGGTCGCCGACCCGACGAGGAGCTGGGAGCCGAGCACCAGCACGCCCAGCCCGACGGCGACCAGTGCCATCTGCACCCCGAGGGGCTTGTCGATGACGTCGACCTCGAGCTCGTCGACGGCTTCGTCGTACTCCTCGAGCACGTCCGCGCGCTCGTTGCG
>JAKFET010000136.1:0-5084 GCA_036675575.1 Acidimicrobiaceae bacterium
GCCCGAGCAGCAGCAGCGCTGGCTCCCCCGCCTGCTGTCCGGCGAGGACTTCTGGTCCCAGCTGTTCAGCGAGCCCGAGGCCGGCTCCGACCTGGCGTCCCTGCGCACCCGCGCCGAGCGCGACGGCGACACGTACGTCGTGAACGGTCAGAAGATCTGGTCCACCTGGGCCGATCGCGCCGCCTACGGCATCCTGCTCGCCCGCACCGACCCCGCCGCCCCCCAGCACCGGGGCATCTCCTACTTCGTCCTCGACCTGTCCCTGCCCGGCATCGACGTCCGGCCCATCACCGAGATGACGGGCCAGCGCCACTTCAACGAGGTCTTCCTCACCGACGTCCGGGTCCCGGTCGACTGCCGCATCGGCGAGGAGGGCGACGGCTGGCGCCTCGCCAAGGTCACCCTCGGCAACGAGCGGGTCTCCCTGTCCGAGGGCGGCGTGTGCTGGGGCATGGGCCCCACGAGCACCGACGCGTTCGCCCTGCTGCGCGCCGAGGGCGTGCCGGACCCCGTGGCGCGCCAGGAGGCAGCGCGTCTCTGGAGCCAGGCCAAGGTGCTCGAGCTGCTCGACCAGCGCGTGGTCGAGGCGGTGGTGCGGGGCGAGGACCCGACGCCGGTCGCCTCGCTGAAGAAGCGGCTGGCCGACGTGCACGGCCAGGAGCTGCTGTCCTTCGTCAAGGACCGGCGGGGCCCCCACGGCATGCTCGGCGAGCAGGGACCCCACGCCGAGGAGGCCGACGTGTGGCACTGGGCGTACCTGTTCTCGCGGGCCCTCACCATCGGCGGCGGCACCACCGAGGTGCTGTCGAACATCATCGCCGAGCAGCTGCTCGGCCTACCCCGGGAGCCGCGGCCCCGAGGAGGCGACACGTGAGCCACGACTTCACCACCATCGACTTCGAGCGAGAGGGCGACGTCCTCGTCGTCACCATCGACAACCCGGCGTCGCCGATCAACGCCGTCGACGGGGCGCTCCACGAGGACCTCACCGCGCTCTTCCCCCGACTGCAGGCCGAGCGCGACGCCCGGGCCGTGCTGCTCACCGGCCGGGGCAAGGCGTTCTCCGCCGGCGGCGACTTCACCTGGTTCCCGACCCTGCAGGACCCGACCGCGCTCGAGCACCTCCGCCTCGACGCCAAGGCCATGATCTGGGACCTGCTCGACGTGCACCTGCCGATCGTGGCGGCGGTGAACGGCCACGCCATGGGCCTCGGCGCCTCGGTCGCCCTGCTCTGCGACGTCGTGTTCGTGTCCGAGCGGGCCACCATCGGCGACCCGCACGTGAAGGTCGGCCTCGTCGCCGGCGACGGCGGCACCATCGCCTGGCCGCTCGTCCTCGGCCCGATGCTGGCCAAGCGCTTCCTGCTCACCGGTGACGCCGTGACGGCCGAGGAGGCGGTGCGCCTCGGGCTCGCCCACCGGGCCGTGGCGCCCGAGGCGCTGCACGCCGAGGCCCTCGCCTTCGCGCACCGGCTGGCCGCCGGCGCCCCCCTCGCCGTGCAGTACACCAAGGCGGCCGTCAACGCGTGGGTGAAGTCCACCGCCGCTCCCTCGTTCGACCTGGCCCAGGCGTACGAGATCGTCACCTTCCGCTCCGAGGACCACCGCGAGGCGCTCGCAGCCCTGTCCGAGGACCGCGACCCCGCCTTCCGAGGGCGGTAGCGTCGACCGTCCCATGCCGGCGGACGACACCCCCCAACCGCACGAGGACCTCCACGAGCTCGTCACCTTCGAGGACCCCGACGAGTACCGCACGTGGGTGTTCGACGTCACCTTCCTGACCAGCTCGTGGACCTGCATCTTCGGCCAGGGCTGCCTCGGCGTCCTGACCGAGGAGGCACCCGAGCTCGAGCAGGGCTGCTGCAGCTACGGCGCCCACTTCGTCGACGACGCCGACCACGACGAGACCCTGCGCCACATCGAGGCGCTCACGCCCGAGCAGTGGCAGTTCCACAAGCAGGGCACCCGCGACGGCGCGACCCGCCGGGACAGGGGCGGTCAGTGGGTGACCCGGCTGCACAAGGGCGCCTGCATCCTGCTCAACCGGCCCGACCACCCCGGCGGCGCCGGCTGCGCCCTGCACCAGGCGGCCGAGCAGGCCGGCGAGCGGCCGCTCGACTGGAAGCCCGACGTGTGCTGGCAGCTCCCGCTGCGCCTCGAGGAGTCCACCGACGACCACGGCCACGTCACCTCGACGCTGCGGGAGTGGAAGCGGCGGGACTGGGGCGGCGGTGGCGCGGAGTTCCACTGGTGGTGCACCGACGACGCCCTGGCGTTCCGCGCCGCCCGGCCCACCTACGAGGTGCTGCGGGACGAGATCATCGAGCTGGTGGGCGAGACGCCCTATCGGCTGTTCGTGGAGCTGGTCGAGCGACGCCGGCAGTGGACGCCGCTGCCGCACCCGGCGCTCCGCCGGCGCTGATCAGGTGGCCCGGAAGGCCCGCAGGACCTCCCAGAACGACGCATCGGTCGTGCGGTAGTCGTAGATGCTGCCGCCGATGGCTCGCTGCTCGACTGCAGCCACCACCATGCCGTGCAGGTCGCCGACCGTGGTCCGGTCGCCGATGCCGCCGATCGTGTGGACCGGGGCGTCGGGCTGGCCGATGCGGGTCCGCAGCCGCTCGATGTTCTCGGCCGTGTAGGTGTGCGAGTGGCGCCACCCGCCGCGGCGGTTCGTCCAGTAGCTCATCGGCATCCACATGTCGTAGTGCTCGGCGAGGCCCATCCACGGGTAGTCGGGCCAGAACTGCGGGTTCACGTCCTCCATGATCACCGGCTCCATCACGATGGCGGCGAGGGGACGGTCGCCCACGGCGGCCTTCAGACGGGCGGAGATGTCGAGGAGGCGCCGGTTGCGCTCGGCCACGTCGGCGACGTCGCGGGACTCGATGTCCACGCCGAAGCCGTCGAAGTCCATGGCCGCGATGGCGGTCATGCGACGGAGGTCGACCTCGGGGTCGACCATCGTGGGCAGGTACCAGGCCACGACCGCCATGCCGTGGCCGTGGGCCCGGTCGATGATGGCCTGGAGGCGCTCGGGCTCGAGGACGTCGACCGGGCTGTTCCAACGGCTGGCCTGGATGTAGATGGTCTGGACGCCCTCGGCGGCCATGTGGTCGATGTGCTCGAGGCCGATCACGTGCTCCGGTGAGCGGGCGAAGGTGACCGACCAGTCGAACGCGTCGAGCCAGGCGCCGAAGCCCCGGTACGGCTCGAGGGTCCACGGTTCGGCGCGCCGGGGACCGATGGGGATGGGCAGCGCGGCGGTGGCGGCCTGCTCGGTCACCGCGATCTCGGTGGGCACCGGGACCGTGGTCGTCGGGGCAGGAGGAACCGTGCTGGACGGGGCCGGCGCCTCGACGGCACTGCTCGATCGGGGCGCCACCTGGGCGCGCTCGACCTCGGTGGCGTCGCCGGACCCGCAGGCCGCGACGAAGACGAGACAAGCCCCCAGCGCGCGTCGAAGCACGGTCGAAACCCTACGTGCCCTCCCCCGTCGCGCCCGAACCGAGCGCGGCAGATCGCTCAGCTAGGCGTCGTCGGCGTCAGCCAGGCACCAGGAGGCATGCTCGGCGCCGGGCGCGGCCCCGCACTCCTCACAGGGCTCCGGCGGCGCCTCCCCGAAGATGTCCGAGATGTCAATGCCGGCATCCGAGCGCTTCAGCGCTCGGGCCTCTTCGAAACGACGATGACGACCCTTTTTCACGGGCGTGCTCCCGACTCGTGGGGGCTGAGAATCGATCAGTGTAGCGGCGTGGGTCGCGCGCACACGCAGCGGTCCGCCGACGATCCTGACACGATCGGGTCGCGCATCACGGATCGACGCGGCGCAGCACCAGTCCTTCGCCCTTGACGAACGACAGGCCGGCCCGACCCTCGAGCAGGTCCCCGATGTCGCTGGCCAGGGCCTCGGCCCGCCAGCCCGTGGCGAGGCGGCTGTCCTCGTCGCCGCGCAGGAACCCCTCGAGGTCGTTGCGGGTGGCGAGCACGGCCGGGTCGAGGTCGAGCTCGCGGGCGCGCTGGGCCACCCAGGACGTGAGCAGCGGCACCGCCCCGCGCAGCTCGGCCGGCACCGGGCGCTCCTCGGGGTGGCGCACGTCGGCGGGATCGAGGGCCTTGCCCCGGGCCACGGCGTCGAGCACGTCGTCGCGGACCGACTTCGGGATGCCCCGGTCGCGCAGGCCGCGGATCTTGACCAGGTCCTCCACCGTGGACGGCGGGCGCTGGGCGATGCCGGCGAGGGCCAGGTCGGGCAGGACCGAGCGCAGCGGCCGGTCGGTCTCGGCGGCGTGGGCCTCACGCCAGGCCGCCAGCGACTGGGCCACCCCGGCCGCGGTGCCCTTCAGCCGCCGGGCCTCCTTGACCCGCCACCACGCCGTGTCCGGGTCGCTCGGCGCCAGGGCCCGCTCGACGAGGGCGTCGCACTCGCTGCGCACCCAGCCCATGCGGTCCCGGGCCTCGAGCTCGGCGGTGAGCTGGTCGTGCAGCTCGAACAGGTGCACGACGTCGGACTGGGCGTAGCGCTTGGCGTCCTCGGACAGCGGCCGGACCAGCCAGTCGGTGAGGCGGTCGGCCTTGGGCAGGTGGACGCCGAGCAGCTTGTTCACCAGCGGGGCGAGGCCGATGCTGCTCATCCCGAGGAACGAGGCGGCGATCTGGGTGTCGAACAGGTCGTCGGGCACGACGCCGACGGAGTGCTGGAAGACCTCGAGGTCCTGGCCGGCGGCGTGCATGACGGTGGTGCGGCCGAGGAGCAGCGGACCCAGGGCGCGGATGTCGACGGCCAGCGGGTCGACCAGGGCCTGCCCGCCGTCCCAGCCGATCTGCACCAGGGCGCACTGCGGCCAGTACGTGCGCTCGCGGTGGAACTCGGTGTCGATGGCCAGCCTCGTGGTGCCGGCGAGCTCGTCGACCAGCTCGGCGAAGGCCGGGTCGGTGTCGACCCAGCGAGCGGGTGGGGCCTCAGGCACCCTGGTCGACCGCGTTCCCCGCTTCGATCCACGCCATGGTGCCGCCCTCGACGTTCACGGCGTCGACGCCGTTGGCCCGCAGGTGCTCCACGGCCTTGGCGCTGCGACCGCCCG
>JAKFET010000093.1:0-5037 GCA_036675575.1 Acidimicrobiaceae bacterium
CCGGCCGCCGCGACCAAGGCCGCGGCGCGGTTCGACCGCCGCGAGGAGAGGTGGCGCACGCTGCTGGCCGACATCCCGGCCGAGGCCCTGGCCGCCGAGCTGCAGCGGCGGGGCTGGGTCGTCCTCGAGCCGTAGCGACCCGGGACGCCAGCCCCGCTCCCCGGTTCAGGGGATGGCCTCCTCCACGCGCTCGGCCACGCCGGCGGCCACCTCGTCGGCCGGCTCGGCCCGGCGCGGACCGCGCTCGAGGATCGCCAGCACCGGCGTGGTCGACCACATGCGGCTGTCGGCAGCCGCGGCTGGGGCGCCGCCCGCCAGGGGCAGGACGACGAGGTCGGCACCGGTGCCCGCGGCGAGCAGGTCGCCGATGGTCTCGTCGGTCGCCATCTCGGTGAACACGATCCCGCCGGAGGCGCCGGCGTGCCGGGCCGCCATCCGGGTGGCCCCGTCCTGGGCGGACGCAGTGCCGACCAGGCGGAGCGACGCCCCGTGGGTCCTGGCGATGTGGCGGGCGGTGCGCATGGTGCGCCCGTCGGGGTCGCCGTAGGGGACGAGGACCTGCCCGCGCGGGGGCGGGCTGGCGCCCCGGCCCACCGGATCGATGAGCACGAGCGCGTCGCAGTGGACGGCGGCGAGCACCCGGCCGATCGTGCCCCGCTCGAGGCTGCTCGGGCTGAACGGCCGGCGGGAGCTGAGCACGACCACGTCGGCGCCCCGCTCGTCGGCGACGTCGACCACGGCCCGGGCCACGTCGGTGGTCTGCACGGCGAGGATCGCGGCGCTGGCGCCGGCCCCCTCGACGAACTGGGCGAGCGGCCGCAGCGACCGCTCGGCGCGGTCCACCGCCGACCCGTCCACCGGTCCGGCCAGGAGGTGGTCGGTGCCGAGGTGCAGCGTGCGCAGCAGGACGAGCTGGATCCGCTCGTCCTCGACGTCGACCGCGGCGAGCGCCGTGTGGATGAGCTCGTACGCGTTGTCCATCGTGGCGATGTGCACCAGGACGGTGACGCCCTCGTCGTCACCACCGGCCGCGTCGGCGACCTCGGCGTCCATGTCCGGCCGCAGCAGGGACAGGATCGGCGTGGTCATGAACGTGGTCACCAGCGCCATGATCACGAGGATGGCGAACAGGTTCGGGGGGATGACCCCGAGCTCCAGGCCGATGTTCAGGATCACGAGCTCGGTCAGGCCGCGGCAGTTCATGAGGATCCCGAGGCTCAGCGAGTCGCGCCAACCCATGCCGACGGCCTTGGCCGCCAGCGTGCTGCCCCCCCACTTGCCTGCGACGGCGACGGCCAGCACGAGCGCGGTGTAGAGCCACAGCTCGGGGTCGGCACCGAGGGCGAGGACGTCGGTGCGCAGGCCGCTGAAGGCGAAGAACAGCGGGAGCAGGAAGATGATCGAGAAGTCCTCGAGCTTCTCGAAGAGCTCCTCGGTGAGCTCGGCCCGCTGGGGCATGATCGCACCGAAGAGGAAGGCGCCGAAGATGGCGTGGATCCCGATGCGGTCGGTGGCGAGCGAGCTCAGCACCAGGCCCACGAAGATCATCGCGATGAGGGTCCCCGAGAGCCGGCCCTGGTCCTCGTGCACCTGGGCGAGGCGGCCGAGCAGCGGCCGGACGACCAGGACCATGCCGGCGATGAACAGGATCGACCAACCCACGGTGGGGAGGGCGGAGGCCGCGCTGTCGGCCTTGGCGACCGTGACGACGACGGCGAGCATGCACCACGCCGTGACGTCGTCGATGGCGGCGCAGGTGATCGTGACCGCCCCGAGCCGGGTCCGGTGCAGGCCCCGCTCCGTGAGGATCCGGGCCAGGACCGGGAAGGCGGTGATGCTCATCGACGCACCCATGAAGAGCGCGAAGGGCAGGAAGTCGCCGTCGGGGGAGCCGAGGTTCGGGAAGATCACGAGGGCCAGGGCGATGCCCGACAGGAACGGGGCGATGATGCTGGCGTGGCTCACGAGGGCGGCGGCGTGGCCCTGCCCCCGGATGAGGCCGAGGTCGAGCTCGGCGCCGACGAGGAACATGAAGAAGATCAGGCCGATCTGGGCGAAGACCTCGATGAAGGGCATCACGTCGGCGTTGAAGACGTAGTCGGTGGCCGCCGGCCAGATCGCGCCCAGCACCGTCGGCCCGAGGATCACGCCGGCGACGATCTCGCCGACCACCTGGGGCTGGCCGAAGCGCCGGAACAGCGCGCCCACGAGGCGGGCGGCCACGATCACCACGGCGATGGCGAGCAAGAGCTTCCAGAAGATCTCGTGGGTGTCCACGGTGTGGCCCTCGTCGCCGGCGGCCTCGATGCCCTCGGGTCGCGGCGCGGTGAGGCCGCGGCCGAGGTCGAGGAGCCAGAGCATGATGGCGATCGCCCCGCCGATGGCGACGGCGTAGACGGCGAAGATGCTGCGGTGCGAGGTGCTGGCGAAGCCGGTGCTGTCGGGCGCGCTCATCGGGGCGCTCCGGGCGGGGCGGTGCGGTGGGGGGTCGACATGGTTCCTCCATGGTGGTGGATGCGGCGCGCCGAGGGACGCGTGGCGCCATCGACGCCAGGTGCCCACGGGTCGACGTCGGCCTGGGCCGACTGCTCGGGTGTCGGCCTCCGGACGGCCTCGGGGGCGCGGCGGTGACCGTCGGTCCGACGACCGCGAGGGTGGAGACGGGCCCGACCGGGGCCGCGGGAGGCCCGCGCCATGTGCCCGGTATACCCAACTCGGGAGGGACCAGAACCATCCGGAGCACCCGACGTGGATCGTGCCATGTGCCTTCGGGCACACCCTCGGCGCCGGTGGGCGTACGGTCTGGCGCACGGAGGGGGCGCGGCATGCAGCAGATCGAGACGGACCACCTGGTGATCGGGGCGGGAGCCTCGGCCATGGCCTACGTCGACGCGCTCGTGCACGCGTCGCCCGACGTCGACTGCGTGCTCGTCGACCGTCGCCACGCGCCCGGCGGGCACTGGCTCGACGCCTACCCGTTCGTGCGGCTGCACCAGCCGTCCGCCAACTACGGCGTCAGCTCCCGGACCCTCGGGGCAGACCGCATCGACGAGCACGGCACCAACGCCGGGTTCTACGAGCGGGCCACGGGCGCCGAGGTGTGCGACTACTTCCACCGCGTGCTCCACGAGGACCTCCTGCCGACCGGACGGGTGCGGTTCCTGGCCATGACCGAGCACGTCGGCGCCGACGACGGCGTCCACCGCCTGGTGTCGCTGATCACCGGCGAGGAGATCGAGGTCCGGGTGCGGCGCCGGGTGGTCGACGCCACCTACGTCGAGTCCAGCATCCCGTCCCGGCACCGTCCGTCCTTCGGGGTCGACGAGGGCGCCGGCGTCGTGCCACCGAACGACCTGGTCCACCTCGCCGAGGCGCCGTCGGGCTTCACGGTCCTCGGCGGCGGCAAGACCGCCATGGACACGTGCGGCTGGTTGCTCGAGCAGGGTGTCGATCCGGACCGGATCACCTGGCTCCGGCCGCAGGAGCTGTGGCTCTTCTCCCGGTCGATGACCCAGCCCCTGGAGCTGGTGGCGTCCTACATGCAGCTCCAGGCGTCGTGGGTGCGCGCGGGCGCCGAGGCGACCGACGCCCTCGACTTCGCCCACCGCCTCGAGTCCGACGGCGTGTTCGTCCGGATCGACCCGAGCCGTGACGCGGCCGTGTTCCGCGGCGCCACGATCAGCGAGGGCGAGATCGACGCGCTGCGCACGATCGGCGACGTGCGACAGGGTCGGGTCGGCCACGTCTCCGTGCACGCCGTCCGCACGGATGCGGGTGACCTGCCCAACGACCCCGGACGGGTGGTCGTCGACTGCACCGCCGCGGGCCTGCGTCCGTCGCCTCCACGCCCGGTGTACGGCGAGGCCACGACCACCCTGCAGTACGTCACCCTCGGCTACCTGTGCTGGAGCGCGGCGCTGATCGGGGTCGTGGACGCCACGGATCTGCCCGCCGACGAGCGCAACCGGCTCTGCCCGCCCGTGCCCTTCTCGGGGCGCATCAGCGACGTGCTGTACCAGGCCAACGCCACCATGCAGGGTCTCGCGGCGCGCGGCGCCGTCCGGGAGATCGCCGCCTGGAGCGACGCCACCCGCCTCAACCCGGCGGCCAGCGTCGGCGCCCACCTGGGCGACGCCGACGTGGTGGCCGCCCTCGACGTGCTGGGATCCCACGTCGGCCGGGCCTTCGCCAACCTCGGGAACCTGGCGCCGCTCGACCGGTTCCCGGCGGCCTGACGGCGCGGCCGCAGGGAGGAGCTCTTCGCGCGCTCGGCTCGGGGTGGCGGCGGGACCCCCGGGTACTGTCCGGCAGCCTTCGGGCGCCGGTCCCATGCAACACGCCTCGCTCCCACGGATCCCCGCCCTCGACGGCCTCCGCGGCCTCGCCGTCGCAGGCGTGCTGGCGTACCACGCCGGCTGGTCGGGAACTCGCGGCGGCTACCTCGGGGTGTCGCTGTTCTTCACGCTCTCCGGCTACCTGATCTGCACGCTGCTGACCCAGGAGCGCGAGCGGTCCGGGACGATCGATCTCGGCCGGTTCTGGTCCCGACGTGCCCGCCGGCTGCTGCCCGCCGCGCTGGTCGCCCTCGTCCTGGCGGTGCTGGTGTCGACGGCACCCGGCATCGGCCAGGCCTCGGAGCTGCGGGGCGACGTGCTCGCCGCCCTCGGGTACGTCGCCAACTGGCGCTTCGTGCTCGACGGGTCCTCGTACGCCGAGCTGGGCCAGGGTCCGTCACCCGTGCAGCACTTCTGGAGCCTGGCGATCGAGGAGCAGTTCTACCTGCTGTTCCCCTTCGTGGTCGCCTTCGCCGGCCGGTGGCTCCGCTGGGTGCTCGCCGCTGCGCTCGTGGCCTCGTTCGCGTCCGTCGCAGTCGTGCACGGCGATGCCGTGCGGGCCTACTACGGGACCGACACGCGGGGCGCCGAGGTCCTGGTCGGCGCGCTGGTGGCCCTCTGGGTCCGCAGCCGGCCGGAGCCCGCACGGTCTGTCGCCGTCGCCGGCCCCGTCGCCCTCGCCCTCATCCTGTGGTCGTGGGCG
>JAKFET010000262.1:0-29109 GCA_036675575.1 Acidimicrobiaceae bacterium
GTGGTCGTGGCCTTCTCGACCGTCCCGGTGATCTTGTCGGCGTTCTTCGCCGCCATGCCCTTGGCCTTGGCGATGTTCTCCTTGGACGCCAGCTTCTTCACGTTCTGCAACAGGCCCATGGGGGTCTCCTTCGCTCGGGTGGCCCAGCCTTACCCATCCGGGGAGCGCGGTACCGTCGGACCGTGCCCGCGGACCACCTCGACATCGACGCCGTCGACCTGGAGTCGCTGATCCTGGCGCGCAACGACGCCCACCCGGACGGCGACTGGTGGTTCGATCCCCGCTCGGGCGAGAGCCTGTACCTCGGGGTCGACGACGACGAGGACCTGCCCCGCCTGGCCGAGGGCGTGCACGTGCTGATCCCGCGCGAGCCCCAGCCCCGGGAGGACATCGACGACTTCCTGGCGTCCGACGAGCTCGTCGCCGTGGGCGAGGACGTGGTGGTGCGCCTGCTGGAGGCCTACCGGGGTCGGGGCGGGCTCCGCCGCTTCCGCGACGTGGTGGGCCGCACGCCCGCGGCAGAGGTGTGGGGGCGCTTCATGCTGGCCCGGGAGGGCGCACGGGCCCTCGACTGGCTGGTCCAGCGAGGCCTCGTCGACCCGGCCGCCGCCGATCGCCGCCGGCGCGACCTGGAGGGATCATCGGGAGCCGGAGCGGACAGGGACGGACCACGGCAGCCACGGGAGGACGTGCGATGAGTCAGGACCCAGACGCCTTGCAGGACGCCACCGGCGTGCTCCCCATCCAGCGGCCCGGCCTGTCCGACCTGCTCGCCGGCGAGCCCGAGCTGCCCCACGCCTTCCTCGTGGTGCTCACCGGCGCGGCCCGGGGCACGACCCTCGTGGTCGACTCCCTCCCCGCCGAGCTCGGCCGATCGCCCGACGCCGACCTCGTCCTCGACGACGACACCGTGTCGCGCCGCCACGCCGTGCTCCGGGGCGACCGCACCGCCCTCGAGCTCGAGGACGTCGGCTCCTCGAACGGCACCTCCATCAACGGGAACCCGATGGTCGGCGCGCTCGGCCTCCTCGACGGCGACCTCGTCACGTTCGGGTCGGCCACCTGCCTCGTGAAGCGGGTGGGCTAGCACTCACGTCTTGCGAGTGCTAACCGCATCCGTTACCGTTGGCACTCGTCCGTACCGAGTGCTAACGCGTCACGAAGAACATGGAGGCGCCTCCGATGAACCTGCAGCCCCTCGAGGATCGCATCGTCGTCCGTCCGAGCGAGTCCGAGGAGACCACGGCCAGCGGCCTGGTCATCCCCGACACCGCCAAGGAGAAGCCCCAGCAGGGCGAGGTCCTGGCTGTCGGTCCCGGCAAGCGCTCCGAGCAGACCGGCGACATCATCCCCGTCGACGTCGCCGTCGGCGACACCGTCGTCTACAGCAAGTACGGAGGGACCGAGATCGCCTCCGGCGGCGAGGACCTCCTGATCCTCAACGCCCGCGACGTGCTCGCGATCGTGAAGTAAGGAAGCGCACACATGGCAAAGATCCTGAAGTTCGGCGACGACGCTCGCCGCTCGCTCGAGGCCGGCGTGAACCGCCTGGCCGACTCCGTCAAGGTGACGATCGGCCCCAAGGGCCGCAACGTCGTGCTCGAGAAGAAGTTCGGCGCACCGACGATCACCAACGACGGCGTCTCCATCGCCCGCGAGGTCGAGCTCGAGGACCCGTTCGAGAACATGGGCGCCCAGCTGGTGAAGGAGGTGGCCACCAAGACCAACGACATCGCTGGTGACGGCAC
The DNA here is from genome assembly GCA_036675575.1 of Acidimicrobiaceae bacterium. Classification (GTDB taxonomy): domain Bacteria; phylum Actinomycetota; class Acidimicrobiia; order Acidimicrobiales; family Salinilacustritrichaceae; genus Salinilacustrithrix. The sequence goes on from JAKFET010000262.1 coordinate 1,749, forward strand.
CACCACCGCCACGGTGCTGGCCCAGGCGCTCGTGCACGAGGGCCTCCGCAACGTGGCCGCCGGCGCCTCCCCGATGGCCCTGAAGAAGGGCATCGAGGCCGCCGTCAAGGCTGCGGTCGACTCGATCGCCGAGCAGTCCAACGAGATCGACGACAAGAGCGAGATCGCCCAGGTCGCCGCCATCTCGGCCGCCGACCCGACCATCGGCGAGATCCTCGCCGACGCCATCGACAAGGTCGGCAAGGACGGCGTGGTCACCGTCGAGGAGTCGAACACCTTCGGCATGGACCTCGAGTTCACCGAGGGCATGCAGTTCGACAAGGGCTACCTCTCCCCGTACTTCGTCTCCGACCCGGAGCGCCAGGAAGCCGTCCTCGAGGATCCCTACATCCTCCTGTTCGGCTCCAAGATCTCCTCGGTCCAGGACGTGCTCCCGGTCCTCGAGAAGGTCATGCAGTCGGGCAAGCCGCTGGTGATCATCGCCGAGGACGTCGAGGGCGAGGCCCTCGCCGTGCTCGTGGTGAACAAGATCCGCGGCACCTTCAACGCCGCTGCGGTGAAGGCTCCCGGCTTCGGCGAGCGCCGCAAGGCGATGCTGCAGGACATGGCCATCCTCACCGGTGGCCAGGTCATCTCCGAGGAGGTCGGCCTCAAGCTCGAGAGCACGACCCTCGACCTGCTCGGCACCGCCCGCAAGGTGATCATCACCAAGGACGACACCACGATCGTCGAGGGTGGCGGCGCCGAGGGCGACGTCGCCGGGCGCATCGAGCAGATCAAGCGCGAGATCGACGACACCGACTCCGACTGGGACCGCGAGAAGCTCCAGGAGCGCCTCGCCAAGCTCAGCGGCGGTGTCGCCGTGGTCCGCGTGGGCGCCGCCACCGAGGTGGAGCTCAAGGAGAAGAAGCACCGCATCGAGGACGCCCTGTCGGCGACCCGTGCGGCCATCGAGGAAGGCGTGGTCGCCGGTGGCGGCACCGCCCTGCTCCGGGCCCGCGCCGCGGTGCAGAAGGTGATCGACACCCTCGAGGACGACCAGCAGACCGGCGCCCGCGCCGTGTGGACGGCCCTGGCCGCCCCTGCTCGTCAGATCGCCGTCAACGCCGGCCTCGAGGGCGCCGTCGTGGTCGAGGCCGTCGAGCGCGAGACCGGCACCAGCGGCTTCAACGCCGCCACGGGCGAGTACGTCGACCTGGTCAAGGCCGGCGTCATCGACCCGGCCAAGGTGACCCGCGCCGCGCTGCAGAACGCAGCGTCGATCGCAGCCATGGTGCTCACCACCGAGTGCCTCGTCGCCGACAAGCCCGAAGAGGAGCCGGCCGGCATGCCCGGTGGCGACATGGGTGGCATGGGCGGCATGGGCGGCATGGGCTTCTAGAGCCTGCGTCCCCGATCGAACGAGATCCGATGAGCGCCGGGCCGCGAGGCCCGGCGCTCGCCGTTTTCGGCCGGTGCGTGGGTAGCCTCGGTCCCGTATGGAGATCCCCCCGCCGAACCCCGCCAAGCTCCTGGACCACTGGATGGAGTGGGAGAAGGGCGAGATCCCGCCGGGGGAGCTGATGAAGCAGCTGAAGATGCACGGCATGCGCCAGCTGCTCGAGGCGCAGGTGGCCGGCACCGACGCCGGCGGTGAGACCGTCGGTGACGTGCTCGGCTGAGCAGCCGCCCGCCCCGGTGGTCGAGCGAGGCGGGCCCCAGCGCATCCCGCGCCCGCCCGGCACGCGCCCCGGCGACCCGCCGGCCTGGGCGTCCCTGCCCGAGGACGCCCGCCGCCCGACGCTGGACCGCATCCGTGCGGTCCTGGCCGAGGGCCCCGCACCACGGCGTTCGCCCGTGGAGGGCCTGACCAGCCTGCGCTCCGCCGTCCTCGCGCCGCTCTACGAGCAGGACGGCGAGGTCCACGTCGTGCTCACCCGCCGGGCCTGGCACATGCGCTCCCACACCGGCGAGGTCAGCTTCCCGGGCGGTCGGCAGGAGCCGGGCGAGACGCTGTGGCAGACGGCGCTGCGGGAGGCGCACGAGGAGACCGGCCTCGACCCCACCGCCGTGGAGCAGGTCGGCGAGCTGCACCACCTCGCCACCGTGACCAGCCGCTCGTCGATCGTGCCCTTCGTCGGCGTCCTGTCCGGCCGGCCGCGCCTGGTGCCGAACCCCGACGAGGTCGACGCGATCCTCCACGTGCCCCTGGCCGAGCTGCTGGAGCCCGACGTCTACCGGGCGGAGCGGTGGGGCCTGCCCGGCCTGGACCGGCCGATCCACTTCTTCGAGATCGTCGGCGACACGATCTGGGGCGCCACCGCGTCGATGCTGGTCGACCTCCTCACCCGCATCACCACCGCCGCCGACGGCTGACCGGCGCGCCCGTTCAGACCAGGGCCTCGTCGGACACCAGGTGCGTCATCGGCAGCTCCGGGTACGCCTGGTGCATCCGGCGGGGGACGTCGAAGCGCCACCAACGCGAGATCCCGTGGGGCAGGGTCGACAGGACGATGCCGTCGAAGGCGTGGGCTCCCTCCCGACGCAGCACCACGCCGACGGCGTACACCGGGTTGACGTCGCCGACCTCGCCGGTGGCGCCGATCCCCATGGACGCCAGCCGCTCGAGCATCTCGTCGAGCGTCCGGGCCGCGGTGGCGTGCACCTCCCCCTCGCTCCAGCGGTGGTCGGGGTGGTGCTCCGGGACGACCAGGTGGAACCGGCACCCCGGGTGCTCGCTGCGCAGCTTGCGCAGGTGCTCCACCAGGTGCGCTCCGCCGAGCGTCTTGTGGGCGACGACCAGGTAGCGGCGCATCGCAGCCTCCTCGTCCGCTCCGGCACTCGGAGGCCGGAGGGCTTCACGCTCGATCATCCGCCCGCTGGTCCCCGCTGTCCAGCCCCGTCGGGCATCCGCCTCCCGGCCGGGACGTAGCCTCGGGCCGTGCTCGTCGCCTTCGTCCTGATCCAGGCCCGTCCCGACGCCATCGTCGAGCTCGGCCACGCCCTCGCCGACACGCCCGGCGTCCGGGAGGCCCACTCCGTCGCCGGCTCCGGGGTCGACCTCGTGGCCGTCCTCGCGGTACCGGACCACGAGGCCATCGCGACCGTGGTCACCGAGCACATCGCCCGGCTCGACGGGGTGCTCGACACCACCACGATGATCGCCTTCCGGCAGTACTCGACCGCCGAGCTCGACGCCGGCTACGGCGACTTCATCGCCTGACGCCGCCCCTCAGGTGGCGGAGAAGCCGCCGTCGACGGCGATGACCTGGCCGGTGACGAACGCTGCGGCATCGGAGCACAGGAAGGCGGCGATGCCGGCGAAGTCCTCCGGCGTGCCGTTGCGCCCGACCATGGTCCGGGCCGCGAGCGCCTCGGCCCGCTCCGGCTCCTCCAGGAAGATCCGCTCGGTCATCGCCGTGCGGACGAACCCGGGGATCACGCAGTTCACCGCGACGCCGTGCCGCGACCACGCCTCGGCCTGGGACCGGGTGAGGCCGAGCAACCCGGCCTTCGCCGCGCCGTAGCCGCCGCTGTTCCCGAACGCACGCCACGACTGCTGCGAGCCGACGTGGAGGATGCGACCCCACCCCCGCTCGGCCATCGCCGGGCCGAGGCGCTGGCCGAGCAGGAACGGGGCGGTCAGGTTCACGGCCAGGGTCGCGTCCCAGTCGTCCTCGCGCACCTCGCGCAGCGGCGGGCGGATGTTCAGGCCGGCGGCGTGCACCAGCACGTCGACGTCCCCGACGTGGTCGCAGAGCCGTGCGAGGGCGTCGCGGTCGCCGACGTCGGCTGCCACCCAGCTCGTCGGCTCGCCGATCTCGTCGGCGGCCACCGCCAGCGCCGCCTCGGTGCGGGCGACGAGCACGACCTCGGCTCCTGCTCCGGCCAGGGCGCCAGCCATCGCCCGGCCGATGCCGGTGCTGGCGCCGGTCACCAGCGCCCGGCGGCCGTCGAGGGAGGACACCGGCTACTGGACCCGGTAGTTCGGCGCTTCCTTGGTGATCGTGATGTCGTGGGGGTGGGACTCCCGAAGCGCGGCCGACGTGATGCGCACGAACTGGGCCGTGGTGCGCAGCTCCTCGACGTCGGCCGTGCCGCAGTAGCCCATGGCGGCGCGCAGGCCGCCGGCGAACTGGTGGAGCAGGGGAGCGACCGGGCCCTTGTAGGCGACCCGGCCCTCGATGCCCTCGGGCACCAGCTTGGCGACCTCGTCGACGTGGCCCTGGAAGTAGCGGTCCTTGGAGAAGCTGCGGGCCTTGGGCTCGGGCTCGCCGGCGGAGGAGCGGTCGCCCATGGCGCCCATCGACCCCATGCCCCGGTACTCCTTGTACCGCTCGCCCTGGTGGACGATGACCTCGCCCGGCGCTTCGTCCGTGCCGGCCAGCATCGAGCCGAGCATGACCGTGCTGGCGCCGGCAGCGAGCGCCTTGGCGATGTCGCCCGTGTGCTGGACGCCGCCGTCGGCGATGACGGGGACGCCGAGCTCGTTGGCGGCGTCGGCGCAGTCGGCGATGGCGGTGATCTGGGGCACGCCCACGCCGGCGACCACCCGGGTGGTGCAGATGCTGCCCGGCCCGATCCCGACCTTGACGGCGTCGGCGCCGTTGGCGACCAGCGCCCGGACGGCCTCGGCCGTGGCGATGTTGCCGGCGACGACCTCGACGCTCCAGCGGGACTTGACCTCCTTCACCGTGTCGAGCACGCCGCGGGAGTGGCCGTGGGCCGTGTCGACGATGAGGACGTCGACGCCGGCCTCGACGAGGGCCTCGCAGCGGTCGAGCGCGTCGGCCCCGACGCCGACGGCGGCGCCCACCCGGAGGCGGCCCCGCTCGTCCTGGGTGGCGTGGGGGAAGTCGTCGCGCTTGGTGATGTCCTTGATGGTGATGAGGCCGCACAGCCGGCCGTCGTCGTCGACGATGGGCAGCTTCTCGATGCGGTTCTCCCAGAGGATCCGGCGGGCCTCGTCGAGGGTGGTGCCGACGGGGCCGGTGACGAGCGGCGGCTTGCGCATCACGGCGCTGATGGGCTGGTCGTGGTCGTCGACGAAGCGCAGGTCGCGGTTGGTGAGCAGGCCGACGAGGATGCCGTCGCGATCGGTGATCGGGACGCCCGAGACCTTGTACTTCGCCATCAGGTCCAGCGCGTCGTACACGTGGGCGTCGGCGCCGAGGGTGACCGGGTCCTCGATCATCCCGGACTGCGAGCGCTTGACCCGGTCGACCTCGACCGCCTGGTCCTCGATGGACAGGTTGCGGTGCACGATGCCGATGCCGCCGAGGCGGGCCAGGGCGATGGCCAGCCGGGCCTCGGTGACGGTGTCCATGGCGGCCGACACGATGGGCAGGGCGAGGCGGATGGCCGGCGTGAGCATCGACGACGTGTCGACCTCGTGCGGGAGGACCTCGGACTCACCGGGGACGAGCAGGACGTCGTCGAACGTCAGGCCGAGCTTGGCGAACCGGGGATGGACGGCGTCGGTCTGGTCGAATCGCGCTCCCATGGAGAGAGGGTAACGCGGTCGTGGGTACGGTCGGCAGATGACCGGCGAGCACATGAGCCCCGACGAGTTCCGGCGCCTGGGGCACGAGTACGTCGACTGGGTGGCGTCGTACTGGGAGCGGGTCGGGGACCTGCCCGTGCAGTCCACGGTGGCCCCGGGCGAGGTGTTCGCCTCCCTGCCGTCGTCGCCGCCGGCGACCGGCACCGAGGACCTCGCCGTCGCGCTGCGCGACATGGACGACCTCGTGCTGCCCGGCATCACGCACTGGCAGCACCCGTCGTTCTTCGCCTTCTTCCCGGCCAACACGTCCGGCCCGGGCGTGCTCGCCGACCTGCTGTCGTCCGGGCTCGGCGTGAACGGGATGAACTGGGCGACCAGCCCGGCGTGCACCGAGGTGGAGATGCGGGTCCTCGACTGGTTCGTCGAGCTGCTCGGCCTGCCGGAGCACCTGCGCCACGACCACGACGGCCCGGGGGGCGGGGTGCTGCAGGACTCGGCGTCCTCGGCCACCCTGGTCGCCATGCTCGCCGCCCGGGGCGGCGTGAGCGCCGGCGGTGACCTGTCGACGCTGCGGGCCTACACCTCCGACCAGGCGCACTCCTCGGTCGTCAAGGGCGCCCGCGTGGCCGGCCTCGCCGACCACCAGGTGCGGCTGGTCCCCACCGACGCCTCCTTCGCCATGCGCCCCGACGCCCTGGCCGAGGCCATCGCCGCCGACCTCGACGCCGGCCTGGTCCCCTTCTTCTGCTGCGCCACCGCCGGCACCACCTCGTCGATGGCCTTCGACCCGGTGCCCGTGATCGCCGAGATCTGCGCCGCGGCCGGGGTGTGGTGCCACGTCGACGCCGCCATGGCGGGCTCGGCCGCCGTGTGCCCCGAGCTGCGCTGGGTCACCGACGGCGCCGATGCCGTCGACTCGTGGTCCTTCAACCCGCACAAGTGGCTGTTCACCACCTTCGACTGCACCTGCGTCTGGTTCCGCGACGCCGGGCCGGTCGTCGACGCCCTCTCGATCACGCCGGCCTACCTGCGCAACGAGCAGAGCGACGCCGGTGCCGTCATCGACTTCCGGGACTGGCAGGTGCCGCTCGGGCGGCGGTTCCGGGCGCTGAAGCCGTGGCTGGTGATGCGGCACTACGGCTCGGACGGCCTCGCCACCCACATCCGCGAGCACGTCCGCCTCGGTCGCCTGCTGGCCGACCGGGTGCTGGCCGACGGCCGCTTCGAGCTGGCTGCCCCGCCGGCGCTGAACCTGGTGGTCCTGCGCTGCACCGGACCCGACGCCGACGCCCGCACGTCCGCGCTGCTCGAGGCCGTCAACGGGTCCGGCGAGGCGCTGCTGACCGGGACGGTGCTGCAGGGACGCCCCGCCATCCGGATCTGCGTCGGCCAGACCTGGACGACGGAGTCCCACGTCGAGGCCCTGTGGGCGCTGCTCGAACGCCTGGCAGGATCGCCGGCATGACCGAGCTCACGGACGCCGACCTCGACCCCGCCCGCTTCGAGGTCCACCACTTCGAGGGCCGGGGCTTCCGCCAGGCGTACGTGCGGGCGAACCCGGGCGGCGTCCCGCTGCTGTGCGTGCACGGCTGGCCGGAGACGAAGCGCATCTGGTGGCGGGTCATCGAGCCCCTCGCCGCAGCCGGGTTCGAGGTCATCGTCCCGGACCTGCGCGGCTTCGGCGACTCCGACGTCGCGCCCGACGGCTACCACGACGTGGCCAGCCACAGCCGCGACCTGCACGCCCTCGTCACCGAGGGCCTCGGCCACGAGCGCGTCGTGCTGTGCGGCGGCGACCTCGGGGGTCCGGTCATCCAGGACCTGGCCCTGCGCTTCCCGGACGCCGTCGAGCGGATGGTGCTGTTCAACTCGCCCCTGCCGTACGACCGGGACGCCATGGCCGGCATGGACACCCGTCCCCGGGCCGGTGCCGCCGACTACTTCCTGCGCCAGGGCACCGACCCCGACGGCCTCGCCGCCGAGCTGGACACGCCCGAGCAGCGGCGGTCCTACATCGCCACCTTCTACACCTCGCGCTTCTGGGGCCACCCCGGGTCGTTCACGTCGGGCCAGCTCCCCGGCGGCCCGGCCGTGGACTTCCACACCGAGCCCTTCGCCGACGGCGCCAAGCTGCGGGCCTCGTTCGGCGGCTACGAGTCGGCGTTCTCCGAGGCCGCCCGCTCCGAGCCGGCGCTGATGGCGGCCAACCCCGACGTCGAGACGCTCATCCTCTTCGGGCCGTCGGACCACGTGCTGTACCCGGCCTACGACCAGATGGCGGCGGTGACCTTCCCCGACCACGTCGGTCCGTTCCTGCTGCGAGACTGCGGCCACTTCGTGCCGTGGGAGGCGCCGCACCAGCTGGTGTCGGCGACCCGCGCGTTCTGCCGGGACCTGCTGGCGAGCTGATCCTCAGGCGAGGCGCAGCGGCTGGACGGCGCCTTCGGGCGTCGGGGCGGGGACACGCCGGCTCGGCGTCGCGCGGGCGGTGCTGAGCGCGGCCTCGATGACGAGCGCGCTGGCCGGCTTGCCGTACAGCCACCCCTGGGCCCGGTCGCAGCCGAAGGAGCCGAGCAGGTCCGACTGCAGGACGTCCTCGACGCCCTCGCCCACGACCTGCAGCTCGAGGGCGCCGGCCAGGTCGACGATGCCCCGCACCAGCGCCTCCAGTTGGACGTCCTGGCCGAGGCGGCTCACGAACGACCGGTCGATCTTCACCGTGTCGACGGGGAGGTCGCGCAGGGCGCTGAGCGAGGAGTAGCCGGTGCCGAAGTCGTCGAGGGAGACGCAGACGCCGAGGTGGCGGAGGCGCTCGAGGCTGGCCACCGCATCGGGGTCGTCGACCAGGGCGCTCTCGGTCACCTCCAGGGTGAGCGAGCTCGCCGGGAGGCCGTGGCGCGCCAGCGCGCTCGCCACGACGTCGGGGAGGCTGGCGTCGAGCTGCAGCGGCGACAGGTTGACGGCCACGCGCTGGTCCGGGGTGGCGACGCCGAGGTCGAGCCAGCGCCGCATGTCGGCGCAGGCCCGCTGCAGGACGTGCTCGCCCAGGGCCCGGATGTGACCGGCCTCCTCCGCCACGCTGATGAACGCCGCCGGCGAGACCGTGCCCCGCTCGGGGTGGTGCCACCGGGCGAGGGCCTCGAGCTCGTGGATCTCACCCGTGGCCAGGTCGATGATGGGCTGGTAGTGGACCTCGATCTCGCCGGTCCGCAGCGCCTCGCGCAGGTCGGCCTCCAGGTTGAGCCGACCGAGGGCCCGCGTGCGCAGCTCGGTCGTGAACAGGCACGAGGAGCCCGGACCGATGGCCTTGGCCTCGTACATGGCGGCATCCGCGTCGCGCAGCAGGCTCTCGGCGTCGGCACCCGGCTCGGCGCACGCCACGCCGACCGAGGCGGAGATGGGCCGGGCGTGGGGACCGTCTGCGGCGGGCTCGAGCAGTGCGTCGAGCAGGCGCTGGGCGACGTCGAGGGCGGCCTGGGGCTGGTCGATGCGGTCGCAGACGACGATGAACTCGTCGCCGCCGAAGCGGGCGATCACGTCGTCGGGGCGCATCTGGCTGCGGAGCCGGCGGGTGGCCTCGAGGAGCAGCTGGTCGCCGACGTGGTGGCCGAGCGAGTCGTTGACGACCTTGAAGCCGTCGAGGTCGAAGAACAGCACCGCCAGCGCCGGCTCGTCGGTCGCCGCGAGGCGGGAGCGGAGGTGCTGGACCAGCAGGTTGCGGTTCGGCAGGTCGGTGAGGTCGTCGTGCTCGGCCTGGTGGCGGAGGACCTCGGTCTGGCGGTTGGAGGTGATGGCGGAGGCGACGTGGGTGGCGAGCGTCGACAGGATGGTCTCGACCCGCTGGGTCGCCTGGACCTTGCCGGGGAAGCAGACCCGGAGCATGCCGATCAGCTGCGAGCTCCACTCGAGGGGCACGACCAGGGCGGACCCGGCGTCCTGGTCGTCGAGCCAGCGGAGCTGGCGCGGCGAGGCGGACTTGCGGTGCATCCAGAACGGCGCTCGGTCCCAGGAGACCCGGCCCCACACGTCGTCGGCCAGGCTCCCGAGCGGGGCCTGGGTGGAGCTGAGCTCGTCGCGCTCCCAGCGGTGGCGCTCGGCGGTCGCGTCCTTGACCACCAGCAGCTCGGCGGTCGATGCGCCGAGGACCGACGTGACGGCTGCGAGGGCGACGGACGGCAGCTCGGGTGCGGTGGCCTTCTGGAGGTCCTCGGAGATGGACTGCACCGCCACCCACAGGTCGCGCTCGCTGATGACCTCACGGGTGTTGCGGTAGGCGAACAGCAGCTGGACGAGGATCGCCGGCACGGCGAGGAGCACGAGGGGCTCGCGCTCGGCGGCGATGGCGATCAGGATGGCGACCGAGGAGTTGGCGAGGGCGAACAGGGCGCTCACCGTCCCACCGGAGCGGAGCACCTCCGTCACGGGCAGGCCCTTCGAGAGCGCCACGACGACGGCGACCGCGCTGGTGTTCCAGACGAAGTAGACGGCGCACGCCGCCGCCAGGGCCAGCCAGCCGGATGCGGTCGGCACCCGCTCGTCGACGAGCTGGTGCGTCAGGACGGCGGCGGACGCGCCCACGCTGAACGACCCCGCGTTGAAGGCCACCTTCACGGCCTGGCGCCCGAGCGCACCCTGGGCGACGACGACCGCGACAGTGCCGACCGCCGGGAGCCACCAGGTGGGGAGCAGGACCAGCCCGGCGACCAGCGCGGCCTCGGACCAGTTGAACGAGTGGTTCTCGCCGCTGTGGCGGATGTGGACGAACTGAAGCTCGCCCAGTCCGACCAGCATCGCCGAGAGCAGCAGGGCCGGGGTCGTCGGGAGCTCGGAGACCCAGCTCACGCCGGCGGCCAGGGCTGCGGCGCCGACGACGACGACGCCGCCGACGAACCGCATCGCCGGATCCAGGGCGGTGACGCCCGGGATCCGGCTCGGGCGCACGTGGGGGTCCACCGTGGCCGTCTTCAGCGGATCGGCATGCGGCCGACGGGGGTGTACAGCTCCCCGGGGATCCGCGCGCCGGCCGGCGGGTTCGGACCCCACCAGGCGGTGAGGAACAGGTCGTCGTCGCTCTCGTAGGCGCCGGTGGTCCACTCGCCGCCCGACCAGGACGATCCGGACCAGGACGAGCCCGACCAAGACGAGCCGGACCAGGACGAGCCCGACCACGAGGACCCGGACCACGAGGAGCCGGTCCAGGCGTCACCCGACCAGGACGACCCGGTCCACTCGCCGCCCGACCACGAGGAGCCGGACCAGGACGAGCCCGACCACGAGGAGCCCGACCAGGACGAGCCGGACCACGAGGAGCCCGACCAGGAGGAGCCCGACCACGAGGAGCCGGACCAGGAGGAGCCGGACCAGGACGAACCGTTCCACGCCTCGCAGCGCACGTCGATCTCGCCCTTGATGAGGTCGAGGGTCCCGTTGCCGCCGCAGTCGGCCTGGACGTACCGACCGCCGCGGGAGGCGTCGAGGGAGCCGAGCCCGGTGGCCGTGGCCTGCTGCCACTGCGCCGGGCCGGGCGTGGCGGTGAGGGCCTCGGCCAGGTCGAGCCGGCCGCTGCCCTGCTTGGCGGTGGAGACCCCGCTGATCGGGTCGGCGGTGCGGGTGAGCAGCGCCTTGACCTGGTCCGGCGTGAGCTCCGGGCGGGCGGAGAGCAGGAGGGCGGCGGCGCCGGAGGCGACGGCGGCGGCCTGCGACGAACCGCTGCCGCGGATGTAGCTCGGCGCGAGCAGGGCCTTGGTGTTCTCCTTCTCGACGGTCGAGCCGTACGAGCGCTGGGCGACGACCCGGCGGCCGGCGGCGAGGAGGTCGGGCTTCATCAGGCCCTGGGCGGTCGGGCCGACCGAGCTCCAGCTCAGGGCGCCGTCGTCGGCCAGCGAGGAGGTGCCGCTGTCGTTGAACGCACCGGCGGTGATGACGAGCGGATCGTCGCCCGGCTTCATGACCGTGCCGGCGTTGGGGCCGGTGTTGCCGGCCGCGACCACGACGACGATCCCCTGCTTCCAGAGGCGCTGGACGGCGTGGTTGAGCGGGTCGACGGCCGGGTCCTGGGTGGAGGCCGTCCCCCACGACAGGTTCAGCACCCGGATGTTGAACTGCTGCTGGTAGGCGGACACCCAGTGCATGCCCTGGAGCAGGGTGCTGACGTCGGCCGCGCCGTTGGCGCCTGCGGTCTTGACGGCGACGATGTGGGCCTTCGGTGCGATGCCCGTGTAGGCACCGCCGGTGCGGGTGGCCGAGTCGGCACCGCTGCCGGCGATGATGCCGGCCATCACGGTGCCGTGCCCGTAGCTGTCGACGAGGCGGCCCTCGCCGGACAGGTCCGGCCCGTGGACGAGCCGGCCGGCGAAGTCGGGCATCTCCGACACGCCGGTGTCCAGCACGGCGACGCCGACGCCCTGGCCGAGGTACCCGGCCCGCCAGGCGTCGTGGGCCCGGGAGGCACCGACGAAGGCCGAGGCCGTGCCGGTCTCGTCGTAGCTGATGGTCTCGAAGTCGATGGCGCGGTCGAGCGTGATGGCGGTCACGCCGGCCCGGCCGGCCAGGTCGTCGATGCGCCCGGCATCCAGCCGCACCTCGAAGCCGTCGACGATGGGGAGGGGCGCGAGCACCTCGCCACCGGCGGCCCGGATCGACCGGGCCAGGGATGCGGCGGCACCCTGGCGGCCCTGGACGACGACCTCCACGACACCCGAGGACGGGATGCCCGGGTCGACGGTGGCGCCCGTGCGCAGCGGGGCCGGCGTCCCGCTCGGGACCGGCACGGCAGCGACGCCGGTGGCGACGACGGCGCCGACCGCCATCGCGGCAGCCAGCAGCATGTGTCTGGGGGCGCTGAAGCCCCGCGTCGAACCAAACCCGCCCATGGGCGGCGAAAGCACTGCTGCCACGACCCGTCTCCCTCTCCGTAGTGACGTGCACGCCAAGAGTGTTCGATTGAGGGGACGCCGTCGATAGCCCGTTCGGGTGGTTGCCTGACCACTCTGCGCGTCCGGAGGCCGGCGCTGGCCGTCCGGACGCCCGTCACTACACTCGCCTCTTTCCCGGAGACCGCCGAAGGGGCCTGGCACGTGGGTGAGATCGAGATCGGGCTGGGCAAGGCCGGCCGTCGTGGGTACGGGCTCGACGAGCTGACCATCGTGCCGAGCCGGCGCACGCGCGACGCGGAGCTGGTGGACCTGTCGTGGGAGCTCCAGGGCTACCGCTTCGAGCTACCGGTGCTCGCCGCCCCCTGCGACTCCGTCGTCAGCCCGACCAACGCCGTGGACTTCGACGACCTCGGCGGCCTCGCCGTCCTCGACCTCGAGGGCCTGTGGACCCGCTACGAGGACCCCGACTCGGTCCTCGCCGAGATCGCCGACCTGCCCGACGACACCGCCTCGGCCCGGCTGCGCGAGCTGTACCAGCGCCCCGTCGACCCCGACCTGGTGGTGCGCCGCATCCGCGAGATCCGGGCGTCGGGCGCGGTGGCCGCCGGCTCGGTGACCCCCCAGCGCATCGAGTCGCTCCTGCCGCGCCTGGTCGAGGCCGAGCTTGACATGCTCGTGATCCGGGCCACCGTCCTGTCCGCTGAGCACGTCACCAAGACCTCGGCCGACGGCGGCGAGCCGCTGAACCTCAAGACCTTCATCCGCCAGGTCGACGTGCCGGTCCTGGTCGGCTCCTGCACGAGCTACCAGGCCGCCCTCCACCTGATGCGCACGGGTGCGGCCGGCGTCCTGATCGGCGTCGGGACCGCAGTGGACGCCACGACGGCCGACACCTTCGGCGTCGGGGTGCCCCTCGCCACCGCCATCGCCGACGCCCGGGCCGCCCGCATGCGCCACCTCGACGAGACCGGCGTCTACGTGCACCTCATCGCCGACGGGGGCATGCACAACGGCGGCGACGTCGCCCGCGCCATCGCCTGCGGTGCCGACGCCGTGATGCTCGGCGCACCCCTCGCCGGCGCCACCGACGCGCCGGGGCGGGGTCGTCACTGGGCCCCGGTCGCGGCCCGGGCCGACGTGCCCCACTCCACCTGCGTGCGCGTGCCCCAGCGGGCCACCCAGCGCGAGGTCCTCGTCGGCCCGTCCGGCTCCAGCGACGGCCGCCTCGACCTCATGGGCTCGCTCCGGGCCGCCATGGCGCTGTCGGGCTACGAGACGCTGAAGGAGTTCCAGAAGGCCGAGCTCATCGTCTCGCCCGTCGAGGGACGTGGTCGTTCGTGACCACCCCCTCCATCGGCCCCGAGTTCGACACGGTCCTCGTCGTCGACTTCGGCGCCCAGTACGCCCAGCTCATCGCCCGCCGCGTGCGCGAGGCCCACGTCCACTCCGAGATCGTCCCCCACGACATCACCGCCGAGGAGATCCGGGCCCGAGCCCCGCAGGGGATCATCTTCTCCGGCGGTCCCGCGTCGGTGCACGCCGACGGCGCGCCGAGCATCGACCAGGAGATCTACGACGCCGGCGTCCCGATCCTCGGCATCTGCTACGGCGGCCAGCTCCTGGCCCGCGACCTCGGCGGCGAGGTGGCCAAGACCGGGCGCGGCGAGTACGGACGTGCCGACCTCGAGCGCGCCGAGGTCGACCACCACTCGCTCCTGTTCGGCGAGACCAGCCCGGACTCCCAGGTCGTGTGGATGAGCCACTTCGACACCATCACCCGGGCTCCCGAGGGCTTCCGGGTCGTGGCGTCCACCCCGGACACCCCGGCGGCCGCCTTCGAGTCCACCGAGCGCGGCCTCTACGGCGTGCAGTTCCACCCCGAGGTCGTCCACACCCAGATGGGCCAGGACCTGCTGAAGCACTTCCTGTACGACGCCTGCGGGTGCCGCCCCACCTGGACGATGTCCTCCGTCATCGAGACCCAGGTCGAGGCCATCCGGGCCCAGGTCGGTGACGGCCGCGCCATCTGCGGCCTGTCCGGCGGCGTCGACTCCGCCGTGGCCGCCGCGCTGGTGCACAAGGCCATCGGCCACCAGCTCACGTGCGTGTTCGTCGACACCGGCCTGATGCGCAAGGACGAAGGCGACCAGGTCGTCGAGACGTTCAAGCGGAACTTCGGCATCGAGCTGATCCACGTCCGGGCCGCCGACCGCTTCTTCGACAAGCTGGCCGGCATCACCGACCCGGAGGACAAGCGCAAGGCCATCGGCGAGCTGTTCATCCGCATCTTCGAGGACGCGAAGGGCGGTATCACCGACGCCGACTTCCTCGTCCAGGGCACGCTCTACCCCGACGTCATCGAGTCGGGCGGCGGGGCCAAGGCGGCCACCATCAAGAGCCACCACAACGTGGGCGGCCTGCCCGACGACATGGACTTCGACCTGGTCGAGCCGCTCCGCGACCTGTTCAAGGACGAGGTCCGACGGGTGGGCGAGGAGCTCGGCCTGCCCGAGGAGATCGTGTGGCGCCAGCCGTTCCCCGGCCCCGGGCTCGGCGTGCGCATCATCGGCGAGGTCACCCCCGACAAGGTCGAGCTGCTCCAGGAGGCCGACGCCATCGTGCGGGCCGAGCTGCACAAGGCCGGGATGGACCGCGAGATCTGGCAGGCCTTCGCCGTGCTGCCCGACATCCGGGCCGTCGGCGTCATGGGCGACGAGCGCACGTACGGCTACCCCTGCATCATCCGGGCGGTCACGTCCGACGACGCCATGACGGCTGACTGGGCCCGGCTGCCCTACGACCTGCTCGAGAAGATGTCGAGCCGCATCATCAACGAGGTCCCGGGCATCAACCGGGTGGCCTACGACATCACCTCCAAGCCGCCCGGCACCATCGAGTGGGAGTGACCGGCGGTAACAAACCGCCCCGCATCGTGACGCCACCGGGACACATCGTACCGATATGTCCCGTTCTCCGTGCCCGGAGCGTCCCCTTGGCCACGAAACGTGCCCTCGGGGCTGGCGGTGACGTCTGATTCCGTTGATGATGGTAAGGAAGTGGCTCCCTGTACGGCGGAACCGCCATCACTCCTCGGAGGAAACATGACCCCTGCTCCATCCACACGTCGGCGCACCGCGCCCATCGCGGCGCTCCTCGGCGCGCTGGCCCTCCTCACCGTGACCGCGGCGCCGGCCGGTGCCGACACCGTCGGCTCCGGTGAGGCCTCCGCCTACGGCGGCACGATCTCGGTCGGCGGGCAGGAGGTCATCCCGCCGACGCCCACCGCGGCCGTCACCCTCCCGCCCGGCGGCGAGGCCGGCGAGACGGTGGTCGACATCCCCGCCGAGCCGCTCGCCGTCTCCGGCACGCTCAACGCCGACGCCGTCGTCCACGCCGCCTCGGACGTCCCGTCGCAGCTCGAGGTCGTCGAGCAGGCGGTCCCCGGGCCCTACAACGCCGCGGGCGTCGCCCTCATCGAAGGCGCCGACGTGCTCCTCGACGCCGTGGCCGAGGACGTGTCCCTGGTCGCCGCCGACGTGATCCGGGCCGAGGCCGTGGCCGTCTGCACCGCCGGCGAGGTCGTCTACTCGGCCAACTCCGAGATCATCAGCCTCCAGATCGGTGGCGAGGACGTCCCGCTCAACGACCCGATCACCCAGATCCTCGACGGCCTCAACGCCGGTCTCACCGACTCCGGCCTGAACGCCGTGGTGGACATCCAGCGCAACGTCGTGACCGAGCTCGAGGACGGCATCGCCGTCGACGCCCTCGTCGTCACGGTGCTCGCCGCGGCCGGCGACGCCCCCCTCGGCCAGGTCACCCTCGGTCACGCCGAGGTCAGCGGTGTCACCTGCGGTGCGGCGACCCAGTGCTCGAACGGCGTCGACGACGACGATCCCGAGGACACCGTGGCCGACGCTGCCGACCCGGGCTGCCACAGCGACAACGACGCCTCGAACCCGGACTCCTACGTCCCGACCGACGACGACGAGACCGACATCGTGACCGCCAACGACGGCGCGGCCCCGGCGGCCGGTCCCACCGCCGCCCGGCTGCCCGCCACGGGCGGGAACGCCGCCAGCACCGCCGGCCTCGCCGGCGTGATGGCCGCCGGCGCCCTCGCCGTGGTGGCCCTGCGCCGCCGCCTCGGCTGATCCACCGCTGAGCGATGCGCCCACCGGCGGCCCTCCCGAGGGCCGCCGGTGGCGCGTCCGGGGTCAGTCCCCGGCGAGCAGCGCGCTGATCCCGGCGATCCACGCCCGCCGCAGGCCGGCCCGGCTGCGCCCGTGGGTGCCCTGCAGCAGGTCCCAGGACTCGAACGAGGTCAGGGCGTCGAGCAGGGCGGCCCGATCGTCGGCATCGGCGGGCGGCCGCGACGCCAGGTCGTCGGCGAAGTGCGCCCGCACCTGCTCGGCGAAGCGCTGACGCGCCTCGGCCAGCGTCTCAGCCAGCTGGGTCTGCTCGGCGGCGCGCACGCGGGACAGCCGGGCGATGGGTCCGATGGTCTCGTAGAGCTCGAGGCGGGCGTCGACGAAGCCGGCGATGCGGTCCTCGGCGCGCGGGGCCGGATCGGGCAGCTCGAACAGGGGGGCGAAGCGCTCGAAGTAGCGCCGGATCGTCTCGCGGTGCAGGTCGTCGAGGTTCTCGAAGTACCGGAACACCGACGACACCGACACGCCGGCCCGGTCGGCGACGTCGGCGACCGCCGGCGGGAGCCCGCCCTCGCGGATGAGCTCGAACATGGCGTCGATGACGGCGGTGCGGTTCCGCTCCCGCCGCAGGCGCCGGCCGTCGGCGGCGGCGGTGGACGTCTCGGGCACGGCGGCAGGGTAGTGCGGGCGAAAGTGGTGCGAACAGGACTCGCAGAATCTATTGACAGTTCGACTCGCAGGTGTTTCCCTGGAGGCGAAGGGGGCGCAGATGCGAGCAGAGGAGTTCCGGGGCCGGATCGGCCGCACGGTGCAGACGTCGGAGCCGTGGTTCGACGAGCCCCCGCACCCGGGGGAGGGCGCGCCCGACGTGGTCGTGGTGCTGCTCGACGACACCGGCTTCGCCCAGCTCGGCTGCTTCGGCTCCGACATCGACACGCCGAACATCGATGCCCTGGCCGCCGGCGGGGTGCGGTTCACGAACTTCCACGTCACGCCGCTGTGCTCGCCCACCCGCGCCTCGCTGCTCACCGGCCGGGCGCCCCACGCCGTCGGCATGCGGGCGGTGTCCAACTTCCGGACCGGCTTCCCCAACCAGCTCGGGCACATCTCGAACCACGCCGCCACCATGCCCGAGGTCCTCCACGACGCCGGCTGGGCCACGTTCTGCGTGGGCAAGTGGCACCTCGCCCCGATGGAGCAGTGCTCGGCCGCCGGCCCCTTCGACCAGTGGCCCCTGGCGCGGGGGTTCGACCGCTTCTACGGGTTCCTCGAGGGCGAGACCGACCAGTTCCACCCCGAGCTCGTCGCTGACAACCACCCCGTCGACCCGCCCGGCGGGCCCGACGACGGCTACCACCTGTCGGAGGACCTGGTCGACCGGGCGCTGCGGATGCTCGCCGACTCGATCGGGGTCCGCCCCGACCGTCCGTGCTTCACCTACCTCGCCTTCGGCGCCACGCACGCGCCGCACCAGGCCCCGCCGGCGCACCTGGCCAAGTACCGGGGTCGCTTCGACGAGGGCTGGGACGTCGTGCGCGAGCGCTGGTTCCGGCGCCAGCTGGAGCTCGGCGTCATCCCGCCGGGCACGCGGCTCGCACCCCGCAACCCGGGCGTCGAGCCGTGGGACGAGCTGCCCGAGGACCAGCGCCGGCTGGCGGCGCGGCTGCAGGAGGCCTTCGCCGCGTTCCTCGACCACACCGACGTCCAGATCGGTCGCTTCGTCGAGGGCCTCCGCCGCCTGGGCCGGCTCGAGAACACGATCCTCGTGGTGCTCGCCGACAACGGCGCGTCGCAGGAGGGTGGGCCGTTCGGCGTGCTCCACGAGATGAAGTTCTTCAACGGGATCCTGGAGGACCCGTCGGAGGCGGTGGCCCACCTCGACGACATCGGCGGGCCCCGCAGCCACACCAACTACCCGTGGGGCTGGGCCCAGTGCGGCAACACGCCGTTCCGCTGGTACAAGCAGAACACCCACGAGGGCGGCGTGCACGTGCCGATGGTGCTGCACTGGCCCGCCCGCATCGACCCCGCCCAGCAGGGCACGGCGCGCGACCAGTTCGCGTTCGTCGCCGACGTCGCCCCCACCCTGTACGAGCTGGTCGGCGTGGCGGCGCCCGCGGTGCGCAACGGCCTCGACCAGCTGCCCGTGACCGGGCACTCGTTCGCCACGGTCCTGGCCGATCCGGACGCGCCCGCCACCAACACCGTCCAGTACTTCGAGAACGCCGGCAGCCGGGCCATCGTCGCCGACGGCTGGAAGGCCGTGTGCAAGCACGAGGCCGGTGCCGACCACGACACCGAGCCGTGGGAGCTGCACCACCTGGCCACCGACCCGTCCGAGACCGACGACCTCGCAGCGCGGGAGCCGGACCGGCTGCGCGACCTCGTTGCCCTCTGGTGGGCCGAGGCCGAGCGCCACGGCGTGCTGCCCCTCGACGACCGCACCATCGAGCTCTTCGGTGCCCGGTTCCGGCCCCGCTCGCCGCACCCGCCCGACCGGCGCTACGTGTACCGCCCGCCGATGTCGCCGCTGCCCGGGCAGGCCGGGGCCGCCATCGCCGGGCGCAGCTTCGACCTCACCGCCGCCGTCGTCCACCGCTCGGGTGACGAGGGGGTGCTGTTCGCCACCGGCACGGAGAACGCCGGCCTCTCCGTGTTCGTGCAGGGCGGCCGCCTCGTCCTGGACTACAACGCGTTCGGCGACCACACCGTCGTGGAGTCCGACGTCGCCGTGCTCGAAGGCGACGTCGAGGTCGGGGTCCGCCTGCGCCGGCTCGACGGCTTCGCCGGGTCGGCGACCCTGGTCGTGGCCGGCGCGGACGCCGGACACGCCGACCTCCCCCTCTACATGCGGATGATGTCGTCGACCGGGCCGAGCATCGGCGCCGACCACGGGTCGCCGGTGTCGGACCGCTACGCCGCCCCCTTTCCCTACACCGGCATCCTCCGCCAGGTCGTCGTCCAGGCCAGCCCCGACCGCTTCGGCGACGCCGCCGACGCCGTCGCCCGCGCCGAGCTGTCCCGCCAGTAGCACCCGCCCGCAGCACCAGGAGCACCATGCGCACCCTCCGCACCCCCGACGACGCCTTCGTCGACCTGCCCGACTTCCCCTACGAGCCCCACCACGTCGAGGTCGACGACGGCGAGGGCGGCACCCTGCGCGTCCATCACCTGGACGAGGGTCCCGCCGACGCGCCGCCGGTGCTGCTGATGCACGGCGAGCCGACGTGGTGCTTCCTCTACCGCCACGTGATCCCCACCCTCGTCGCCGCCGGCCACCGCGTGATCGCCCCGGACCTGGTGGGGATGGGTCGCAGCGACAAGCCGGCCGAGCAGTCCGACCACACCTACGCCCGCCACGTCGAGTGGATGCGCCAGGCCCTGTTCGATCGCCTCGACCTGCGCGACATCACCTACTTCGGCCAGGACTGGGGCTCGCTGGTCGGGCTGCGCCTGGTCGCCCTCGAGCCCGACCGCTACGCCCGCGTCGCCATCGGCAACGGCGGCCTGCCCACGGGGCACGGACCGGCCAGCGAGGCGTTCCTCGCCTGGCAGCGCTTCTCCCAGGAGACCGAGCACTTCCCGGTGGGTCGCATCATCGAGGGTGGCTGCACGACCTCGCTGTCGCCCGAGGTCATCGCCGCCTACGACGCGCCCTACCCCGACGACTCCTACAAGGCCGCGGTCCGGGTGTTCCCGACCTTGGTGCCCACCTCGTCGGACGACCCGGCCACCCCCGACCAGGAGGCCGCGTGGCGGGTGCTCGAGCGGTTCGAGAAGCCGTTCCTGCTCTGCTTCAGCGACGCCGACCCGATCACCCGGGGCGGCGACGCCCCGTTCCTGGCCAAGGTGCCGGGGGCGCAGGGCCAGCAGCACACCACCATCGAGGGCGGCGGCCACTTCCTCCAGGAGGACCGCGGTGCCGAGCTCGGCCGGGTCCTCGCCGACTTCATCGCCGCCACGTCGTGAGCGCCGCTGTCGATCCCACCTTCGACCTGTCGGGCTGGCGCGGGCTCGCCGCGGCGGCCGCCCTCGCCTCCCACCGGCTGATCGGCTGGATCTTCTGGGATCCGTGGGGGACGCAGCGCTACGCCGAGCTGGGCGTGCCCGAGGGCGCGGGGTGGTACATCGCCACCCGGGCCGCCCCGATCGCCCCGGCCGGCGACGACGTCGTGACGGCGACCTTCGGCTCGATCAACCCGGTCTTCATCCAGCTCGGGCTGGACCTCTGCCGCCAGCACACCACCTGGGAGGAGACGCTGGCGGTCCGCGACGACGCCGTCCTCCACGGCCTCACCGAGCTGGTGCCCGACGCCTGCGGTCCGCTCGGGGACCTGGCCGAGCCGCTGTGGGCCGCAGCCGATGCGCTGCCCCTCGACGGGCGCGCCCTGTTCGCCGCCCACCTCAGCCACCGCCGCCTGGACGAGCCCGTGCTGTCGGCGTGGCTGGCCCTGAACTGCATCCGCGAGTGGCGGGGGGACACCCACTGGGCCCTGCACATCGCCGAGGGCATCGACGGCCAGATGGCCATGCTGCTCGACGCGGCGTGGCGCGGCCACGACGACGACTGGCTGCCCCGGTCGCGCGGTGCTGACGACGACACCGTCGCCGCGGCGCGCACCCGCCTGGACGCCAGGGGCCTCGCCACCCACGGTCGGGTGGACGCGGCGGGCATCGCCCTGCGCCAGTCGCTGGAGGACCGCCTCGACGACCGGTGCGCACCCGGCTGGCAGGCCCTCGGCGAGGACCGCACCCGGGCGCTGATCGACCTGGTGGCGTCCCACGGCTCCCGGCTGGTCGGACGGATCGACGAGACGGCAGGGGAGCGGTGGATGCCCGCCGCCCGCTCGCGCCCGACCTGGTCGTGACCGCCACCGTCGGCCGCACCGCCCGGATCCCGGCGTCGCCGGACGTGGTGTGGAGCGCCCTCGCCGACTTCGGCGGCCTGGCGCGGTGGGCGCCCGACGTCGAGCACTCCTGCCTGCTGCAGGGCGGGGACCTGGCCGTGGGTCTGGTCCGGCGGGTGCAGGTCGGCCGGGCCGCGCTGCTCGAGACCGTCGACGAGCTCGAGGCCGGCCGCCGGCTCGGCTACCGCATCACCGGCCTGCCGCCGGTGCTCCGCGTCGTGCGCAACGCCTGGACGGTCGAGGTCGCCGACGCCGGCTGCGAGGTCACGGTCACCACCACCGTCGACGCCGGCCCCCGACCGCCGCAGCAGCTGATCGCCCGTCTGGTGGCCCGCCGGATGGCCCGGGCGTCGGACTCGATGCTCGCCGGGCTCGCCGCCCACGTCGGCGACGCCCTCACCCGAGGAGGAGCCAACCGTGCCTGAGACCCGCCCCGACATCGTCGTCCTGCTCACCGACGAGGAGCGCGCCGCCCCGCCCTACGAGACCGCCGAGCTGCAGGCCTGGCGGCAGCGGGCGCTGCCCGGCCGGCGCTGGTTCGACGAGCACGGCGTCGCCTTCGCCCGCCACCACACCGGTTCGCTGGCCTGCGTGCCGAGCCGCCCGACGCTGCTCACCGGCCAGTACCCGGACCTGCACGGGGTCACCCAGACCGACGGCCTCGGCAAGATGGCCGACGACTCACGGATGCGCTGGCTGGCCCCCGGCGAGGTGCCCACCATCGGGGCCTGGTTCCGGGCCGCCGGCTACGACACCCGCTACGACGGCAAGTGGCACGTCTCCCACGCCGACCTCACCGATCCCGCCACCGGCGGCCGGCTCGCCACCAACGACGACGACGGGCGCGTGGATCCCGCCGCGGTGCAGGCCTACCTCGACGCCGACCCGCTCGGGCCCCACGGGTTCTCGGGTTGGGTCGGGCCCGAGCCCCACGGCGGCGCGATGGCCGACAGCGGCCTCGTGCGCGACCCGCTGATCGCCGACCGGGTCGTGGCGTGGCTCGAGGACCGCTATGCCCGGCGCCGGGCGGGCGACGCCGACGCCCTGCGCCCCTTCCTGCTGATCGCCAGCTTCGTGAACCCCCACGACATCGTCCTGTTCCCGGCGTGGGTGCGGGGCCGGTGGCCGATCGACCCGTCGCCGTCGGACCCGCCGCCCGTGCCGCCGTCGCCCACCGACGACGAGGACCTGCGCGACAAGCCCGCCGCCCAGGTCGCCTTCCGGGCGGCGTACCCGTCGGGCTACGGCCCGGCCGCGGCCGTCGCCCGCACCTACCGGCGCAACGCCCAGCGCTACCGCGACCTCTACCACCGCCTCCACGTCGAGGTCGACGGGCCGCTCGACCGGGTGCGGCGGGCGGTGACCGACGGTGGGTCCGAGCACGCCGTGCTGGTCCGCACGAGCGACCACGGCGAGCTGCTGGGCGCGCACGGCGGCCTCCACCAGAAGTGGTTCAACCTCTACGACGAGGCGACCCGCGTGCCGTTCGTGGTGGCGCGCGTGGGGGATCGTCCGACCGCACCCCGGACGATCGATGCGCCGACCTCTCACGTCGACTTGGTGCCCACGCTCCTGGCCGCCGCCGGGATCGACGTCGACGCCACGGCCCGCCGGCTGGCCGGCACCTTCTCCGAGGTGCACCCGCTGCCTGGCCGCGACCTGCTCCCCGTGGTCGACGGCGCCGACCCGGACCCCGACCGCGTCGTCTACCTGCAGACCCGCGACAACATGCTCGAAGGCGACAGCGGCGCGTCCGGCCTGGCCCGCCGCCTCGGACTGGTGACCCGGCCGCCGGCGCCGCTGCGCATCCGGGTGCCGGCCCACGTCGCGTCCAGCTTCGAGGGCGTGGTCGCCCGCGTCGCCGACGACGTCGCGCCGGGCGGTCTCGGGCACCGCTGGAAGCTGGTGCGCTCCTTCGACGACCCGAGCACCTGGACCGAGCCCGGCGTGCGCCACCTCGCCGAGGACGGACCGTCCGGCCCCACCTTCCGCACCGTGCCGCTCGACGACCAGTGGGAGCTCTACGACCTCGACGCCGACCCGATCGAGCTGGTGAACCGCTGGCGCGACCCCGGCGCCGACGACGTGCTGGAGCACCTGCGCCACGTGCTGAAGGAGGAGTCCGCCCGCTGCGTGCCCGAGCGCAACCGCCCGCTCGTGCCCCGCCGCCGCCACCCGACGTCGCAACCGGCCCGCAGGCCGGCGCCGCCGGCGCTCGCCCTGCGGCGCCTGGTCCAGCGCCTCGGCATGCACCCCGACGACCCGGCGGCCGACCCGACGCTGGACCGCACCGGGCGACGCGCCCTGGTGGTGTGCACCAACCACGGCGTCCTCGACGTCGGCACGCCCACCGGGGTGTTCGCCAGCGAGATGACGGTCCCGTACTACGCGTTCCGCGACGCCGGCATGGTCGTCGACGTGGCCAGCCCGGTCGGGGGCGTGGTGCCGGTCGACCCGCAGTCGCTCAAGCCCGTGCTGCGCTGCCCGGCCGACGACCGGTTCCTCGCCGACCCCGAGCTGCGGGCCAAGGTGACCGACTCGCTCGCCATCGGCGATGTCGACGTCGCCGACTACGACCTCGTGTACCTGGCCGGGGGTTGGGGCGCGGCCTTCGACTTCGGCACGTCCGACGACCTCGCCGACGCCCTCACCCGTGCCAACGCGCTCGGTCTGCCCATCGGCGGGATCTGCCACGGCCCGCTCGGGCTCCGCAACGCGACCGCACCCGACGGCCGTCCGCTGGTCGAGGGACGCCGGATCAGCTGCGTCACGGACAAGCAGGTGCGCGAGCTGGGCATCGAGTCGACCCCGCAGCACCCCGAGACCGAGCTGCGAGCCAAGGGTGCGGTCTTCGAGGCCACCCACCGCTTCCGGGATCCCTTCGCCAACCACTCGGTGGTCGACGGCAACCTCGTCACCGGCCAGAACCAGAACGCCGGACCGATGGTCGCCCGAGAGCTGCTCGCCCTCGTCCCCGCCGCCGACCCCACGAGGAGCGCGTCGTGAGCGACACCCGCACTCCTGGCTACGGGCAGGTCGACCGCGAGTACGCCAGCCGACTCGCGACGACGCCGCCGGACGAGGACGGGCCGATCTGGATGGTCAACCTCATGTCGTACCGTGAGCGGGCCGTCTACGACGGGGCCGAGTCGGAGGTGACGGGACGCGAGGCCGACGACCGCTACGCCCCGGTCGAGGTCCTGGCCGACATCGGCGCCGAGATCGCGTTCGTGGCCGACGTGGAGGACCAGCTGCTCGGCGATGCGCCCCGTTGGGACCGCATCGGCGTCGTCCGCTACCCGACCCGCCGCTCGTTCATCGACATGCAGTCCCGACCCGACTTCGCGAGCAAGCACGTGCACAAGGAGGCGGGCATGGCCGAGACGATCGTCGCCGGCTGCCTGCCGATCCCGTCCCCGCAGGACGATCCCGACGCGCCCCAGCCGGTCGATTGGGCCGACGTCCCCCACCCGCCGACCGAGGTGGACGGGCCCGTGACGGTGCTGCACCTCATCCGGTTCCACCCCGGCGGGGCCGACGCCGACATGGTCCGGTACCAGGACGACGCCGCGTCGGTGGCGGTGCCCCACGGCGTGCGCGTCTCGGGCTGGTTCGGCGTCGAGGGCACGGTCGTCGGCGACGGACGGCAGTGGGACCAGGCTCGGTTCAACCAGTTCCCGTCGAAGGCAGCGTTCCTGGCCGTCGTGGCCGACCCGGCCCGACTCGCAGCTCAAGCCGCCCACCGGGAGGTCGCCATCGCCGACACCTACACCCTGGTGCTGCGGCCCACGATCGATCGGCTCGCCGCGTCGGTGGCCGACGCCGGCAGGGTCAGCTGACGCCGGAGAGGACCGGGTCGAGCTCGTAGACCCGGTAGCCGCTGCGGATCACCGGCATGGCCACGTTGCGCACGCGAGTCCCGCCGGCGGTCGTGCCGTGCTCGACGCCCGCGTGGGCGTGGCCGTGGAGGGCGAGGTCGGCGCCGGCCCCGTCGATGGCCTCGGCCAGGAGGTAGCTGCCGAGGAACGGGAAGATCTCGAGGCGCTCGCCCCGCAGCGTGTCCTCGACGGGGGAGTAGTGCAGGAGGGCGACCCGCACGTCGGTGTCGAGGGCGGAGAGCGTGCGGCACAGCTGGTCGGCGATGCCCTTGGTGTGGCGCACGAACGCCTTCATCTCCGGCTCGCCGAAGTCGCTGGCGCAGGCGCCGGCGAAGCCGCCGCCGAACCCCTTGGCGCCTGCGATCCCGATGGTGCAGCCGCCGACGTCGACGACGGTGGAGGACCCCTCGAGCACGGTGATGCCCCGCGCCGTCAGCTCCTGGGTGATGCGGTCGGCGCAGCCGGCGTGGTGGTCGTGGTTGCCGAGCACCGCGACCACGGGGACCTCGAGGCCGTCGACCGCCTCGGCGACCAGGACGGCTTCGTCGAGCTCGCCGTGGCGGGTGAGGTCGCCCGCGAGGAGGAGCACGTCGGCGTCGGCGTCGACGGATCGGATCGAGGCGCGGAAGGCGTCGACGTTGTCGGGACCGAGGTGGATGTCGCCCACCGCTGCGATGCGGATCATCCGAGGCGCTCCGGGGTGTGCTCGTCGCCGAGGCGGACCACCGTGACGTCGTTGTGGATGCGCCGGTCGGGGACGACCTCGGCCGCCACCTCGGCGACGGCGGCCCGTCGCTCGTCGCTGCCGACCTCGCCGTAGAGGAACAGCTCCGCTTCGGTGACCCGGCACTGCACGCCCTGCTCGGCGGTGCGCAGGTCGGTGGCGACCGCCTGGCGCACCCGTTCGGCGAGGTACTCCGGGCTCTCGTCGACGGGGTCGCTCACGCCACCACACCTCCGTGCACCGTGTCGTGGATGGCGGTGATGGCCGTGGTCGGGACGGCGAGGTCGCAGGACTCGGCGTAGATCAGCAGGCTGAGCACCCGGCGGGGACCGGCCTGGTTCGCCCGTCGCACGAGGTAGTCCCAGTCGAGCTCGCACTTGGCGATGAGGGCGAGGGCGTCGTACCAGTGGTGGGCGGTGGTCTCCCCGGTGGCGAGGGCCTTGATGACGAGGAGGTCCTCGGCCGAGATCACCCGGGCGCTGACGCCCTTGTAGTCACGGCGCTCGGCCCGCTCGAGCATCTCGTCGTCGAGGTAGATCTCGCCCGAAGACCGGAAGATCAGGTCGACGAGCACCCGGCGCTTGAACGCCTTGGCCAGCCAGGCCGGGTCGTGGACCGAGGTCTCGAAGCCGTCGGCGTCGAGCAGGTCGAGCGCCCGCTCGACGTCGCCGGGACGGAGGAAGACGTCGATGTCGTGGGTCTCGCGGGGGCGGGCCATGGCGAAGGATCCGATCCCGCCCATGAGCAGGTGGTCGGTGTCGCTGCCCTCGAGGCAGCGCACGACGTCGCCGAGCGTCTCGAGCAGGTCCTGCTCGTCGGGGATGTGGCCATCCGTGTAGTGGTCGGTGGCACACGGTTGGTCGAATCGGGACGCCGGCACCCGGTCGAGATACCCCGCAGCCGGGGTGTTCATGCGACGGCGCACGGGCGTCGCCGGCTCGGCCCTACGCCAGCGGGCGGCCGAAGGGGAGCTCGTCGCGCCAGGTGCGCAGGAAGGCCTCGGCCTCCTCGACGGCGGCGATCCACAGGCCCGGACCGTGCGACGCCAGCGAGCGCACCTTGCCGGCGACGGCGGCGACCGGGTCGTCGATGCCCTCGCCGTGTGCGTGCAGGAGCGGGGCGGCCGTGGACAGGAAGTCCGGCACGTGGACCTTGCCGGCCTTGGTGAGCTCGGCGTGGGCCCGGGCGGTCACGGGGACGGCGGTGAGCGGGACGACGACGTCGGCCCCGAGCGCCGGCACGGCGTCGTGCTCGAGCATCCCCGCCTTGCCGGCGAGGAAGACGACGTCGACCGAGGGGTCGGTGCCGTCACCGTCGGTGGCGGTGCCGCCGGCGGCTTCGACC
>JAKFET010000164.1:0-5029 GCA_036675575.1 Acidimicrobiaceae bacterium
GACGGCCTCTACCTGCGCATGGACGAGCGCGAGTCGCGACTCGCCGTCCTGCCCGGCGACACCGACCGCGTGCTCGCCGTCGGCTGGGAGGTCCGCGACCAGTTCGCCCTGTCCCGGGTCGGGCGTGACGTCGAGGCCGCCGGCTTCGGGGTCAAGCAGCTCAGCGCGAGCGAGTGCCACGAGCGCCGGGTGGAGGCCGCCATCTACTTCGACGACCCGGCCGGCACGCCGGTGGAGGTGTTCTTCGGCCCGGTCCTCGACCACGACCCGGTTCGCACGCGCTGGACCCAGCGGTTCGTCACCGGCGACCAGGGCCTGGGCCACGTCGTGCTGCCGACGACCGCCATGGACGAGACCGTGGCGTTCTACACCGAGGTGCTCGGCTTCCTGCCCCGCGGAGCGATCCGGCTGGGGGAGAAGGGCGTCGCCGCTGTCGGTACGCCGAGGCGCGTGCGCTTCATGGGCGTGAACGCGCGCCACCACAGCCTGGCCGTCGTGCCCGCCCCGCACGGTGACCCGCCCGGGCTGGTGCACCTGATGGTCGAGGTCGACTCCCTCGACGCCGTCGGGCGCGCGCTCGACAACGTGAAGCGCGCCGGCTTCTCGATCTCGTCCACGCTCGGCCGCCACACCAACGACCACATGGTCTCGTTCTACGTCCGTGCCCCCGGCGGCTGGGACCTCGAGTACGGCGTCGAGGGCATGACCGTCGACGAGACCTACTACACCGCCGAGGAGATCACCGCCGATTCCTACTGGGGCCACGACTGGTCGGGCTCGGAGCCGCTCGCGGCGTTCTCCAAGCCGTGATCGAGGCGGCGCACCCTTCGGCGCTGGACCTCGACGACGTCGACGTCCTCGTCGTGGGGTTCGGCATCGCCGGAGCCTGTGCTGCCATCTCGGCCGCCGAGGCCGGTGCCCGCGTGGTGGTCGTCGAGCGGGCCAGCGCCCCCGGCGGCTCCTCGGCCCTGTCCGGTGGTGAGGTCTACCTCGGCGGCGGCACGAGCGTGCAGAAGGCGTGCGGCTTCGAGGACACCGCCGACGACATGTTCGCATTCCTGCAGGCCGCGCTCGGACCCCACGCGGACGAGGAGAGGCTGCGCGCCTACTGCGACGGCAGCGCCGACCACTTCCGCTGGCTGGTCGACCACGGCGTCGAGTTCCGGCCGAGCCTCTACGAGGCGCCGACCTGGATGCCGCCCACCGCCGACGGGCTGATGTGGCTCGGCGAGAACAGCTGGCCGTTCGACACCCTCGCCGCCCCGTCGCCGCGCGGCCACCGGCCCCCGGCACCCTTCTTCGCCGGCAAGGTGCTGATGGACGCCCTGGTCGCCGCCGCGCGGGAGGCCGGTGTGCGCACCGTCGTCGACACCCGAGTCACCGGCCTCGTCGTCGAGGGCGGACGGGTGGTCGGCGTGCGCGCCAAGCAGTACGGCGAGGAGCGGGTGCTGCGTGCTGACCGCGGCGTCGTGCTCACGACCGGCGGGTTCGTGGACAACGAGGAGATGCTGGCCGACCACGCGCCCATGCTCCTCGGACGGGGCAAGGTCAGCGACGGGCTCGACGACGGCTCCGGGATCCGCATCGCGCAGGCGGTCGGTGCCGCGACCCGGCGGATGCACGCCCACGAGGTGGCGCTCACGTTCCTGCCGGCGCTGGCCGCGCGGGGCATCCTGGTCGACGCCCTCGGCCAACGCTTCGTCAACGAGGACACCTACCCCGGCACCGCCAGCCACGCAGCCGTGGCGCACCGGCAGGCGCCGTACTGGGTGGTCGCGGACGAGACCTGCTTCGAGGAGGTCCCCGAGGGTGACCTGTGGGGCGTGCGTCCCACCCACGCGGCCGAGACCCTGGCCGAGCTCGAGCAGGACCTCGGCATGCCGGCCGGGTCGCTCGAGGCGACGGTGACGGCGTACAACCACTTCGCCGCGCAGGGCGAGGACCCCCACTTCCACAAGGCGCCCCGGTGGCTGCGGCCCCTCGAGGCGCCCTTCGCCGCCGTCGACGTCGCCGCGGGCTTCAACCCGGGCGGTCGCGACAGCGCCGCCGCCGGAGACGGCGTCGCCGGCTTCACGCTCGGCGGCCTGCGCACGGACGTCGACGGTGCCGTGCAGTCGCTCGCCGGCGCGGCGATCCCGGGGTTGTGGGCAGCCGGCCGCGTGACGTCGGGCATCCACGGCGACGGCTACATCAGCGGGACGTCGCTCGGCGACGGCTCCTTCTTCGGGCGGCGAGCCGGGCGCTCGGCTGCCGCCGGCGCCGAGGTGACGCTGCGCGGGGGCGTTCCTGTCCCGAGCCCCGACTCGCTGGAGGCATGATGAGCCCGACCCAGGTCCCCGTCGTCCCCGCCGGCCACGAGCAGCTCTACGCCGAGTGGCACATCGCGCCTGCGGTGCGGGTCGGCGACAACCTGTGGTGCTCCGGCGTGATCGGCACCCGACCGGACGGCTCGGTGCCCGAAGACCTCGACGACGAGCTCGAGCAGGCCTTCGACAACCTGGCCCACGTGCCGCAGGCGGCCGGTGCCAACCTGGGCGACGTCGTCGACCTGCTCACATTCCACCTTGACCTGGCCGAGCAGGTGCCGGTGTTCATGCGAGTGCGTGACCGTCGCCTGCGCGAGCCGTGGCCCGCCTGGACGGCGATCGGTGCGGCCCAGCTGGGTGGCGGGCTGCCCGGGGTCCGCGTCGAGATCAAGGCGACCGCCGTCGTCGAGGGCGCAGCGTCGTGAGCGGGCTGTGCCGGTTCGAGGGGCGCCGTGTGCTGCTGACCGGTGCGGCCTCCGGCATCGGCCGGGCCACCGCGGTGCGACTGGTCGAGGAGGGCGCAAGCGTCGTCGCCGTCGACCGGGACGCCGAGGGCCTCGCGGTCACCGCGTCCTCGTGCACGGGTCCCGGCGAGGTCACGGCCCTGGAGTGCGACGTGACCTCCGAGCCCTCCGTGGTGGAGACTGTGCGGGTCGCCACGGACCGGCTGGGCGGCCTCGACTGCCTGGTCAACGTCGCCGGCATCCACCGGACCACCCCGATCGAGAGCCTCACCGTCGAGGACCTGCGGCTGCTCTTCGACGTCAACCTCGTCGGCACGGCGCTGATGTGCCGCGAGGCCGTGGGCCACCTCGGCCGCGGAGGCGTGATCGTCAACGTCGCCTCCAGCGCCGCTGCGCACGGCAACCCCTACATGTCTGCCTACTCCGCCTCCAAGGGTGCGGTGCTCGCGTTCTCGCTGAGCCTGGCGGCCGAGCTGGTCGGGCGCGGGATCCGGGTCGTCCCGGTCTCGCCCGGGACCGTCGCCACGCCGCTCACCGCGACCGTGACCCCCGGCGACCTCGACTTCTCCTACTACGGCCGGATCCGGTCGCTCATGGGAGAGGCGCAGCCCGAGCAGCTCGCGGGAGTGATCGCCTTCGCCGCCTCCGACGACGCCTCCTACCTCACCGGTGCCGAGCTGCGGGTCGACGGCGGCTCACACACCTGAACGGTCCCGAACCCACCCCCGGAGGAAGCCATGTCCCGTCTCGTCGTCGTCACCGGAGCCGCCTCAGGCATCGGCGCGGCCGTCGCCACCACGCTCCGATCGCGCGGGGATCGCGTGATCGGGGTCGACCTCGAGGACGCCGAGGTCTGCGCCGACCTGGCCACGCCGCACGGTCGCGCTGCGGCAGTCGCGGCGGTGCTCGAGCAGTCAGGGGGAGTGGTCGACGGCCTCGTCACCTGCGCCGGGTTGTCGGTGCCCTCGCCCGTGCTGCCGCGCGTCAACTACTTCGGCACGACCGAGCTCGCCACCGGCCTCCGCGCCGCGCTGGCCGCCTCGTCCGCGCCACGGGTCGTGCTGATCGGGTCCATCTCCGCCACGCAGCCGGCCGACCAGGCCCTCGTCGAGGCGCTCCTCGCCGCCGACGAGGACCTCGCGGTGTCGCTCGCGGAGGCCGCGATCGCCGACGGGCGGCCGCAGCAGCTCTACCCGTCGTCCAAGTCGGCCGTGGCCCAGTGGGCACGACGCACCTGCGTCGCGCCGGGCTGGGCGGACGCCGGCATCCCCGTCAACGTCGTCGCACCCGGGGTCGTGCTCACGCCGATGTCGGCCGCACTGGTCGCCGACCCCGCGATGAAGAAGGTCATGGACGCTGCGGTCCCGATGCCCCTGCACGGCTACGCCTCTCCCGAGGACCTCGCCCGCGTGGTGGGCTTCCTGGTCTCGCCCGAGCTCACCCATGTGACGGGACAGGTCCTGTACGTCGACGGCGGCGCCGAGGCCACGCTGCGCCCGGCCTCGCACTTCTGAGCCGGAAGCGGCCGCCCCGTCGCGCCGGTCAGCCGTTGAGGTTCTGCACCCCGGTCGTGTCGAGCTGTGCGACCGAGTACGCCGCGAAGTTGGCGTACTTGCTGCGCCCCTCGAAGTACGGCGCCAGCTGCTGCTCGAGCTCCTCGACGCTGAAGACGCCGTCGGCGGCGGTGAACTTCTGCTCGACGGTGGGCGGAGCCATCAACGCCACCATGTCGCCGTACACGACGAACACCTGTCCGTTGACCTCTGCGGACGAGGGCGAAGCGAGCCAGGAGACGAACGTCGCGACACGTTCCGGAGCGAGGATGTCGAGCTCCTGCCCGCTCGGGTCGGAGTCGAAGACGCTCGCCGTCATCTCGGTCCGTGCGCGCGGGCAGATGGCGTTGGCGGTCACGCCGTAGCGCGAGAGGCCCTGGGCGGTCGACAGGGTCAGCGCGGTGATGCCGGCCTTGGCGGCCGAGTAGTTCGGCTGGCCGGCAGAGCCGAAGAGGAAGGCCTCGGAAGAGGTGTTGACCACTCGGCCGTAGACCGGACCACCGGAGGCCTTGCTGGCGGCACGCCAGTGGACCGCGGCGGCACGCGAGACGGCCGCGTGGCCCTTGAGATGGACCGCGATCACGTCGTCCCACTGGGCCTCGGTCAGGTTGAAGAGCATGGTGTCGCGAGTGATGCCCGCGTTGTTGACCACGATGTCGAGGCTGCCGAAGCTCTCCACGGCGGCGGAGACGAGGCGGTCGCCCAT
>JAKFET010000026.1:0-28904 GCA_036675575.1 Acidimicrobiaceae bacterium
TCCTGCGGGCCGGCCGGCGCCGGCCCGGGGGTGGGTCCGGGCTGGGGAGCAGGGACGGGCGCGGGCTCGGCCTGGAGCGGCTCGACGACGGGATCGGACGTCGACGCGGAGACGACCCGGTGGGCGTCGGGGGAGTGGACCACCGCAGCCCGCTCGAGCGCGGCGTCGGCCCAGACCGGGGTCGATCCGACCCCGGCGGACACGATCCCGGCGGACGCCACGAGGGCGATGGCGGCGGCGAGTGCCCGACGCAGCATCGGCTCCTTCGTCACGGCGACCCCCCACCCCATCGGCCGGCACGGTCTGCCGGTTCCGCTGGTTCTTCGCCGCCGCCGTCCGATCCCCTGCCGGAACGGGCCCGGACGGCGGCTCGAGCCCCCTGCGCTGGTGTCCGTTCAGGTCCCGCCAGTGGCTGCATGCCCGGCGAGAGGCGCGACGCTGCCGCCGCCCTCGGGCGCCGGGCGCCGACGTCGGATCCAGCTGGACCTCCTCGCTGAGCTCGGACTGCCGATGGCCGCTCGGTGTTCGTCCTCTCCTCACCGTGCGGTGGCGGGGGGTTCAGGACCGCTTCTTAGGTTCGGTCATCGACACACCCGATGAACCTGGAGATCCACGTGACCGAGACCACAAGCCCACTGCAGCGCCGCTCGTTCCTGAAGGGGGCCGCCGGCATCGGCGCCGGCGTCGCCTTCGCCGGCCCCTTCGGAGCGCTCGCCACCCGTACGGCAGGCGCCGCCCCAGGCAACCCAGACGCGAGCGGCGTCGGCTACGGCCCCCTCTCCCCGGTCAAGGACCAGACGACCGGCCTCGAGCTCCTCCTCCTGCCGAAGGGCTTCGAGTACATCAGCTACGGCTGGACCAACGACCCCATGAGCGACGGCAAGCCGACGCCAGGCTCCCACGACGGCATGGCCGCCTTCCGCACCGAGGACGGCGTCCGACTCGTGCGCAACCACGAGCGGGGCCTCAGCTCCTCCGGGTCGATCGCTCCTGCGAGCAGCACCTACGACCCTGCCGCAGGTGGAGGGACCACGAACCTGCGCTTCGACCCCGACGCCGGCGAGTGGCTCGAGAGCTACGCGAGCCTCGGCGGCACGATCCGCAACTGTGCCGGTGGGCCGACCCCCGAGGGAACGTGGATCTCCTGCGAGGAGAACCTGACGATCCCCGGTGCCGACAACACGGCCACCGAGCTCCATGGCTACAACTTCGAGGTCCCCGCCGATGGCATGGCCACCGGCGTGCCGCTCAAGGCGATGGGCCGCTTCAACCACGAGGCCACGGCCACCGACCCTGCGACCGGGTACGTCTATGAGACCGAGGACACCGGCGACTCGGTGCTCTACCGGTTCCGGCCGACGAACCGGAGCGACCTCGCGGCCGGCGGCGTCCTCGAGGCCATGAAGCTCGACGGGACGACGGACACCCGCCAGTGGGTGACCGGGCAGAGTGACACGGCCACCTGGGTGGTGGTCGACGACCCTGACCCCCAGACCAACGAGTACGCGGCCAGCACGCGGGGTCAGGCTGCCGCGAAGGGCGCCGCCCTGATCACCCGCGGCGAGGGTGCCTGGTACGGCAACGGCGTCGTCTACATCGTCGCCAGCAACGGCGGGCCGCTGCGGCTCGGGCAGGTCTTCTCCTACGACCCGGCCACGTCCCGCTTCACCTGCGTCTTCGCATCCACCGCCGCCGAGCTCCTCGCCGCGCCGGACAACGTCTGCGTCAGCCCGCGCGGCGGCATCGTGCTCTGCGAGGACGGCAGCGGGCTCGAGTACATGCACGGCCTGACGGCGGACGGGCAGATCTTCCGGTTCGCCCAGAACAACGTCCGTCTCCCGGCCGACGTGATGCAGGCACGCGGCTACTCGGGGACCGGTGACTACACCGGCTCCGAGTGGGCCGGCGCGACCTTCGAGCCGAAGAACGGCAACTGGCTGTTCGCGAACATCCAGAGCCCGGGGATCACCTTCGCCATCACCGGCCCCTGGCGCCGGGGCGCCCTCTAGCGAACCGACGCCACGATCGCAGCGGCGGCTCCTCCGGAGTCGCCGCTGCCGTCGTCGCCCGTCGAGGACCGTGCTCGGTCGACAGCCCCGGGTCAGAGGCCACGCTGGCATGGCCTCTGACCTGGGCTTTTCGATGGTGGTCGGGACCGGCGTCGATCCGGTGACCTACCGCTTTTCAGGCGGTCGCTCTGCCAACTGAGCTACCCGACCAGGGCATGCCCGAGCCCGGGGGCTCGAGGGCGTTCTGTGGCGGTCCCGACGGGATTTGAACCCGCGACCTCCGGCTTGACAGGCCGGCGTGCACTCCAAACTGCACCACGGGACCAGACTCTGACTTGCACCCCCAACGGGATTCGAACCCGTGTTACCTGCGTGAAAGGCAGGCGTCCTAGGCCGCTGGACGATGGGGGCTCGCTCCCCGTTGAGGCTGCGTGACCCTAACAGCACCTCGCAGGTGCGGGGCAATCGGAGCCGGGCCTGCGACGGGAGGGCTGCCAGAACGGAAGGCGGTGGGTCACGAGGTCCCGTCGGCGAGCACCCACTCGGTGCCGCCGGGCGCGTCGCGGACCTCCACGCCCGCCTCGACCAGGGCGTCGCGGAGGCGGTCGGCCAGCTCGTACTGCTTGGCATCCCGGGCGCCGACCCGGGCGGCGAGCACCGCCTCCACGTAGGGAGCCACGACGTCGCGCGGGTCCTGGGCGCCGACCACGGCCAGCTCGCCGAGGCGCACGACCATCCGGCGCAGCGCGGCGCGGGCCTGGTCGGTCTCGCCGCTCTGGAGCGTGTCGGCCGCCCACTCGACGATGGCCTGCTCCAGCTCGAGCACGGCGGCGACGGCACCGTCGGTGTCGCGGGCGGCCAGGGCGGTGTCGAACTCGGCCGTGAGCCGGTCGGTGGTGGCGGCCAGGCCGATGCCGGCGTTGGTGACGGGGGCGGCGGCGACGGGGGCGGCCACGGCGGGAGCGGGAGCGGCTGCGCCGGACCCCGGGCGGAGCTCGTCGAGGCCGATCTCGGTGCCGGCCGGCAGCACGGAGGACTGGCCGTCCCGGCGCACGGTCACGGTGCCGTTGCCCTCGACCGTGGCGGTGCCGGCGTCGAGGTCGAGGACGAGCGCCGTGTGCTCGTCGACGCCGAGCACCCACG
Source organism: Acidimicrobiaceae bacterium (assembly GCA_036675575.1). GTDB lineage: Bacteria > Actinomycetota > Acidimicrobiia > Acidimicrobiales > Salinilacustritrichaceae > Salinilacustrithrix. The sequence goes on from JAKFET010000026.1 coordinate 3,153, forward strand.
CGCCCTCGGGGAGCTCGGGCTCGAGCATCGACAGGCGCCGCTCGCCGAGGTAGCAGAAGCGGGTGTCGTGGTGGCCGCCCTCGGCGTTGTCGTAGTGGGGGATCAGGGCGACGGTCAGGCCGACCTCGGAGAGCAGGTCGAGGCCCTGGGCCCACGCCGGCGGCGCGCCGGCCTTGTACACCTCGTACACCGGGACGGTGGCCACGCCGAGGGTGAGCGCGGCGGCCGAGGCGAAGGTGACGGCGCCGCCCCGCCGGACCTTGTCGGCCAGCAGCTGGGGCAGCGGCGTGCCCACCCACTGGGCCAGGGCGTAGGTCGGGCTGCCGGGCCCGGCGAAGACGTACTTGGCGTCGGCGATGGCGGCCAGCGCCCGCTCGCGCACGACGGTGTCGTCGTCCGCGCCCCGCCAGGTCGCCACCGAGATCGGGTGGCCGACCGACGCCCGGAAGTACTCCTGGGCCTTGGTGGAGATGTCGGTCGCGTTCTCCTGGAACCCGTAGGGCGTGTCCAGCAGCACGGCGTCGGCCGGTCCGGTGGCGCCGACGGCCTCCATGATCCGGCGGTGGACCTTGATCATGGTCGGGGCGGTCTCGCCCGAGCCCATGACGGTGAGGAATCGGGGCACGTTCACGTCTCGATCTGGTCGGCGAAATGGGCGAGGAGGTCGGCCACCTGCTCCGGGTGCTGGGCGTGCAGGTCGTGGTCCCCGCGCATCCACTCGACGCGGCCATGGCGGAGGGCGGTCGCGGCCTGGTCGTGGGCGAGGACCTTGGCCTCGTGCCAGCCGCTCGGACCGGGCGCGGGGCCGGGACCCGGGTCGGCGCCGAGCAGCAGCACCGGGTCCTCGATCACGGGGTAGCGCTGCGACGGTCGGTGCTCCCACAGGCCGCGCAGCACGAGGAGGTGGCGCTCCAGCGTGAGCCACGGGGCGATGGTGCCGTCGTCTCGGACCTCGAAGCAGGCGAGGGTCCCCTGGATGCCGGCCTCGGGCCAGTCGGGGTGGGCGCTCCGGAGCATCCGCTCGAGGTCGCTCACCGGGGTGCCGGCCATCCGGGGCGGCCGCAGGGCGGCCGCGCAGTCCTCCCAGGACGGGAAGCGCTCGGCCAGCTCGATGGTGCCGCCGTCGACGCCGACGACGCCGGCCGCGACGCCCGGATGGGCCGCGGCGAGCTCGATGACCACGTTGCCGCCCCAGCTCTGGCCGGCGACGACCGGGCGCTCCCAGCCGAGCTCGCCGGCGAGGTGGTCGAGCAGGGCGCGCAGGTCGGACACCACGTCGGCCATCGAGTAGCCCTCGTCGGGCTTGGCGGACCGGCCGTGGCCCCGCTGGTCGATGGCGGCGACGGGGTGCCCGGCGGCGTGGAGGTGGTGGGCGACGCCGTCCCAGAGCCGGGCGTTCGACGCCAGCCCGTGCACGAGCACCATCGGCTTCCGGTCGCCGCCGTCCCAGCGCCGGACGTGGAGCGACACGCCGTCGGCGACGGGGACGTGCTCGACGACGTCGGGTGGGGTGGTGGTCATGTCAGGACCTCGATGCCCGCAGGTGGTCGCACAGGGCGGCGAAGGCGACGGACACCTCGGGCGGGCGCTTGGACTCGGCCAGGCCCCGCACGACGGCGCAGAAGTGGTCGACCATGCCGCGGTAGCAGTCGCCGCCGAGCCCGCTGACCACGTGGGTCGTGCCGTCCCGGCGCTGCACGACGAGCTCGTCGTCGGTGGCGTCGGGCGTGAACGCGTGCTCGACCCGCACCCGACCCTGCGTGCCGGTGACCTCGAGGACCTGGGCCTCCGGGGCGTCGAAGGAGCACTCGAAGGTGGCGGTGAGGCCGTCCGGGAAGCGGAGCTCGCCGGTGGAGGTCACGTCGACGCTGCGCCCCTGGGCGTCGGGCACCGTGACGGCGGCGTGGCCGGTGACGGACGAGGGCACGTGCTGGTCGGCCGCGGCGGCGAGCTCGAAGAGCGGGCTGAGCACGTAGACGCCGAGGTCGGCCAGGGCGCCGCCGCCGAGCACCGGGTCCCAGCGGTGGTCGGTGGCCACCTCGTGGGGGAAGGTGAACACGGACCGCACCGAGAGCAGGCGGCCGAGGCGGCCGGCGCCCACCAGGTCGCGGAGCGCCACGGACCGGGGGTGGTACGGGGTCATGTACGCCTCGAGCAGCACGACGCCGTTGGCGGCGCAGGCGTCGGCCATGGCCCGGGCGTCGTCGGCGGTGAGGGCCAGGGGCTTCTCGCAGAGCACGTGCTTGCCGGCCTCGGCGCAGCGCTCGACCCACTCGCGGTGCATGCCGTTCGGAAGCGGGACGTAGACGGCCTCGACCGCCGGGTCGGCCAGGACGGCGCCGTAGTCCTCGCCGGCGGCGAGCGAGGCGGACGCCACCAGCTCGGCCTTGGGCGTCGCCTCGATGGCGGGCAGGACCGCGGCGCGAGCCACCATCGACGAGGCACCGATCACGCCGAAGCGCACCGGCTCCCAGCTCGACGACGCGACGTCTGGTGCCGTGGCCGGGCGGAAGGTGCGCTCGTCGTGCTCATGGGTCGCCTCGCCTGGCGGCTCGGCTCCGGTCACGCTCACCCCGTGGGCTCGAGGTGGACGGTCCGCCCGCCCTCGTCGCCGGAGCGCTGCGCGGCCTCGAGCACGCCGATGACCCGGCGCACGTCGGTGGGGTCGACCTCGAGGGCCTCGCCGAGCAGGAGGTGGTCGGCGATGTTGCGGTGGAACGGCCACGGCTCGGCGGGCAGCGGCGGCAGGGTGGTGTGGGTGAGGCCGTAGCCGCGCTCGTAGCGGGCGAGGGTGAGCTCGACGGGGGCTTCGGCGTGGTGGGACTCGTGGCGCTGGTAGCCCACGACGTGCTCGACGGTCTCGGTGACGACGGGGCGGTAGTGGCCGGCGATGGTGCCCTCCGTGCCCTGCACGTAGAGCTTGGGCCGCCGCACGCCGGCGACGTCGGACTGCAGGAACTCGGCCTCGCGCCCGTCGTCCCAGGCCAGGCGGACGCGCACCTGGTCGTCGTTGGTGATGTCGTGCCAGACCCGCTTGTGCCGGGTGGTGGTGACCGTGGCCGGCGCGCCGCCGAGCAGCAGCAGGATCCAGTCGAGGTGGTGGCTGCCCCAGTCGTAGATGGCGCCACCCGACACGCTGAGCTCGGAGTGCCAGGCCCGGCACGGGTGCTCGAACCCGCCGACGAAGGTCTCCACGTTGAACACGTCGCCGAGCAGCCCGGCGTCCACGGCGCGGCGCAGCGCGCGGAAGTCGGCGTCCCAGCGGCGGTTCTGGTGGACGGTGAGCATGCGGTCGGCGTCGGCGGCGGCCGCCAGCAGGAGGTCGGCCTCGGCCGTGGTGATGCACAGCGGCTTCTCGACCGCCACGTGCTTGCCCGCCCGCAGGCACGCCAGGGCGATGTCGGCGTGGGTGTTCGGCGGGGTGGCCACGACGACGATGTCGACGGCGTCCTCGGCCAGGAACGCATCGAGGCCCTCGTGGGCGGCGACGCCCGGGAACTCGTCCTCCGCGGCCTTGCGCCGGGCGTCGTCGGGGTCGACCACGGCGACGAGGGCGAGGCCGTCGGTCTCCGACGCGGCCGTGCCGTGCAGCGACCCCATCCCGCCGAACGGCCCGTAGCCGACGACCCCTACCCCCAGGTCGCGATCCGGCTCGGCCTCGGCCCCGTCGACGATGCGGCGCAGGACGCGCCGCAGCTCGCCGTTGCCGCTCGACCGGTGGGCCACGGCATCGGGCCCGAAGCCGCACGTGACGACGCGCCCGTGGCCGAGGCGGCGCTGGACGAGCGCAGGGCGGTGCGCGAAGCGGATGCTGGAGGTCAGCAGGACGGCGACGTCGGCGACGGGCTCGAGCCAGCGGAACGTCCCGGCCACCGGGAACTCGCCCGTGACCCGTGCGGTCTCGCGGGTGCGGGCCGCCACGGTGGCGTACACCTCCCCGCCGGGCACGACGTCGCCGGCGCGCACGCCCGTGATCGACTCCCAGCCCTCCCCCTGGGGCGGGCTCAGGCAGACGAGGACGGCGCCCCCCTCGACGGCGGCCGTGACGTCGGTGAGCACGTCGAGCGCCACGGCGGCGGGGTCCCCGGCGAGGAGCACCAGGTCCGGGCGGTCGTGGATGCCGACGAGGGCCGCATCGGGCGCCAGGACGTCGAGCGCGGAGCGGTCAGCGGTGAGCAGGGTGGCGCGCATGGCGGCCGGAGCGTAGGACGGCGCCGGCGTGTCGTGCCGTCGCGGCCCGGACCGCCCGCCCGCTCAGAGCTCCTGGCTGAGGGCGTCGATGATCATGCTCTGGAGCCCGGCGAGGTAGTGGTAGATCGCCCAGGCCGGGGCCATGGGGTCGTCGGGGTCGATGTCCATGGGATCGTCGTCCTCGGACACGTCGAGCCGGGTGCCGAGCACCAGGCGCAGGTCGTTGAGGGCCCGCATCCAGGCGGACAGCGTCTCTTCGTCGACCTCGCCGCCCGCCATCGTGCGCTCGAGCACGTCGAGGGAGTGGAAGCGCCGCTCGAGCAGCTCGTCGCGCACCAGGGCGTGGTAGCCGGCGTCTCGCTCGGGGTCGTCGGCGTAGGCGGTGGGGAACAGCCGGGTGAGCGACGGGTCGTCGGTGGTGAGCAGCTCGCGCAGCTGGGGCACCAGGGTGGCGAGCAGGTCGCGCTCCGGCTCGGGCAGGGCGATGCGGTAGCGGCCGGGGGCGATCCGCTTGACCCGGCGGGCAGAGAACAACCCCACCTACATCTGCTCCATGGTCGCCCACAGGCCGTGCTCGTGCAGGCGGAACACGTCGAGTTCCACCTTCTCCCGGTTGCCGTCGGAGACGGCGGCCCGGCCCTTCTCGTGCACGTCGAGCATGAGCTCGTCGGCCTTGGCCTGGGAGTACCCGAACAGCTTGCGGAAGACGTAGGAGACGTAGCTCATGAGGTTGATGGGGTCGTTCCAGACGATGGCGACCCAGGGCGTGTCGGGGTCGAGCTCGCTGCCCTCGTCGATGTCGGGCTGCCGGACCTCGGCCGGCGCCGGTCCGCCGCAGGACGGTGCGAGCACGCGTCAGACCCCGCTCGGGACGGGATCGGGGGTCCGGGCCGCCGGGGCGCGGGTGGGCTCGACCTCGGTGGTGCGCAGGAGCACGGAGATGGTGGCGCCGAGCACGAGCATCGAACCGAGGATGTGGACGGCGACGAGGCCGACCGGCACCCCGAGCGCGTACTGGGCGTAGCCGACGGCGCCTTGGGCGACCTCGAGCACGACGAGGGCCTTCAGCGACCGCTCGGCGGCCGGCGAGGCGCCGCCCCGGCGCACGAGGCGCAGCGTCCACAGCGTCGCCGCCAGCAGGATCCAGACCGCCGCCGCGTGCAGGCGGGCGACGTCGGGCAGGAAGAAGCCGAGCCGCTCGACCTCCTCGTCGCCGCCGTGCGGGCCCGAACCGGTGACCGCCGTGCCGGTGGCGAGCACGATCGTGGATGCGGCGAGCAGCACCTTGGCCAGCAGCCGGACCTCGGGCGTGGCGACGGGGCGGCGCTCGCCGGCGTCGGGCTCGCCGGCGCGGTGGTGCAGGACGACGGCGCAGCCGACGAGCACGGCCGACAGCAGGAAGTGGCCCATCACGAAGGGCGGCGACAGCTCGTACAGGACGGTCAGGCCGCCGAGGACGATCTGGCCGAGCACCCCGGCCACGAGCGTCCAGGACCACAGGGTGAGGTCGCGCCGGCGGGGCGTGCGGAAGAACGACCCGGCCACGGCGAGGATGACGCCGACGGAGACCATGCCGGTGAAGTAGCGGTTGGTGGACTCGATGACGCCGTGCGCGCCGGACTCGTCGTGGGGTACGAGGGTGCCCGGCTCGCAGCTCGGCCAGGTGGAGCAGCCGAGGCCCGATCCGGTGAGGCGCACCCCGGCGCCGGTGACCACGATGATCCCGAGGAGCGCGAGCGCGAGCAGCGTGATCCGGCGGTACGACGCAGGGGAGATCGTCGGGCGACGCACCCCTCCAGCGTGGCCGCTCCGACCGTCCCGGTGCCAGGCGTCGCCGGGCGGGGGCGCCTTGGTCCGCCCCCGTGCACCGGACGTAGGCTCCCCCGGTCATGCTCGTGGCCGCCACCCCCTCGCTGCGTTCGAAGGTCAGCGCCTACGTGGCGCTGATGAAGCTGCGCATCGTCGAGCTGCTGCTCGTCACCACGGTGCCCACGCAGATCGTCGCCGCCGAGGGCATGCCCTCGCTCTGGCTCATCGTCACGACCGTGGTGGGCGGCACGCTGGCCGCCGGCGGTGCCCACGCCATCAACATGTACGTCGACCGCGACATCGACGCCCTGATGGCGCGCACCCAGGACCGCCCCCTCGTCACCGGCGTGATCGAGCCCCGCAACGCCCTGGTCTTCGCCGTCATCCTCGAGGTCGCCGCCTTCGCCCTGCTGTGGACGACGGTCAACCTCCTGTCGGCCGTGCTCGCCGTCGCCGCCTGCCTCTTCTACGTCTTCGTCTACACGCTCTGGCTGAAGCGCACGTCGACCCAGAACATCGTGATCGGCGGGGCCGCCGGCGCCGTGCCCACCCTCATCGGCTGGTCGAGCGTGACCGACTCCCTCGCCTGGGCCCCGTTCATCCTGTTCGCCGTCATCTTCTTCTGGACGCCGCCGCACTTCTGGGCCCTCGCCATCAAGTACCGGGACGACTACGCCGCCGCCGACGTGCCGATGATGCCGGTGGTCGCCGACCCCCGCAGCACCTGCCTGCAGATGCTCGGCTACACGCTGGTCACCTGGGCGCTCACCCTGGTCTTCGCGCCGGTCGCCGGCATGGGCGCCATCTACGTGGTCGCCGCCGTGGCCACCGGGGCCGCGTTCACGTACCAGACCGTCCGGCTGCTCTTCGACCCGACGCCTGCCCGGGCCATGCGGGTGTTCGGATGGAGCATCACCTACGTGAGCCTCCTCTTCGGCGCGATGGCCCTCGACCAGCTGGTGCGGACGGGCTTCTAGTGGGCCTTGCGAGCGCCGGAACGCACGGTGCGACCTGGTTCGTGCCACCGATGGGGCGTTGGGTACTGTCCGCTCGGATTCGGCAGCCGACCCGGAGTGTTCCCGGTTCCGACGCCGCGACGTCGCCCGGCCGGAGGAGAAACCCGCAGCGATGACCGTGACTGAAACCCAAGCGCCGCCTGCGGCGGGAACCACCGCTCCGGCGCTGCAACCGCCCCGTCCCGCGACCGGCCTCGCCGTCGTCCTGGGCACGGGCGAGCACCGCACCGTCGGGCGCCTCTGGATCTTCACCTCCTTCGCCTACCTGGTCATCGCCGGCATCGCCGGCGTGCTGGCCGGGGTCGAGAAGGTCGACACCGCCGGGCTCGGCGACGTGCTGGGCGCCGACGTGCTGCCCCAGACCCTCAGCCTCCACGCCGTGGCCGGGACCTTCCTGTTCCTGCTGCCGCTGTTCATCGGCATCGCCACCCACGTCGTGCCCGCCCAGGTCGGCGCAGCCACCGTGGCGTTCCCCCGGGCCGCCGCTGCCGCGTACTGGACCTACCTCGGTGCCGGCGCCGTGCTCATCGCCTCCTTCGTGGCCGACGGCGGTCCCTTCGGCGCCGACAGCCAGGCCGTCGAGCTGTTCGTGGCCTCGCTCGTCGCCGTGCTCGCCGCCCTCGTGCTCGGCACCATCTGCGTGGCCACCACCGCCGTGGCGCTGCGCACCTCGGGCATGGGCCTGCACCGGATCCCGCTGTTCGCCTGGTCCACGGTCGTCACCGGCGCCCTCGTCGTGCTGCAGCTGCCGGTCCTCGCCGGCGTGCTCATCCTCGTCTACGTCGACCACCGCTACGGCCAGACCTTCCTCGGCGGCAGCGACGGCGTGCTCGACCGCATCGCCTGGGCCTGGTCCCAGCCGAGCGGCTACCTGTTCGCCATCCCCGTCCTCGGCATCGTCGGCGACATCGTCCCCGTGGCCGCGCGCACCCGGCTCACCAAGCACCGCATCGCCCAGGGCGCCATCGGGGCGTTCGGCGCGCTGGCCTTCGGCGCCTGGGCCATGCCCGGCTTCGGCCCCGACGGCGCGGCGCCGCTGCACCACGTCGGCGACGTGCCCTTCTACGCCTTCTCCATCCTGATCCTGTTCCCGGCGCTGGCCCTCACCGGTCTGCTGGGCGACACGCTGCGCCGCGGCTCGGTCGCCGTGATCAGCCCGCTGCTGTGGGGCATCGCCGCCCTGCTGATGCTGCTCACCGGCATCTTCAACGGGATCCTCGTGGCCATCGAGCCCTTCGACCTCGTCGGCACCTCCGCCCAGTCGGCCCAGGTCCACTACGTCCTCGGCGCCGCCCTGCTCGGCCTCTTCGCCGGCCTCGCCCACTGGGCCCTGCGGGTGCTCGGAACGCCGCTCCTGGAGGCGGCCTCCAAGGGGCTCGCCGGCCTCGGCCTGCTCGCCACCGTCCTGCTGTGCCTGCCCGACGTGGTCAGCGGCTTCCTCGAGCAGCGCTGGCGCCTCGGCGGCGTCGGCGACGACGCCGACACGATCGAGGCCCTCAACATCGCCAGCGTCGCCGGCGGCGTCCTGCTGGTCCTCGTCGCCCTCGGCTTCGTCGGGCTCGTCCTGAAGGCCGCCGCCGCCCGCGACCACGACGGCGACCACCCCTGGGACGGTCACACGCTCGAGTGGGCCACCACCGACACCCTTCCCGCGATCACCTCGGAGGCCCCGGTGTACGACGCCCGCCACGGCGCCGACCCCTCGACCACGGAGGCGAAGTGATGGCCACCCTCACCGCCACCACGCCCGAGCGGCTCCCGCTGCGCCTGGACGAGGTGCCCCCGGCACCCGACCGCCGCCCCCGGGTCCTCCTCGTCGCCACGAGCCTCGCCGCCGCCGCCTCGATCGCCCTCTTCGGCGGTCTGCTGTCGGCCTACTTCGCGGTGCGGGCCGACGTCGTCGCCGGCGGCGAACCGTGGCTGCCCGACGGCGCCACCATCCCGCTGTCACCCGGCAACATGACCATGATCACGCTGGCCATGTCGCTCGTGACGGTGCAGTGGGCCGTGCACGCCGGCAAGCTGCGCGACCGGGGCCATGCGTACTTCGCCCTGGCGCTGACGGTGCTGCTCGGCGTCGCCCACGTCGTCCAGCTCGGGTTCCTCTGGACCCAGTGGGAGCTGCCCCTCAACGCCCCCGCCGGCGAGGAGGGCACCCTCCAGGCCGTCCTGCTGTTCACGATCATGGGCCTGCACGTGGCCATGGTCGCCGCCGCCCTGATCTTCATCACCCTGATGCTCCTGCGCAGCCTCGGTGGCCAGCTCACCGGCCGCGACGTCGAGGGCGTCTCCGCTGCCGCCCTGTACTGGTACGTGACCGTCGGGATCTTCGTGGTCCTCTGGTACGGCATCCTGATCGTGAAGTAGGCGAGCACCGATGATCACCACGGGTTCCAAGTTCTTCTACGGCCTCGCCGCCCTCCTCGCCGTCGCCGCCGTCGTGTACGGCTACGCCAGCGGCGGCGGTGGCGTCGGCCCCCTCAGCGCCGGCTACAAGGGCGGTGTCGGCGAGCACCTCGGCTACGGCATCCTCGTCGCGGCCGCCGTCGCGTCGCTCTTCGCGGGGTTCTGCTCCACCGCCTTCCGCGACGCCGACCCCGAGCCCACCGCCGCCCTCCTCGGCCGCGACGAGCTCCCGGCCGTCACCGCAGCGAGCACCTCGTTCTGGCCGGTCGTCGGCGCCTTCGGCGTCGTGCTCACCCTCGTGGGCGCCGTGCTCAACAACGTCTTCTTCGTCGCCGGCCTGATCGCACTCGGGGCGGTGGCCATCGAGTGGACCATGCAGGCCTGGGCCGACCGCGCCACCGGCGACCCCGCCGTGAACCGCGAGATCCGCAACCGGATCATGCTGCCCATCGAGGTCCCCGTGGCCGGCGCGCTGGCCATCGCCGTCGTCGTCATCGGCTACTCGCGGGTGTTCCTCGCGGTCAGCAAGCTGGGGGCTGTCTGGATCGCGCTCGCGATCGCGGCCACCATCTTCGTCATCGGCACCGCGCTCTCGCTCCGACCCCGCATCCGCACCGACCTGGTCGCCGGCCTCCTGGCCATGGCCGCCGTGGTCACCATCGGGCTCGGCATCTTCGGTGCCGTCGCCGGCGAGCGCGAGTTCGAGCACCACGGCGAGGAGCACAGCGACGAGGCCGGCGGCGAGAGCTCCGAGGAGAGCCCCGACGGCGTCGGCGGCATCGAGGAGAGCGACGCCGAGGGCGTCGAGTCCGACGAGGAGACCAACTGATGCAGCGCCCCCGAACCGCCCTCTCGAGCGCACGGGTCCGTCTGCTCGGGCTGCTGGTGCTGGCCGGGCTGGCCCTCGCCGGCTGCGGCGGCATCGAGGACCGCCCCCAGACCACCTTCGACGCCCGGGGCCCCGCCGCCGACAAGATCCTCGGCCTCACGAACCTCACCCTGATCATGGCGGCGGTCGTCTTCGTCCTCGTCCAGGGCGGCGTGCTGTTCATCATCTGGAAGTTCCGGGCCCGCAAGGACGACGACCCCGAGGCCCTCCCCGAGCAGCTGCACGGCAACACCAAGCTCGAGATCGGCTGGACCGCCCTGCCGGCGGTCATCCTCGCCTTCCTCGCCGTGTTCACCGTGAGCACCATCCTCGACCTCGCCCAGGAGTCCGACGGCGAGGACGCCCTGCGGGTCCGCGTCGTCGGCCAGCAGTGGTGGTGGGCCTACGACTACGACGTCGACGGCGACGGCGTGTACGCCGACGACGACGTCATCGCCGACGGCGTCGAGGCCGTCGAGGAGTACGAGACCGACATCGAGGCCGCCACCGAGCTGGTCATCCCCGTCGGCCGCCCCGTGTACCTCGAGATCACCTCCCGCGACGTCATCCACAGCTTCTGGATCCCGGCGCTCAACGGCAAGAAGGACGCCGTCCCCGGCCGCACCCACTACCTCAGCCTCGAGGCCGAGGAGCCCGGCACCTACGTGGGTCAGTGCACCGAGTACTGCGGCCTGTCCCACGCCTACATGCGCCAGGTCGTGCACGCCCTGCCCCAGGAGGAGTACGACGCCTGGGTCGAGCGCCAGCTGGAGCCGGCCGCCGAGCCGGAGTCCGCCGAGGAGCAGGCCGGCCAGGAGCTCTTCGCCGGCCGCTGCGCCAGCTGCCACCTCGTGGAGGGCGTCAACACCGACACCTACCAGGGCGCCGACCAGGAGTCCGGTGCCGCCCCGAACCTCACGCACTTCGCCAGCCGGGGCTACTACGCCGGCGGCAAGTTCCGCCTGTGGACCGACGCCGACGACAGCGAGGTCGTCGACTGGGACGAGATCGGCGGCGAGCTCGACCGCAACCAGCTCGAGGCCTGGCTCCGCAACCCGCCGGGCGAGAAGCCCATGGCCCCCGATGACTTCCGGGGCATGCCGAACCTCGGCCTCAGCGAGGCCGACATCGACTCCCTGGTCGCCTACCTGACCAGCCTCGACTGAGGAACCACACCATGGCCATCGTCGAACGACCCACCACCGAGACCCTCGAGCTCGAGGCCGGTCCCCGCCACGCCACCCAGGACGACGCCCTCGGCGTCTTCCGCCGGCCGCAGGGCGCCACCGGCTGGCGCTCGTGGCTGTTCACCGTGGACCACAAGCGCATCGGCATCATGTACGGCGCGGCCGCGCTGTTCTTCTTCGTCATCGGCGGCATCGAGGCGCTGATCATCCGCACCCAGCTGGCGGCACCGGACCAGGCCATCATCTCGGCCGACCTCTACAACCAGCTGTTCACCATGCACGGCGTGACGATGGTCTTCCTCGTCGTCATGCCCATCGGCGCGTCGCTCGCCAACTTCCTCATCCCCTTGCAGATCGGCGCGCGCGACGTCGCGTTCCCCCGCCTGAACGCCTTCTCGTTCTGGTGCTTCCTCTTCGGCGGCGTGTTCTTCAACAGCTCGTGGATCCTCGGCGGCGGCGCCGCCGACGGCGGCTGGTTCGCCTACGCCCCCAACACCTCGGTGATCTTCAGCCCGAGCCACGGCATGGACTTCTACGCCATCGGCCTGCAGATCACGGGCATCGCCTCGCTCGTCGGCGCGATCAACCTGATCGCCACCATCCTCAACATGCGGGCGCCCGGCATGACGCTGATGAAGATGCCGGTGTTCACGTGGATGTCGCTGGTGACGCAGTTCCTGCTGCTGTTCGCCATGCCGGTGATCTCGGTGGCCCTGTTCCTGCTCACGTTCGACCGGCTCTTCGACGCCAACTTCTTCGACGTGTCCGCCGGGGCCGACCCGCTGCTGTGGGAGCACCTGTTCTGGATCTTCGGGCACCCCGAGGTCTACATCATGATCCTGCCGGCCTTCGGCATCGTGTCCGAGACCATCCCGGTGTTCTCCCGCAAGCCGATCTTTGGCTACGAGTTCATCGTCTTCTCCGGCGCCGCCATCGGCTTCATGGGCTGGGGCGTGTGGGCCCACCACATGTTCGCCTCGGGTCTCGGACCCATCTCGGTGGCTGCGTTCGCGGTGTCGACGATGTTCATCGCCGTCCCGACGGGCGTGAAGATCCTCAACTGGATGGCCACCATGTGGGGCGGCAAGCTCAGCTTCACCGTGCCGATGCTGTTCTCGATCGGGCTGGTCACGATGTTCACCATCGGCGGCCTGTCGGGCGTGTCCCACGCCGTGGCGCCCTCCGACACGCAGCAGACCGACACGTACTACATCGTCGCCCACTTCCACTACGTGCTGTTCGGCGGCGCACTGTTCGGCTTCGTTGGCGGCTTCTACTACTGGTGGCCCAAGGCCTTCGGCCACATGCTCCGCGAGAGCCTGGGCAAGGCCCACTTCTGGGTCATGCTCCTCGGCTTCAACCTGACCTTCGGCCCGATGCACGTCCTCGGCCTCGAGGGCATGCCGCGGCGCACGCACAGCTACTTCGACGGCTACGGCTTCAACGTCTGGAACCTGCTCTCGACGATCGGGGCGTTCCTGATCGCGCTGTCGTTCCTCATCTTCTTCACCAACATCTTCGTGTCGGCCCGCGACGCCAGGAAGCCGGGCTGGATCCCGCCCGGTCCCGACCCGTGGGACGCCCGCTCCATCGAGTGGATGACCGCCTGCCCGGCTCCGGCGCACAACTTCGACCACGTCCCCGTGGTCACCCACCGCGACGAGTTCTGGTACCGCAAGTACGGCGAGACCGACGACCACCGCATCGTGCGCATCGCCACGGCCGAGGAGGTCGCCCAGACCGGTGCCCGGACCGACGTGCACCTGCCGGCGCCGTCCTACTGGCCGATCCTGCTGTGCGCCTCGTTCCCGCTCATCGGATGGGGCCTGATCTTCAACCTCGGCATCGCCTTCGCGGGCGGGGCCCTGGCGCTGCTGGCCATGTACGGCATCGCCCTCGAGCCCGCCGACGATCCCGACGCCGGCCACGGCGATCACCACGACGACCACGGTCTGGGCTCCGGCGACGGTCCCGAGGCCGCGGCGCCCCCTGCCGACGGGGATCCCGACAAGGAGGCGACCCTCGTTGACTGACACCGCACCGGCCACTGCCACCCGGACGCCCACCGAGGCCGCCGGGCCGGTTCCCGACCAGCTCGACGGCGTCGACCTCGAGAGCTGGGGCCTCGGCACCAACAACGCCACCGGGCTCACGAACAACAAGCTCGGCATGTGGCTGTTCCTCGGCTCCGACTGCCTGCTGTTCGGCGCCCTGATCTCCACGTACCTGCTGATGCGCCACCGGGGCACCGGCCTCGGCCCCGAGGACGTCTTCGACATCCCCTTCACGTCGGTGTCCAGCTTCGTGCTGCTGATGTCGTCGATGTCGATGGTGTTCGCCGTGTCCTCGATCGCCCGGGGCGACGGGCCCAAGCTGCGCCTGTGGCTGCTCGTCACCGCACTGCTCGGCGGCACGTTCATCGCCGGCCAGGTCTACGAGTTCACCTCCTTCTACCGGGAGGGCCTGGGCTACACGACGAACCTGTTCTCCTCGGCCTTCTACAGCCTCACCGGGTTCCACGGCGTCCACGTGAGCGTCGGCATCATCATGCTGATGTCGCTGTTCGTGCTCTCCCTCACCGGCCGGCTGGAGCAGGATCGAGCCGAGACGGTCGAGATCGTCGGCCTCTACTGGCACTTCGTCGACATCGTGTGGGTTCTGATCTTCACGATCGTCTACCTCATCCCGTGATCGCGCGGAGGAGCACGCACCGATGACCGTCACCCACGAGGGCTCGACCGACACCGAGTACGAGGCCGCCACCGACGGCGCCCACCACGAGCACCACCCGAGCGACGGCCTGTACTGGAAGGTCGGCCTGATCCTCGGCCTCATCACCGCGGCCGAGGTGGGCACGTACTTCATCACCGACGACCCCTACAGCCACGACCTCGCGCCGCTGCTGATCGGCAGCCTGATCACGATGATGATCCTGAAGTTCGTGACCATCGGGGCGTACTTCATGCACCTGAAGTTCGACAGCCGCCTGTTCCGCAACGTGTTCATCTCCGGCCTCGTGCTCGCCATCGGCGTCTACCTGGCGATGCTCACCACGTTCGAGTTCTGGGGCGACCGCTACGAGGGCGACACCGAGGACCAGGACCAGTTCCTCGTCGAGGACGGCTGACGCCGGCGCCCGACCGGGCGCCGATCAGGCCGCCGTCAGCCGCGTCTGGAACGACTCGGCGACCAGGACCCCGTCGGGCGTGGCGATCTGCCCGTGCTCGACGGCCAGGCCCCCGCCGCTCGTCGTGATCTCGAACGAGCCGGTGAGCCACCCGTCGGCGCCGAGCTCCCCGTCGGGGCGGTGCACGTGGGTGGTGAGGTCGATGCTCACGCCGCCGGTGGGCGGTTCGAGCCGCACGAAGGCCGGGGGCGGGAACCAGTCCGTGGCCATCGCGAGCCAGGACGGATCGACCGGACGGCCCTCCGACGGGCGCACGTAGCCCCGCACCCTCGCACGGGGACCCTCCGAGAACGGGAGACTCGCCGGATCGAGCAGTCCGTCCACCCGCTCGAAGTGGGAGACCCGGCCGCCCTCCATCGCCACGCACGCCGCCACCGGGGGCAGGTCGAGCGGGGTGGGGGTCGACCACTCCACGCCGGTCTGGTCCGTGAGCAGCGTCAGGCGGCTCGTGGTGAGGTGCCGGCCCGCCTGCACGAGGTCCGCGACGACGGTGCTCATGGTGCGCCCCGAGCGCACCTCCCGGACCGAGAGGGTCGCCGGGCCGACCTGGCCGGTGCGCAGGAAGGTCGTGGTCAGCGTGCGCACCCGTCGATCCGGGGCGGACGCCTCGGCCCCGCGGACCGCGATGGCGCACATGTAGCCGCCGTGCACCCCCACGAGCGAGGACCAGCCATCGTCCAGCTCGACGGCGAAGTCCCCGGGTCTCCCGTCGATCGGGGTCACGTGGGTGGTCCGGTCGAAGTCCGACGCGAACGCGGTCGTGGGTTGCTGCATGCAACGCACTCTGGCATCCAGAGTTGCGTGACGCAACGCAGACGGTGTCCGCGTCGCCTCCTCATGGCCTGTCGTCGATCGCGACGACAGGCGCGGGCCTGGGTCAGGGGTACATCGCGAGGAACACGAAGGCGCTCAGCAGCACGAGGTGCACCGTGCCCTGCAACCGCGTGGCGCGGCCGGGTACGACGGTGAGGATCGTGATCGCCACCGTCAGGGCCAGCAGCACGAGCTGGGTGCCGCCGAGACCGAGCTCGAGCGGGCCGTCGAGCCAGATGGAAGCGACGGCGATCGAGGGGATCGTCAGCCCGATGCTCGCCATCGCCGAGCCGTAGGCGAGGTTCAAGCTGATCTGGAGGCGATCGCGAAGGGCGTTCCGAAGTGCAGCGATGGTCTCCGGGAACAGCACGACCACGGCGATCACGACCCCGACGAACGACTGCGGGAAGCCGGCGGCCTCGACAGCGTCCTCGATGGATGGTGCCTCCACCTTCGCCAGGCCCACCACGGCCGTCAACGACACGAGGAGCAACCCGAGGCTCACGAGGGTGTCCCTCGTGCTCGGCGGCTCCGCGTGCTCGGACTCCTCCAGGGCCACCACGTCACGAGGGGGCAGGAAGAAGTCCCGATGGCGACGGGTCTGCGTCGACACGAACGCGCCATACAGGACGAGGGAGGCGACGCTGGCGAAGACCAGCTGCGACGTGGAGAACTCCGGGCCCTTGGCGCTCGTGGTGAACGTCGGGAGCACGAGGCACAACGTGGCGAGCGCAGCGACGGTGGCGACCGCCGAGCCGCTGCCCTCGGCGTTGAACCGGGCGAGCCCGAAGCGCAGGCCGCCGGCCAGCAGCGCCAGGCCGGCGATGCCGTTCATGGTGATCATCACTGCGGCGAAGACCGTGTCGCGTGCGAGCGGCGCCGCGGCATCGCCTCCGGCGGACATGAGCGTCACGATCAGACCCACCTCGATCACCGTCACCGCCACCGCCAGGATCAGGGATCCGAAGGGCTCCCCGACGCGGTGGGCGACCACTTCGGCGTGGTGCACGGCTGCGAGGACGGCGGCGATCAGTGCGACCGCCACCACGATCAGCAGGACCCCGAGGTCCTTCGATCCCCACGTGGCGGCCAGCACGACCGCCGCTGCGATGGGCGCGGCCGTGGTCCACGATCGGATGCGCATTCCCCATCATCGCAAGTGCGGCGCCGCGGCTCGGCCTGACCTGCCCGATCCAGGGGTAGGGCTCTGCCCATGTCCAACTCGAAGCGCATCCTCGCCGCTCTGTTCGCCTTCCTGCTGCTCCTGGCACCCACCGCCTGCGGTGACGATCCCGGTGAGGATCAGATCGGCGACGGCGAGATCAACGACGAGGGCGACTGATCCTGCGAACGCCGCTCAGCGCCGGGTGATCTCGCTGCCCGTCCGCACCACGCCGGGCGTGGTGACGGTCGCGTAGGCCCCCAGGCAGGCGAAGGAGCCGAGCTCGTTCGTGCGGCGGTTGATTCGGGCGATGGTCTGCAGCAGCGCCGGCTGGCGGGGCAGGCCGCCCTGGTCGAGCGTGGTCATGATGCAGCGGGGGGTCGGCTCGCCGATGACGATCTCCGGCGCGTCGTCCCCCGAGCCGAGGCGCAGCGTGGCGCCGACCCAGTCGTCGTTCTCCGGGAACCCGTCGAGGTCGCCGGTGTCGACGACGATGCTCGGACGGAACCGCCGGATGTCGATGGCGAGCTCGGGATCGGCGGCGGCGAGGGTCGCCATCGACGCCGTGGTCAGCACGTGGAGGATGCCGAGGTCGACGAAGCTCGTGCCCTCGCCGGTGACGTTGGTGGGCAGCTCGATGTCGCCGACGAGGTCGACGCCCTCGATCTCTGGCCACTCGGAGTCGTAGACGCCCTGCTGGGCCCGCTCGGACGCCTCGATGGCGACGGTGCGACCGAGGTAGGCCTCGAGGGCCAGGGGCAGGCCGGCGTCGTGGATGTGGAACCGCTGCCCGGTGGGCAGGGCGATCTCGACGTCGTCGCCCGCGCCGGTGGCCACGCACTCGAGCAGGGCGGCCCACGGGCGAGGCCGCTTCGCGCTGGCGAGCTTGCCGGTCTCGATGTCCCGCAGCGCCCAGGTGCGGTCGCCCACCATGCCGTCGGCATCCAGCTCGACCTCGGCGACCGTCTCGCCCTGCATGGACTTCAGGGGGAAGCGATGGATGCTGGCCACGGTGCCCACGACGGTCATGGCACGGGAGTCTGGCCGATGCGCCCCGCGCCCACCACCGGTGCCCGGTGCCACCCTCCGGCGACTGTTCCCGCCCGGGAGCCCGCCCGTAGGCTCGGTCCGTGCTCTTCGCCGCCGAGGACTTCTTCCGCTGGCAGCCCCACCCGGAGATCTGGGTGCTCGTCCTCGGCCTCGCCGGCCTGTACGCGTACGCCCTGCGCAGCATCGGCCCGCGCGCCGTGCCGGCCGGGCAGCCGGTGGCCACGACCGCCCAGAAGCGCTGGTTCGCGCTGGGGGTCGTGCTGCTCTGGATCGCCGCCGACTGGCCCATGCACGACGTCGGCGAGCAGCACCTCTACTCGGTCCACATGTTCCAGCACATGATGCTGACCTTCTTCATCCCGCCGGTGATGCTGCTCGCCACACCCGAGTGGCTCGCCCGCCTGGTCGTCGGGCACGGCACTGCGGGCCGCTGGTTCCTCAAGCTCGCCCGGCCCGTACCCGGCGCCATCATCTTCAACGCCGTGCAGCTGCTCACGCACTGGAGCGTCGTCGTCAACACGAGCGTCGAGAACGGCGTGCTGCACTACGGGCTCCACACGATCGTGGTCGTCACGGCGTTCGCCGTGTGGATGCCGGTGGTCTCCCCGCTGCCCGAGCTGCGCACCACCATCCCGGCGCAGTGCGTGCACCTGTTCCTGATCTCGATCGTGCCGACCGTGCCCGCTGCCTGGCTCGCGCTGGCGGAAGGCGTGCTGTACGACGCCTACGACAAGCCCGCCCGCCTCTGGGGCGTCTCCGTGACCACCGACCAGCAGCTGGCCGGGCTCATCATGAAGCTCGGGGGGAGCCTCTTCCTGTGGATGCTGATCATCGTGCTGTTCTTCCGCTGGAGCGGGAAGCAGGACCGTGGCACGAAGGCCCGCCGGGCGGTGGTCGCCGAGGACGGCTCGGTCACGGTCGAGGGACCGCCGGCGCTCACCTACGAAGAGGTCGCCCACGTCTTCGAGCGGTCGGCGCCGGCGCCGAAGGAACCCGCCCCCTGAGCGGGCCGCAGGCGTCGGTCGTTACCGTCTGGGCGTGCCCATCGAGCTCGAGAACGTCGCCATCGCCGTGCGCGACCTCGAAGCGACGATCGCGTTCTTCACCGATCTCGGGCTGACGTTGGTGGGGCGCGACACGGTCAGCGGAGCATGGACCGAGACGGCCGTCGGCCTCGACGGCAACCACGCGCGGATCGCGATGCTGCAGACCCCCGACGGCGTCGGCCGACTCGAGCTCTTCGAGTACATCCACCCCGCGGCGATCGAGACCGAGCCCACGCAACCCAACGAGATCGGGATGCACCGTGTCGCCTTCTCCGTCGACGACATCGACGAGAGCCTCGCGATCGCGGCACGGCACGGGTGTCACCCGCTGCGCGGCGTGGCGACGTACGAGGACAGCTACAAGCTCACGTACGTCCGCGGTCCCAGCGGCATCATCGTGATGCTCGCCCAGGACCTGAGGGCCTCCTGACCCGCGACGACGGACCGTTCAGCGGGGACGGTCGGATGCCTGGCCGCCGCGCAGCTCGACGACCAGGGCGGCCAGGGTGAGCGCGGCGAGGATCGTGAACGCCGGGATGTCGAACCCGGGGTTCCCGCCGCGGTCGCGGTCGATCACGTGCGAGACGACGTGGACGGCCTGGAACGCGCCGAGGCCGGCCAGTCCGGCGACGAGCGCCCGGGGGTGGAGGGCGGCCACGACCCCCGCGACGCCGACGCCGAACATCGCCGAGCCGATGTCGCGCACGAAGTGGGGGTTGTACGGCTCGAAGGTCGCGAGCACGTCGTAGAAGGTTTGCGGGGAGAGGAAGGCCCAGAGGCCCTGGGCGGCGATGGCGCCGCCAGCGACCAGTGCGAGCAGCCGGGTCCAGCGGTCCATCGGTGATCGTCCTCCCCGGCGACCGCCGCAGCAGCGTCTGCCTCAGGCCATCGTGCACCAGTTCCCTGCAGTGGGCCAGGGGCAATGCCGGTGGCCGCGCCGCCAGCCGTGGATCGGGCAGCGGGTGGACCTGACGGGACCGGACAGATGCCGTTCCATGTGTCACGCTTCCGATGGACACGGATCCGACGGGCAGCGATGGGAAGGCCGAGATGTCGACGCCGACGCTCACGGACAGTGGGTTGGAGACCTGGCTCATCTTCCACCGGGGCACCGATCTCCCCGACTTCGCCTCGTTCCCCCTGCTCGACGACCCTGCCGGGCGCGAGCTGCTGGCCGAGTACTTCCGCGAGCACCTGCGCATCGCCGCCACCGCCGGAGCAGGACTCGTGCTGGAGACGCCGACGTGGCGGGCCAACCCCGATTGGGGCGACCGACTCGGATACGGCGCCGCCGAGCTCGACCGCGTGAACCGGGATGCGGTCGCCTTCCTGCGGGGCGTCGTCGAGGAGTACCCCGAGGTCCCAGCCATCGTGAGCGGCAACATCGGCCCGCGGGGCGATGGCTACGACCCGAGCGAGCTGCTCACGCCCGACGTCGCGGAGCAGTACCACCGGGCCCAGGTGGAGGCGTTCGCCGCCGCCGGGGCGGACCGGGTCACCATGCTGACGGCGACGCACGCGGGTGAACCGACCGGCGTCGTCCGGGCTGCGGTCGCTGCGAACATCCCCGTCGTCGTCGCGTTCACGGTCGAGACCGACGGCTGTCTCGTGACCGGGCAGCCGCTGCACGAGGCAATCGCCGAGGTGGACCAGGCGACCGACGGTGCTGCCCTGCACTTCGGTGTCAACTGTGCGCATCCCGACCACTTCACCCAGGCGCTCGAGGCGGACCCGGCTTCGATCGGTCGCATCGGGCTGCTGCGGGCGAACGCCTCGCGCGCCAGCCATGCGGAGCTCGACGAAGCCGAAGAGCTGGACGAGGGCGATCCGATGGAGCTCGCGTCGCTCTTCGCCGACATCCTCGGCTCGCATCCACACCTCCAGGTGCTGGGCGGGTGTTGCGGCACCGACGCCCGGCACGTCGAAGCGATCGCCCGGGCCTGCATCCCCGCGACCTGAGCGCGACGTCCCGGGCCGGCGCTCAGCCGGCGGTGACGTACCGGGCGCCGGCCCGGTCCCGGCCGACCTCGACCGCCAGGCCGTTGGCCCGGAGCACGTAGGCCATCTGCTGCGCCGTGCGCCGCGGGATGCGGGCACCGGCGGCGACGTCGGCGGTGGTCCACTCGTCGGGCAGACCGGGCGGCAGGAGCGCCGCCAGGTCGGCGGGCGTGCGCAGCCCGTGGCGGTCGATGACGGCGCGCAGACGGCGGTCGACGGTGCGCCAGCCGCCCCGGCGCCGGCGCAGGGCCGGGTCCTCGACCTTCAGCACGTCGACCTGCACCAGCAGCACCTCGATGGTGAGGTTGGGGTGGTCGAGCATCGTCGGCACCGACACCAGCTCGCCGAACACGTCGTGCAGGCAGCCCCGCTTGGGCGACTTGCGGGTGGGCTTGTCCCGCCGCTCGATCCAGGAATCGACGGCGATCGGGTGGATCACGTGGACGTGGAAGTCGCCGAGCAGCCGGTCGAGCTTGTTGCCCATGGCGGCGAACCCGCCGGTCTGGACCTCGATGCACGTGTCGCCCCGGACGACGTCGACGACGAACCCGTCGAGGGGCACCTCGAAGCGGTCGCCCGGCTCGCTGACGAGCAGCTTGAGGGCGGCGTGGAGCGAGCTCTCGCCCCGGGTGCCGATGCCGCCCTCGTCTGCGTCCGCGGGGCGCGGCTGGGAGCGGGCGGGCACCGCCCGAGTCTGCCGGAACCTCGTCCGGGCTCGTTCCATCCCTCGGCGTCCCGGTCTGGCGGCTCGGCTCATAGCCTGCACCCGTGCTCCTGCGACTCGCGTCCGAACCGCTGCCCTCGTTGTCGCGGGCCCGCATCTACGTCTGCGGCATCACGCCGTACGACACGACCCAGATCGGCCACGCCGCCACCTTCGTGTGGGTCGACGCGCTGGCGCGCGTCCTGGCGCACGTGGGCATCGAGCCCGAGGTCGTCCGCAACATCACCGACGTCGACGACGAGCTCATCCGGGAGGCCAGCGAACGGGGCACCACCTGGTCGGCGCTGGCGACCCAGCAGACCTTCCAGTTCGAGGACGACATGCGCAAGCTGCGGGTGCAGCGCCCGGCCTTCGAGCCGGCGTCGCGCGACTACGTCACCGACGTGGTGTTCCTCGCCCGGGTCCTGCTCGACCGCGGCGTGGCCTACGAGCGGGACGGATCGGTGTACTTCCGCGCCGGCGACCTGTGGAAGCGCTCCGGCCTGAGTCAGGCGGAGGCGGTCGAGCTGTACGGGCGTCGGGGCGGTCGCATCGACGACCCGGCGAAGGACGACCCCGCCGACGCCGCCATCTGGCAGCGCTCGGCCGAGGGCGAGCCGTCCTGGGACTCCCCGTGGGGCCGGGGCCGTCCCGGGTGGCACGCCGAGTGCGCGGCCATGGCCACCACCATCCTCGGGCTCTCGGTCGACGTGCACGCCGGCGGGGCCGACCTCGCCTACCCGCACCACACCTACGAGCAGGCCATCGTCGAGGCCGCCACCGGCGTCACCCCCTTCGCCCGCCGTTGGATGCACGTCGGCACGGTCACGCTCGGCGGCGAGAAGGTGGCCAAGTCCACCGGCAACCTCGTCTTCGTGGTGGACCTGCTCCAGCGCTGGGCCCCCCAGGTGCTGCGCCTCCACCTGCTCGACCGCCCGTGGTCGCAGTCGTGGGACTTCGTCGAGGACGATCTCGCCGCCTCCGCGTCCCGCCTCGAGGCCCTGTGGTCCGCCGGCAGCACCCCGGGCGGGGACGAGGCTGCGGTGCAGGCGGCGCTCGAGGCGCTGATGGACGACCTCGACGTGCCCCGGGCCCTCGACATCGCGATCGAGTCCGGCGGCGAGGCCGCTCGCACCGTGGCCAAGGTCCTCGCCCTCCTCTAGCTCCAGCATCCTCCGAACTGGCAGCCCGTTCGTCGCACCGCGTCGGAACTGGCAGCCCGTTCGTCGCAGCCTGGATGAAACTGGCAGCCCGTTCGTCGCACGCCCGACGGAAGCGCTGCCAGCTCCAGACGTGGGGTGCAACGGGAGCGCTGCCAGAACCGGGCGGGGTGCGACGGGAGCGCTGCCAGTTCGTGGGTCAGCGGGCGGGGGACCAGCGGAAGGTGCGTGCCGCCACCAGCGGGGTGAGGACGGCCCAGACGGCGAGGACGAGCCAGGCCCGGCCCGGGCCGGTGGTGCCGCCGAAGCCGGCGCGGACCAGGTCCACCAGCGCCGACGACGGGAGCGCCTCGGCGAAGCGGCGGAGGGGATCGGGCAGCTCCGACAGCGGGATCACGAAGCCGCCGAGGAGCAGGAGCACGAGGTAGAGGCCGTTGGCGAGGGCGAGGGTGATCTCGGCGCGCAGCGTCCCCGCCATCCAGAGGCCGAGGCCGGCGAAGGCCGCGGTGCCGAGGACGACCGCGCCGAGGAGCGGCAGGACGTGCAGCGTCGGGTCCCACCCGAGCAGCAGCGCCACGGGGACGAGGACCGCCGCCTGGATCGCCTCGACCACGACGACGGCGCCGATCTTGGCGGCGAGCAGCCGGGGTCGCCCGAGCGGCGTGGTCCCGAGGCGCTTGAGCACGCCGTAGGACCGCTCGAACCCGGTGGCGATGGCGAGGCCGGTCATGGCCATCGACATGATCGCGAGGGCCAGGACGCCGGGGGCGAGCACGTCGACCGGCTCGTCGCCCGGCCCGAGCAGGTCGTCGAGGGGCAGCACGTCGACGACGGAGAAGAACACGAGCAGCCCGACCGGGATGCCGAGCGTGAGGAGCAGGGACTCCTTGTTGCGCAGGGTGAGCCGGAGCTCGGTGCGCAGCTGGGCCCACAGGGCCGTCACGAGCGTCGGCCCCGGCGCCCGGTCCCGCGCCGCCGCCCCGATGCCACGGCCCGGCGGACGTCGGGCTCGGACTCGTCGGCGGTGAGGACGAGGAAGACGTCCTCGAGGCGCTGGCGCCCGGCGCGCAGGTCGCCGAGGGCCACGTCGTGGTTGGCCAGCCAGCCGGTGAGCTTGGCGGTGAGGTGCGAGTCGTGCCCCGGGTCGGCCACGACGTACTCGCCGGGCGACACCTCCGTCACGGTCGTCTCGAGGTGCCGGCCGAGGGCGTCGACGTCGAGCTCGGGGATGGCGGAGAAGCGGACCTCCTCGCTCGTCCGGGCCCGCAGCTCGTCCAGCGTCCCGGTGGCGACGACCTTCCCCCGGTCGACGATGACGACCCGGTCGGCGACCTTCTCGGCCTCGTCGAGCTCGTGGGTGCACAGCACCACCGCGCACCCCCCGTCGGCCAGCTCGCGGACGATCTGGCGGATGACCTGTCGGCCGCGCACGTCGACCCCGGCGGTGGGCTCGTCGAGGAACACGACCTCGGGCCGTCCGACGAGGGCCATGGCCAGGCTCAGGCGCTGCTGCTCGCCGCCGGAGAGCTGGCGCCACGTCGACCGTGCCCGGTCGGTGAGCCCGACGCGTGCCAGGAGGTCGTCGGGGTCCGCCGGGTCGTCGTACATCGCCGCCAGCAGGTGCAGCATCTCGGGCGGGCGGATGCCGGGGTAGACGCCTCCGTCCTGGAGCATCACGCCGATGCGGCCGACCACCCGGTCCCGCTCGGTGGCGGGGTCGTGGCCGAGCACCCGCACCCGCCCCGAATCGGGTCGCCCGTAGCCCTCGAGCACCTCGACCGTCGTGGTCTTGCCGGCCCCGTTGGGCCCGAGCAGGGCGAGCACCTCGCCGGCCTCGGCCGTGAAGCTCACGTCGTCCACGGCGACGAGGTCGCCGTGGCGCACCACGAGGTGCTCGACGCTGACGGCGGACATCCTGGACACGCTACGGAGCCGCTACGGCTGCAGGCGATCCAGCGAGCGGGCGGTCTCGACCATGAGCCGGTAGATGCCGAGCACCTTGCGGTCGTAGTTGGGGTCGGTGGCCCACACGCCGGTGAGCTGGGTCCAGCGGGCGCAGCAGCCCCGCACGCCCACCCGCTCGGGCGCCACGGCCGGGTTCGGCGCCGACGCCAGCTGGGCGGAGGTGAGCCCGGGGTCGGCGTAGGCGCGCAGCAGGTGGATGTGGGCCCGGACGCCGGACTCGAGGTCGGGGAACCGGAACCCGCACGTCGGCGCGCAGTGGTCGTAGGCACCGATGCCCGCGAAGTTGAACCCCTGGGCGTGCCCCGACGTGAAGCCGGCGGTCTCCAGGATCGCCTGGGCGAAGGCGATGTCACCGGTCACGCCCTCCTCGATGCCGACCCGCAGGTAGGCGTCGATGATGTCGGTGATCGGTGCGACCGGCGGGTCGGTGGCGTAGTACGTGCGGTGCCAGGTGACCAGGTCGAGGGCGTCGAGCACGGGCATCCCGAGGATCGCCGGGCCCACCTGGCGGCGGGCCTCCTCGGCCTGCGCGATGGCGCGCTCGAGGTCGGCGCGGGCCAAGAGGTGGCCCCGCTCGGCGGCCCGCTGCTCTCGCCGGGCCGCGGCGTAGGCGCCGGTGGCGTCGCGCTCCACCACGACGGCGGCCTCGAGGGCGACCCGGGCGGTGTCGAAGGTGCGGTCCACGTGGTCGGTGACGACGTCGCGCAGCTCCCGGTCCCGCAGCTCGTCGAGGGCGTCGCCGCGGTCGATCGGCTCGAGGCCGGCCGGGGCGCCGTAGATCAGCGCGTTCACCGCCAGCGCGCCGATCCGCTCGCGCGCCTGGCGGACCATGTCGGCCACGGTCCGCCGACCGGCCAGGGCGGCCCGCATGGCGTCGCGCGCCGCCGCGGTCCGCTGCTCCGCCGCGGAGACCGGCAGCTGCGCCGCCACCAGCCGTCGCTGCGCGGCGGTGACGTCGATGTCGGCCAGCGCGGCGTTGAGCCCCGGTGTGGGGTCGGGGAGGATGACCACCGGGAGCTCCTCCGGCACGGGCAGCTCGCCCTCGGCGGGCGGGAACGCCTCCGGGGGCAGCTCGCCCTCGGGCGGCGGGGGCGGTGCGCCCGGCCCGGTCGCGCCGGGTGGGACCACGCCGAAGTCGCCGTCGGGGAACAGGACCGTGGACGCGTGCACGACCGGCGGATTGACGAAACC
>JAKFET010000285.1:0-28779 GCA_036675575.1 Acidimicrobiaceae bacterium
CGGCCTCAAGCGCAAGCCGGCCGAGACCCGCGCTCGCGACCTGCTCGACCTGCTCGGCCTGTCCGACAAGGCCCGCCAGCTCCCCGCCGTGCTGTCCGGCGGCCAGCGCCAGCGGCTGGCCATCGCTCGTGCCCTCGCCAACGAGCCGACGCTCGTCCTCGCTGACGAGCCGACCGGAGCCCTCGACTCCGACGGCGGCCAGGAGATCCTCGAGCTGTTCCGCCGCCTGCACGGCGAAGGGCAGACCATCCTGATGGTCACCCACGACGACGAGGTGGCGGCCGCGGCCGACCGCATCGTGCGCATGCGCGACGGCAAGGTCGAGGCACCCGAGGCCGACGCTCCGGCGATGCCGGAACCCGTCCTCCTGTAGGGCCGGGAGCGGTCGTGGGTCCGTCGGGCATCCTCGCCCGGTCCTGGTTGCGTCGGAGCGCCGCGTCCACGGTGGCGCTGACGCTGCTGGTCGCGCTGGCGACTGGTGCCGTCGCCGGCGCCCTGGCCGGTGCGCGCCGGACCTCCACTGCGCTCGACCGCTTCCTCGAGTACAACTCGCCACCGGACCTCCAGGTCTACGGCGAGAGCATCGACATCGACGCCGTGCGCTCCCTGCCGCAGGTCGCCGGCAGCGCGGTCGGGGCCTACGGCATCCTGACGGTCCAGGGCCCGGAGGCCGGACCCCTTCCCCCGGGGGTGATCAACCCGTTCATCGAGATCGAGTCCCGGGGCGAGCGGCTGCTCCGGCCCCACGTCGTCGAGGGGACCGACCCGGCCGGCGGGCCGGCCGACATGGTCGCCCTCGACGAGGACGCTGCAGATCGGCTCGGGGCGAGGGTGGGGGACGAGCTGCAGCTGGGCTTCTTCCTGCCGGAGCAGGTCGAGGAGCTGTACGAGGGCGGCGGGGACTTCCCCGAGCCCGGCGGGTCCGGCACCACGGTGGAGGTTGCGGCGATCGTGCGGCACCCGTTCGACCTGAACCCGATCAAGCCCGCCGACCTCGACGCCGTGATGCTCGCGTCGGGGGAGATCTACCTGAACAGGGCCTTCTGGGCCGCGCACGAGGGTGAGGTCGCTGCGTTCGGCGGTGACGGCGCCGGGGTGGAGCTGCTCCTCCGCGATGACGCCGACGTGGACCAGGTGGAGGCGGTCATCCGGTCGATGCCAGGCGGGGACGAGGTCTCGCTCGAGCAGCGCAGCGATGCGACCGACGCGGTGGACGATGCCCGCCAGACCGTGCGGTTCGAGACGGTCGCGCTGCTCGTCTTCGCCGGGCTGGCCACCCTCGCAGGCGCCGTGGTGGTCGCCCAGGCGGTGGCCCGCCAGGTCCGCACCGAGCTGCGCCAGCGCGACGTGCTCGTCGGCATCGGGCTCACGGGTCGGGAGCTCGCCAATGCGCAAGCGGCGCGCATGGCGCCGGTCGCCGTGGGCGGCGTCGGCCTGGGCCTCGTCCTGGCCGTCCTGGTCACCGGGCGCACCCCCATCGGCATCGGGCGGCGCGCCGAGATCGACCCCGGGCTCCAGGTCGACACGCCCGTGTTCGTCGGTGTGGCGGCGACGGTCGTCGTCACGCTGTTGGCATGGGTGGTCATCGTCGCGGCCCGTGCCGCTCGTCCGCCGGTGCACGTCACCACCGGACTGCTCGGCCGGTCGGCTGCCACGGCAGCCCGCCTGGGTCCGCCCGTCGTGGTGGTCACCGGGTTGGCGCAGCTGTCCACCGGAGGAGGCCGAACGGCGCGGACACCGCTGCGGAGCTCGCTCGGAGCGGTGGTCTTCGGGATCGCTGCGGTCGTCGGGGTGGCGGTCTTCGCGCAGACGATGGACCGGTTCGTCGAGCGACCGGAGGAGCACGGCTGGGTCTGGGACCTGGTGGCGGGCGACGCCGACGACGAGCGGCTCCCGACCGAGGGGCCCGGCTGGCTCGACGACGAACCGGGCGTGACCGGATACGCCGCCGTGTGGACCGGCTTCGAGGACTTCGTGGTCGGCGCCGGACTGGACGGTGACCTGCCCATCGCCGGGGTCCAGACCCTCGTCGGCGGCACCGGAGTGCAGGTCGTCGAGGGGTCCCGCGCCGACGACCCCGGCGAGGTGGTGCTGGGTCGGGCCGACATGGCGGCTGCGGGCGTCGGGGTCGGCGACGAGATCGTGCTCGACGGTCCCCGGGGCTCGGCCGCGTACCGGGTGGTCGGCCGGGCCGTGTTCCACGAGCTGATCTCGGGGGGGTTCGAGCTCGATCACGGAGCGGTCGTGGCCCCGGCCGGGCTCGAACCGCTCTTCTCCGGCGGGGACGTACGGGTCGACGACAACGACTACGGCGACGGCGTGCTGCTGCGGCACTTCCTCATCGACGTCGAGGAGGGCACATCGGTGCCGACGGTTGCGACGTCGCTCCGCGAGCACTTCGGACCGACGATCATCTCGCACGTGCCGCCCCTCGACGTGGCCAGCCTCGACAGCGTCCGCTCGCTGCCCATCGCCTTCGCCGCGCTGGTCGGGTTCCTCGGTGCAGCGTCGCTCGTGCACCTCCTGCTGGTGACGGTCCGCCGGCGCCGTGGTGACTTCGCCGTGCTGGCGGCCCTCGGGGCGCGACCACGCCAGCTCGCTGCGGTCCTGGCCTACATGGCCACGGCCCTCAGCGTGGTCGCCGGGCTGGTGGGCGTGCCTGCGGGCGTCCTCGTCGGACGGCAGGCGTGGCTCGCGGTCGCCGCCGGCTTGGGCGCCCCGACCGGACCGCAGGTGGGGGTGCTGCCCTTGGTCGTCGTCGTCGGTGCCCTGCTCGCCCTGGTCAACCTGATCGCCGCCGTCCCCGGGCGGCTCGTCGCACGGGCCCGTCCTGCCGACGTGCTGAGGACCGAGTGATGGGCGTGCTCCCGTGGCTCATGTCGAAAGAGCTCCGCGCTCGCTCTCGCGGGGTCCTGGCCATCGCGCTCCTGGTCGCCCCCGTCGGCGGTGTCGTGCTGGCGACGGCTGCCGGTGCGAGGCGGACCGGCAGCGCGTACGAGCGGTTCGTCGAGCGGACGGCGACCAGGGATGCGTCGGTGCAGGTCGATGACGGCGACGTTGACGGGATCCTCGGCGAGATCGAACGGCTCGATGTGGTCGAAGCGTCGGGTCGCCTGGAGATCATCCCGGTGCTGCCGACCGATGAGTCGCTGCACACCGAGGTCGACCTGGCGATCTACGCCTCACCGGACGGGCGGTGGAGCACCGAGCTCGATCGACCGCTCGTGCTCGAGGGACGCATGCCTGCGCCCGAGACGCCCGACGAGGTCCTGCTGAACGAGCTCGCTTCGGAGCAGACCGGCCTGTCCGTCGGCGACCACATCGAGGTGGCCACGTTCACCCCGCAGCAGCTCGCCGGGCTGAACGACGGCGGCACCTTCGAGGGCTTCGGCGGACCGACGGTCGACCTGCGCATCGTCGGGATCGGTCGGCAGGCGACCGACCTGCAGGGCGCCGAGGTGAGCCAGGGCGGCGTCCTGCTCGTCAGCGCAGCTGCGCACCAGACGCTGGACGGCCGGGTCGGTGCCCTCGGCGGCCTGCTCGGGGTCGACCTGGTGGCGGGGGCCGACGTGGAGGACCTGCACACCGAGGTCCGCCGGATCGTGGGTGACGGGAGCTTCGAGGTCGGCTCGGCGGCGGAGGACTTCGGTCGCAGCACCCAGGACGCCACCCGGGTCCTCGCCCGGGCGCTCGCCGCGTTCGCGGCCGTGGCCGCGGTCGCAGGTGCCGTCGCCGTGGGCGGCGCCGTCACCCGCCAGTGCGCGGCGTCCCAGGACGCCATGCGCGCCCTCGGTGCCGTCGGGTGCGACCGTCGCCAACGGGCGATCGCAGGCGCGGCCGTGCCACTGGTCGGCGGAGCCCTCGGAACCGCGCTGGCTGTCGGCGGCGCGCTGGTCGCCTCCGGTCGGTTCCCGGTCAGCGTCGCCCGACACGTCGAGCCGGACCCCGGGGTGCAGGTCGACGTGCTGGTGCTCGCCCTCGGTGCCGTCGTGCTGCTGGCCGCGACGGCGCTGTGGTCGCTCTCGGCCGTGCAGCGGCTGGCACGGAGGGGCGGCAAGCCGCTGGTGCGGCAGCCGTGGAGCTCACTGCCGCTCCGGCCGAGCGCGTCCATCGGTGTCCGCCACGCCTTCGACCGCCGCACCGCCGGACGCACGGTGCCGATCGGTGCCGCGCTCGCCGCCTCGGTGGTGGGCGTGCTCGGCGTGGTCGGGACCGCCACCGTGGTGCGCAGCTTCGACGCCCTCGTCGACGACCCGGCCCGCCAGGGGTGGACGTGGTCGGCTGAACCCGACCTGTACACCGACGACCCCGAGGCGCTGGTCGAGGAGCTGGCCGCCGACCCGGGTGTGGAGGCGATCGCAGAGCGACGCACCGCCCGACTGGAGATCAACGGCGCGATCATCCCGGGGTTCGCGTTCGACGAGCACACGGGGGACCTGGCGCCTCCGCTCCGCGATGGACGCCTCCCGGTCGACGACGACGAGGTTGCGCTCGGGGCGCGCACCGCCGAGGCCGTCGGCGTGGGCGTCGGCGACGCGGTCGCGATGACCGATGCCGCGGGCGGGTCCGTGCCCGAGGTCGAGGTCGTCGGCATCGCCGTCTTCGCTCCCGTGGAGACCAAGGATCCGGGCACCGGAGCGCTCGTCAGCAGCGAGGGGCTGGAGCGGTACCGCCGTTCCGACGGGTTCTCGTCGTTGCTCGTGCGCTACCGCGAGGGGTTCGACGCCAGCGAGCTCGAAGGCTCGCTGATGGAGCGCCAGCTCGCCGACTTCTCCGCCGTCTACGCCCGACCCCGGTTGCCCGGCGACCTCGAGAACCTCGATCTGGTCATGCCCATCGTGGTGGCGCTCGGCGCGTTCTTCGCTGCCCTGGGGGTGGCCGGGTTGACACACGGCCTCGTGGTCGGCGCCCGCCGTCGCCGCCACGAGCTGGCCACGCTGCGAGCCCTCGGCATGCGCCGGGGCCAGGTCCGATCGGTCGTCGTGGTCACCGGCTTGGCCACGGCGCTGTTCGGGGCGGTGCTGGGGGCACCCCTCGGCATCGCCGCCGGGCGCTCCGCCTGGACCCTCGTCATCGGGGGCAAGGGGATGTTGGACGCGCCGACGGTGCCAGCGCTGGTCATCGTCGGGATCGTCTCTGCGGCGCTCCTGCTCGCACTCGCCCTGAGCTGGTGGCCGGGAACCGCGGCGGCCCGCCGCCCCGGCCAGGTCCTGAGGTCCGAGTGAGCCCCGTCCCGACCGCCTGGTACGTGATGCGCCGGAGCATGCGACGGCGTGCGCTGCCCACGGTCGGCCTGGTGCTGATGGTCGGGCTCGCCAGCGGTTCGGTCGCCGGCCTCGTCGCGGGCGCCCGGCGCACGGCCGCTGCGTTCCCGGATTTCGTCGAGCACGCCGCCGCCACCGGTGACGGGACCGTGTTCGGTCAGGTCGACCCCGAGGTCCCGTTCTTCGCCGACGACGCCGCGGAGCTGAAGGACGTGGTCGAGGCGCTGCCCGAGGTGGACCAGGCGACCAGGGCGACGCTCCTGATCATGGAGGGCACGGACCGCGACGGGGACCGGCAGCGGCTGCTCGGCAACGCCGAGCTCGACCCCGGTCGACGAGAGATGGTCTTCGGTCGTCCCCTCATCGTCGCCGGCTCGTGGCCGGACGACGATGATCCCGGCGCGGTGGCCGTGGACGAGGAGCTCGCCGCCCGTGCCGGGCTCGAGGTCGGGGACACCTACCGGGTGGCCCCCTACACCACCGACCAGTTCGGGCCGGCCGGCGAGGGCGCCGACGTCCGCCCCGACGGTCCGGCCGTCGACCTGCGGGTCGAGGCGATCTACCGCCATCCCATCGACCTCACGGCCGTCGCCCTCGACCAGACCGGCATCTACGTCGACCACAGCGGGCTGCACCTGACCCCGGCCTACTGGGCCGCGCACGGGCCGGACCTCGCCCGCTACGGGGTGGGCGTGGTCTTCGACCTGGCAGACGGGGCCACGCTCGACGACGTGGGCGCTGCGCTGCAGGAGCGGATCCCCGATCGGTTCGGCATCGAGACCGAGTCGATCAACAGCAGCAGCGACGTCCTGGACGGCATCGAGGACGCAGTGGACGTGGAGGCTCGGGGGATGGTGGCCGTCGCCGGCGTCACGGGGGTCACGGGGCTCGGCCTGGTCTGGCTGCTCCTCCGCCGGAAGGCCGGCGCCGACCTGGCGCGCAACCGCGTGCTCGAGGACCTCGGGCTCGGACCACGCGGACGGACGGCGATCGGCGCGCTCGAAGGGCTGTTCGTCGGCGCAGCGGGCGCGGCGCTCGGTGCCGTCGGCGCCACCGTCGCCTCCAACTGGGTCCCCTTCGGGATGGCGAGGAGGGCAGAGCTGGATCCCGGACTCGAGGTCGACGTCCTCGTGCTGGCGGCCGTCGCGCTCGGGTCGGTGGCGGCGGTGCTGGGCCGTGCACTCGTGGCCGGCCGGCGGGCTGTGGCGAGTCGACGACCGCGGTCGTCGCACATCGCCGACGCCCTCACGGCCCGGGGTCTCAGCCCGGTGCCCACCACAGGGGTGCGGTTCGCCTTCCAGGTCGAGCAGGGTGGCGGGTCGGTGCCGGTGCGCAGCGCCCTCGTGGGCGTGGCGGTCGCCGCCGGGGTCGTCGTGGCCGCGGCCACGGTCGGCGCCAGCATGGGACTAGTCCGAGACGACCCGGCCCGACGCGGCGCCTACGGCGACGCCGCCGTGGGCAACGCCGCCTCGCCGGAGGCTGCGGAGGCGGTCGCCGCCCGCCTCGACGAGAACCCGGACATCGCTGGCTACGCAGGCGAGGCCCCGAACGAAGCCACCATCGAGGGGCAGCGGGTCTGGATCGTCACGGTGTTCGACGGCAAGGGGGACCTCTCGCCGCGGGTCGTCGAGGGCCGGCCGCCGGCCGCGCCCGACGAGATCGCCCTCGGGGGTCGGGTCATGGACCGCCTCGGCGTCTCCGTCGGCGACGCTGTCGAGGTCAGCCTCGTCGGCGCACCGGTCGAGATGGAGGTCGTCGGGCAGGCGCTGGTGGAGGACGTGGACGGATCCAACGGCGGTCCGGGGAAGGCGGCGATCACCCACGAATCGGCGGTAGATGCGCTCGACCCGGACGCGATCGCGAGCGCGAACCCGGTGTGGTTCGTGGTCCGCTTCGGCGAGGGTGTCGATCACGCTGCAGCACTGCGGCGGCTCCGGCAGGACTTCCCCAACGCCGTCACGACGTCCCGGCTCCCCGGCGACCTCGAGAGCCTCGATCGGCTGGGCGGCCTCGTCGTCCTGACGGCGGTGCTGGTCGGGCTGCTCGGGACGGGGGCGGCCCTGCTGGCGATGATCGGCGCGGTGTCGAGGCGCCGACGGGAGCTGGCAATCCTGCGCACCCTCGGGTTCGCGCGCCGCCAGGCCGCCGCGACCGTGGCCTGGCAGGCCACCACGTTCGCCCTCGTCGGGCTGGTCGTGGGTCTGCCGCTCGGCATCGTCGCCGGCCGCCGGGCCTGGATTGCCCTCGCCGAGGGGGTCGGCATCGTTCCGGCACCCGTCGTGCCGATCGCTGCGGTGGTCGCGCTCGGCGCCGCCACCTTGGTGCTGCTCAACCTGGTGGCCGCGGTCCCGGCGTGGCTCGCCGCCAGGGTCCGTCCCGCCGACGTCCTGCGAGCCGAGTGATGCCCTCGGTCCGCCACGCCACCAGTCACCCCACCCCGGAGGCCGAGTCCGTGACCACCGCCGCACCGCCGATCACCGCAGCCCTCGATGCCGCCCCGGCGGGCGGACTCGCAGTCGTGCCCCTCGTCGCCCTCCCGGTCCTCCTGGCTGCATCCGCACTCGCCGTGCTCGCCGACGCCGACCGGGTCGACGCCGGCGCGGTGGTGCGCATGGTCCTCGTCCTCGCCTTCGCTGCCGCTGGTCGAGCCACCTGGCGAGCGGCCCACACCCGGCCCCTCGGCGTCATCGTGCTCGGCGGCCTGACGGTGGCGAGCGTGGAGTTCCTCGCCTCGGCGGTGCTGGTGAGCGAGCCCGGCACCGACTGGGCGGGTGCGGTGGCGAGCATCGCCGGACCGCTCGTCGTCGCCGCCGCGTTCCACGGACTCGTGGCCCTGCCCGACGGCCAGATCCCGTCGTCGGCGGCTCGTTCGGCCGTGCTGGCGGGCGACGTCGCAGCGGTGGCGACCGGGCTGGTGCACTGGGCCAGCCGGCCCGATCCCTCCAGGTGGCCGATCGTCGTGCTTGGCCTCGCGCTCGTCGCGGTCGGGCTGGCCATGTCCCACCGCGCCTACCTGGCCGCCCGGGGCACCGCCCGGCAGCGCATGCAGTGGCTCGGCCTCTCGCTCGCCCTCGTGATCGAGGTCGCGGTCGTGACCTTCGCGCTCGGCCTCCTCGTTGACTGGCCCGACGACCCCGGCGTCGTGGTCGGGGCCAGCCTGCTCCTGGTCGCGGCAGCGCTCGCGGCGTCGTCCTCGCCGAGACTCGTCGGCACGGTCGATCGGATGCTGTCCCACGCCGTCTCGGCGGCCGGTCTGACGGCCGTGGTCGTCGTCGTCTACCTCTTGGTCGTCGTCGGGCTCGGCCGGGTGCCCACGGATGCCGAGCGCTCCGTCCTCGTGCTGTCGATGCTCGCCGCCGGCGTCTCGGCGCTGCTGTACCTGCCCGCTCGGGATCGCCTGACCGTCGCGGCCGACCGCCTCGTCTACGGCGCCCCGCTGGACCCGGCCCAGGCCCTGGACACCTTCGGGTCGCGCATGACCCGTTCCCTGCCGATGGAAGAGCTGCTGCTGCAGCTCGTCGAGCTCTCGAAGAAGCACTTCTCGCTCCGAGCCGCCGAGGTCTGGACCGGGGTCGACGGTCGCCTGTCTCGTGCCGCCTCCGTGCCGGACGCCGGTCCCGGCACCATCCGCCTCGGTTCGGCGGAGCTGCCGGTCGTGACCCGGGCCGGGGTCTGCAGCCGGGGCTGGGCCTCGGTCTGGCTCCCGGACGCGCTGCAGGGGCGCGGTGACGGACCCCTCCGCATCGCCCCGATGACCCACTCGGGCCAGCTGTTCGGGATCCTCGTCCTGGAGCGCCCGTCCGGCGATGACGACTTCTCCGAGGAGGACGACCGGGTGCTCACCGAGCTGGCCCGCCAGGTCGGACTGGCCCTGCAGAACAGCGAGCTCGACAACGCGCTCAAGGCCACGTTGGAGGAGGTCGAGCGCAAGAACGAGGAGCTGCTCGAATCCCGGGCGCGCATCGTGGCGAGCGGCGATGCCGAGCGGCGCAAGATCGAGCGCAACCTGCACGACGGCGCTCAGCAGCACCTGGTCGCCCTTGCCGTGAAGCTCCGGCTGATCCAGCGCATCGGGGAGAGGGACCCGGGCGAGGCGCTCGCCATGGTGGAGCAGGCTCGCGAGGACGTGCTGGCGACGGTGGAGGAGGTGCGTGCCCTGGCGCACGGGATCTACCCGCCGCTGCTGATGGACCGCGGGCTCCCCGAGGCGCTCCGGGCCGCCGCAGGCCGGGCGACCCTGCCCACCACGGTCGAGACGGACGAGGTCGGGCGCTACCGCCAGGACGTCGAGGCCGCCGTCTACTTCTGCTGCCTCGAAGCGCTCCAGAACGCCGGCAAGCACGCCGGCGAGTCGGCCTCGATCGCCATCGCGGTCGCCGCGAACGAGGACGGGCTCTCGTTCGAGGTCCGCGACACCGGGGCCGGCTTCGACCTGGCCGAGGGCGTCCGCGGCCACGGGTTCGTCAACATGGCCGACCGCCTGGGCGCGATCGGCGGATCGGTCGAGGTCTGGTCCGCGCCGGGGCTGGGCACCCGGGTCTCCGGGCGGATCCCGGATGCCGCGATCGACCGGCCCGAGGCCTGATCGGCGACGATCAGGCGTCGCGGGGCAGATCGGCGAGGACGTCGAGCAGCACGCCGGGCTCGAAGTCCTCCTTGTGCACGTAGCAGCGGGCACCGCAGTCGAGCGCGTCGGCCGGGAGGTCGCTCTCCCGGTAGGTCGAGAGCAGCACCACCTTCGTGCCAGGAGCGGCAGCGATGATCTGGCGGGTCGCCTCGATGCCGCTGATGCCTGGCATGTTGATGTCCATGAGCACGACGTCCGGCTCCAGCTCCGCGGCCAGGCGCACGGCGTCCTCCCCGGACTCGGCCTCGCCGACCAGGGAGAAGCCGGGGGTCAGCTCCACGACCTGGCGTGCGATGGCGCGGAAGGGTGCCTGGTCGTCGACGACGAGCACGGGGGTCGCAGCGGGGGTCATGTCGGCGTCATCGTCCCATCTCCCTGTCGGCACGGGGAGGAGGGGTGCCGGTGGAACCGCAGTGGTGCCAGCACCCGTCCAGGATGTCCGGTTCAGGCAGCGGCGCCGAGGTAGAGCAGGACGGCGGCGACCCGCCGGTGGACAGAGGGCTCCTCGGAGAGCCCGAGCTTCGAGAAGATCGAGTTGATGTGCTTCTCGACGGCCCGCCCCGACAGCACCAGCGAGTCTGCGATGGCGGCGTTGTTCTTGCCCGTGGCGATCTCGGACAGGACCTCGAGCTCGCGGGGCGTGAGATGCCGGAGCGGGGAGTCGGCCGGGGTGCTGCGGCTGGAGACCAGGGCCTCGACCACCTTCGGGTCGATCCAGGACCCACCAGCAGCCACGGCCCGCACGGCGGCGACCAGCTCGTCGAGGTCGGACACTCGCTCCTTGAGCAGGTAGGCCCGACCGGCGGAGCCGTCTTCGAGCAGTGCCAGGGCGTAGCCGGGCTCGACGTACTGGCTGAGCACCACGACACCGGTCTCGGGCTGCGTCCGGCGGAGGTGGGCGGCGAGCCGGACGCCCTCGTCGGTGCCGGTGGGTGGCATCCGGATGTCGGTCACCAGGACGTCCGGGGCGTGGGCCTCGACGGCGGCGAGCGCGCTGTCGTGGTCCTCGCAGGTGGCCACCAGCACCAGGTCCGGTTCGGTGCCGATGAGCGCTGCCAGGCCCTCACGGACCAGGTAGTGATCGTCGGCGAGCACGATCCGGATGGGCATCGTGCGGAGGTTAGGGGAGCGGTCCGGACCGGCTGTGCCCGGCGGAGCCGGACGTTTGCCGCGAATGCGCCGACCCGGAAGGCGGGGGTCCACACGAATGACACGATCGGGCCATGTGGTGCCGTTCCGCACGTGCCGATGTCTCCAGCCTGACTGCCATCGATGCATCCGCGGCGGCTGACGCCATCCTCGACGAACGGGTCCCGTCGGCGCGCATCGAGCTCCGGCACGCCCTCGCCCGGCCGGAGCTGGCCGTCGTGTCGGCCGTCGCCCTGGTGGTGCTCGCCGTGAGCTGGTCGGCACCCTCGGTCGTCCGCGTCGCCGGTGCCGTCGGGGTCGTGGCCATGGCCGTGGCCGTCGGCCTCGACCGCGACGTCGCCCTCCTGCGGGGCCGCGTCGTGGCCGCCCTCGGCCTCGCCGTCCTCACCATCGCCGACGCCGGCCTGCCGGCCGTGGCCGCCGGCGGCGGGGTCGCCACCGAGACGCTCTGGCGCCCGCTCGCCGCCGTCGTGGCGTACCCGGTGCTCAGCCGGGCGATGATCCTCATGGTGGGCCGCTACCGGCTGGTGCGGGCCAGCGACGTGGTGGTCGAGGCCGCACTGGTCGGCGCGGCCGCTGCCATCGCCCTGCAGGTGGTGGTCAACCGCGTGTCGCAGACCACCGGATGGGAGCCGGCCGGCGCATCGCTCGGATCCCTCGTGGTCGGCCTCGACGTCGCCCTCGCGGTGGTGATCGCCCGACCGCTGACCAACGTCGCCGCCCGCCGGGGCCCGGTGGTGGTCGTCGCCGCCTCCGTCGCCGCCCTCCTCGTCGGCCACCTGGTGGCCGCCGTCCACATCGCCGGCGGCACCGACCCCGGCATCGCGTCCGCGGCCCCCATCGCCGTGGCGCTGCTCGCCATCGGCCTCGGCACGCTCTACGACGCCGCGGTCGACCGTCCCGCCATCATCCCCGTCGAGCCGCCGCTGTTCTCGTCGGCCCATGCGGCCATCGTGGTCGTCGCGGTCGTGGCCGCCCCGTTCGTGCTCGCCGCCCAGGTCGTCTGGGAGGTCTCGGTCTCCGGGGCGGTGGCCGTCGGCGCCGGCCTCATCGGGCTGGTCCTGGCCGTGCACATCGTGAGCCTCCTGCAGGAGCGGGCCAGCAGCGAGCACCAGGCCACCCACGACGTGCTCACCGGGCTCCCGAACCGCCTGCTCTTCACGGACCGCCTCGAGCGGGCCCTGGCCCACGCGGTGCGCAACGACGTCCCCGTCGGCGTGCTCTACATCGACCTCGACCGGTTCAAGGACGTCAACGACACCTTCGGCCACGAAGCCGGCGACCACCTCCTGCGCGAGACCGCCCGGCGCCTCGCCGAGTGCGCTCGCCACGAGGATACCGTGGCCCGCCTCGCCGGCGACGAGTTCGCGGTGCTCCTGCCCCACCTGCGCTCCGCAGACGACGTGTCCCTGGTGGCGGGCCGCATCCTGGACGCCCTCCGGGAGCCGGTCGACCTCGGCGCCCACGCCATCCACGGCGGGGCCAGCATCGGCGCCGCGGTGTTCCCCTACGACGGGTCGCTCCCCGGCGACCTGCTGAGCGCCGCCGACGCCGCCATGTACAGGGCCAAGGACCGGGGCGGCGCCGGCGTCGAGATGTTCAGCGCCACGCTGCACGAGCAGGCGGCGACGCGCCTCGAGCTCGAGACCGAGCTCCACCACGCCATCGCCAACGACGAGCTGGTCCTCTACTACCAGCCGATCGTGGAGGCCTCCGACGGTCGCACGAGCGGTGCCGAGTCGTTGGTCCGCTGGATCCACCCCGAGAAGGGGATGGTGCCGCCGAACGACTTCATCCCGATCGCCGAGCAGTCCGAGCTCATCATCGATCTCGGCAACTGGGTCATCCGCGCCGCCTGCAAGCAGCTCGCCGAGCTGTCCAGGCTCGGCCTGGGGGACCGCTTCGTGACCGTGAACGTCAGCCCCCGCCACTTCCGCGAGGACCTGGTCACCTCCATCACGAGCGCGCTGCGCGAGAGCGGCGCCGACCCGTCCCGGCTGGTCGTGGAGCTCACCGAGAACGCCGCGGTCGACGACGTCCAGCTGGTCGCCGAACGCCTGCGCGAGCTGCGCCAGCTGGGCGTGAAGGCCGCCATCGACGACTTCGGCACCGGCTACTGCGGGCTGCAGTACCTGGGCGAGCTGCCGGTGAGCACCCTCAAGCTCGACCGCTCCTTCGTGCAGGCGATGACGCCGAGCTCGGCTGCCATCGTCGCTGCCACCATCGCCATGACCAAGACCCTCGGCATGACGCTCGTGGCCGAGGGCGTGGAGACCGAGGACCAGCGGAGGTTCCTGGTCTCCCAGGGCTGCGACCGCATGCAGGGCTACCACCTCGGCCGCCCGATGCCGGCAGCGGAGTTCGTCGAGCGGCTGCGGTCCGAGGACCGGGAGTTCGCCGACCGCCAGATGCGCACGGCGATGTCGGCCCCGTCGGCGGATGCGGCGATGCCGGCCCCGACTCCCACCCTCGTGGACTGATCCGGTACCCGCTGCACCTCAAGGTGGTTCCCGTCCGCGCCGATGGGTAGGGGAGTCGAGCGAGACCCTGGGAGGGGAACCCGTGCCCATCGAGGTGCTGGAGCGGCCGGTCGAGCTGCTCGGAGCAGACGTGATCGACCGCGGCTCCGTGGTCGAGGAGGCCGTGCGGCGCTGGCCGCGCCTGGTGCGCCGCGCCCTGGTCGGCTTCGTCGCCTTCCTGCTCATCGGCAACGGCCTGATCCTCGGGTCCACGCTGTGGTTCCGCTGGGCGTCGCCGGCCGCGGCGGCGGACGCCGACGGCATCGACAACCTCCACGTCGTCGACGAGCGCGTGCTCCGCGGCGCAGCCCCTTCGGCGGAGGGCCTCCGCGACCTGGCGGCGCTGGGGGTCACCACGGTCGTCGACCTCCGGGCCGAAGCGGACCTGGCGTCCCGCGGGGCGGTGCTCGCCGAGCTCGGCATGGAGCGGTTCCACCTCCCGATCCGCGACGGTCAGCTGCCCTCGGCGGACCAGGCCCGAGCGCTGCTGCGCATCGTCGAGGAGGCCGACGGCAAGGTCTTCCTGCACTGCGGTGCCGGCGTCGGCCGGACCGGGGCGCTCACCGCCTGGTACCTCAACGCCACCGGACAGGCCGATGGCATGGCGGCCCTGCGCCACAACCTGTCGGTGGGTCCGCCGTCGCTGGAGCAGATCGCCTTCGCGGTGAAGACCGCGAACGGCTCCTACGACCGCCCCGGCGTGGGCGTCACCCTGGTCAGCCGGGTGCTGGACGGGCCCCGCCGCATCTGGCACAACCTGACCTAGGCGCTCCCCGGTCAGCTGGCGGCGGAGGTCCGCACCTGGACGACCCGGCCCTGCACCTTGTCGAGGGTGGTGTCGTTGAGGCACCCCCGCAGGCGGTCCATGGCCCGGTCGCCGACGTCGACGGGGACCGCGACGTGGAAGTGCAGGGGCGGGGCGTGGTCGATCTCGGGCTCGGGCAGGTCGCGGATGCGGAAGACGTCGGGTCCGGTGCACACCGACCACAGGTGCCCGAAGGCCCGCTCCGGGTCGTTGGCGGCGACCGCGCCGTAGAGCACGAGGTCGATGTGGGTCTCCACCCCCTGGGCACGCTGGTCCGGTCGGCTCTGGGTGCGGTCGGCCACGAAGTCCACGGCGGCGGCGGTGACCCCTCCGGTGGCGGCGAGCACGGCGACGACCCCGAGCCAGTGCACCGCCCGCCCGGCCCGGGGCGGGGCCGACCGGCGCACGTCGGTGGCGAGGAAGCCCCCGGTGGGCGGGCGCAGCACGTCGAGGCTCTCGGCGAGCCGGCGCTCGCGGACCGGTGAGAGCGTGGACCGGGCGACGTGCTCCACCACCCAGGCCAGCGACGAGGCGAGGACGCCGGCGCCGAGCAGGACGGGCAGGAAGACGTTGGTGCCGCCGACCTGGTCGCGCAGCCAGCCGAACTGGTCCCTCGGCGGTGGCGCCGAGTCCGAGATCGCCTGCAGGACGCTCGGCTCGGCCGGGGCCGGGCGGGCCGTGAGCGCGTCGATCCGGGCCTCGAGCGAGCGGAGCCGGTCGACCACGACCATGGCCACGAACACGACCTCGACGGCGATGAAGAACAGGGCGGCGATGATGGCCCGGTTCCACTCCCACCGCACCAGGTACACGATGGTGTAGGTGCCACAGACCAGGCCCATGGCGAGGGGCAGGCCGAGCGCGATCCGCCTCATCGGATCGCCTGCCCGGTGGGGGACCCGAGCACCTCGACCGTGCCGCTGCGCCCGTCCACGACCACCACGTCCCCCGGGGCCACCAGGTCGCGGATGCGGCGGTGGCCCACGACCACCGGCACCCCATGCTCCCGGGCGAGGATGGCGAGGTGGGACAGCGGGCTGCCCGTCTCGGCCACCAGGCCGGCCAGGCGGGGGAGCAGTGGCGCCAGCCCCGGGTCGAGGGAGCGGACCACGAGCACGTCGCCCACCGCCGGCTCCTCGAACGCGACCCGTCCCGTGCCCCGCCCGCCGCCGGCGCCGACCGCGTCGGGCGCACCGTCCCGTGCCTCGGCCACGACGGCGCCGTCCGCCGAGAGGCGGAACGCCGGCGGCAGCGGGACCACGGCAGCGCCGGAGCGCGTCCCGGAGACGCGCATGCCGTCGAGCGCCAGGAGCAGCTCCCCCCGTCCCAGGTCTGCGACGCTGGTACCGGTCAGCAGGTCGCGCTCGGTGAGGCGACGGTCGAGCTCGCGTACCACCGACCGGGTCAGCTCGTGGACCCAGCGCACCCGCAGGCGCAGCTGCTCCCGGACGGGCAGCTCCTCCGAGGGCGGCACGGCGTCGCCCACCTCGGGCAGCGGGTGTCGGTGGCCCAGGGTGGGGGCGGTGAGGGCGAGGGCCACCGGGCTCCGGGCGACGATGTCGTCGTCGGACCAGCCCTGCGACCGCCCGTGGGCCACGGCGGCCATGGCAGCCTCGGCACCCGTGGTCCCGACGTCGGCGAGCAGCGTCCCCGCCAGCATCTCGTGGCCGTGGAGGCTGCGCAGGTAGGAGGACGCGTTGTCGAGCACCCGCACCAGGTCCACGTCGGTGAGCGTGGACGGCGGGGGGACCGACGACAGGGCCCCGTCGACCTCGGCGAGCAGCCGGTCGGCCAGCGCAGGCAGGGCCCCCCGCAGCCGGCCGACCTGCCAGGCGACCACCAGTCGGCGGACGTGGGGGCGGGGGTCGAGGGCCCGCCTGGCCCAGCCGTGCGCCGTCGCACCGCCCAGCAGACCGAGGTCGGCGGCGACCTGGTCGTCGACCACGGTGATCACCGGGCCTTGGCGCAGGCGGCGACGGGTGGCGGCGCCGGTGAGCGCCAGGACGTGGGCGGCCGCCTCGGCGAGCGGTGCCACCCACAGGTCCTGCTCGAGCGGGGTCAGCGGGTGGGGGAAGGTCTCGGCGACGGGGCCGGGCCCGAGCACGGGACCGGTGCCGACGGCGGCCGTGGTCGTGATGGGCCGGCTCTGCAGGAGCAGCAGGTGGCCGTCGACGATGGCCCACTCGATGTCCTGCGGACCCCCGAAGGTGCGCTGCGCCCGCCGGGACAGGGCGAGCAGGTGCCGTCGCTGCGCGCCGGTGAGGGTCGGACCCGGGTCACCGTCGGCGTCGCGCACCCGGCCGGCGTGGTCGACCACGGCGCGCCGGCCCTCCACCTCGCCGCTGACCAGCCGGTGCGGGCCTCCCTCGACGGCGACGATCACGGCACGGTCGGTCCGTCCCGTGACCGGGTCGATCCCGAAGAGCACGCCGCCGAGCTCGGGTCGGACGAAACGCTGGACCAGCACCGCCATCGGGGCGTCGCGCCCCGAGGCCACGACGCGGGCGTAGGCCTGCACGAAGGCGTCCCAGCCGGTCACGTCGATGACGCTCTCGAACACGCCGGCCATCGACGTGGCGGCGAGGTCCTCACCTGGCGCCGACGAGCGCACGACCACGGGGGCGGCGCCGCCGTCGGTGAGCTCCGCCCAGGCCGCCCGCACTGCGTCGGGCGGGCTCGTCGGGTGGGCATCGACCACCGGGACCGGCACCGCGAAGCCGTCGACCACCCGCAGGCGGCGGCCGCGGGCGACGGCGAGGTTGGCCGCCTTGGCCCCGATCAGGGCCCGGTCGTCGTGCGCGGCATCGGGCAGCCACCGAGGCGCGCCGGTCGGCATCGCCGTCGGCACCGCTGCAGGATCCCCGGTCCTGACCCGCATGTGGCCTCACCTCCGGACCGCCCGCGCGAGCGGACGCCACCCGGGAAGTCTCCCCCCGTTCGCCGTCGTGCGGTCGCGGAGACGACGGATCGTCACCGGATCGCCATCTGCGGGTCCAAGGTCGCCACGGGGGGTGGCCGGCCCGGCGCGACCGGTGCGCCGGCGGGACCGAGCGGTGTTCAGGTGCGCTTGGTGGCCTTCGTGGCCGCCTTCTTCGCCTTCTTGGCGACCTTCTCCCGTGCGGCCTCCCCGACGGCGGGGACCACCTTCTTCGCGGCGGCCTTCTTGGCCGGGGCCTTCTTCGCCCCCGCCTTCTTGGCTGCGGCCTTCTTCGGCGCTGCCGCCTTCGCCGGCGGCGGCGCGACCGGCTCCTCGGGGGTGGTCACGACGGAGTCGGCGCCGCCGAAGTCGTTGCCCACGTAGCTGTCCGCGCTCCAGTCGTTCTCCCAGCGGTCCTCGCCGAGGTGGTACCGGAACCGGTAGGAGCGGCTCGGGTCGAGCGACACCGTGGCCGACCAGCACCCGTCGTCCCGCTTGGACATCGGGGCCGACGTCTCGGACCAGTCGTTGAACTCCCCGACGACGGCCGCCTGCTCGATCTCGAGCTCCGCGGGGAGGTCGAAGGTGACGTCGAACCGTCCGGTCTTGGCGTTCCAGTTCTTGGTGAGCACGTGTTCCCTTCCAGGCAGAGGGCGCAACAGCTCGCGCCCGTCGTCCCCCCAGTACCCGATCGCGCACTTCGGCAGACGATCCCACCACTCTGCCGTCTCCCGGTCAGGAGCCCCCTGACCAACCGCCGCAATTCTCGGTGACGGGGTCCTCTCGCCGGGCCCGGCGACGCTGTGAGGTGGCGCTCACCGGGGTCAGTCGGGTGCGCGGCGCCCGTCGAACGAGCGTCACGGCCGGGCAACCGGTGGGCAACAGCCCGGCGTCACGGTGACGGCCGTGAT
Source organism: Acidimicrobiaceae bacterium (assembly GCA_036675575.1). GTDB lineage: Bacteria > Actinomycetota > Acidimicrobiia > Acidimicrobiales > Salinilacustritrichaceae > Salinilacustrithrix. The sequence goes on from JAKFET010000285.1 coordinate 18,193, forward strand.
CGAGCCCACCCCCCACGACACCGCTGCCGCACGCCCCCGTCTGGTGGTGGTCGGCCACGGCATGGTCGGCCACCGGCTCCTCGAGGAGCTCGTGGCTCTCGGCGCGCACGAGCGCTGGGCGATCACCGTGTTCGGCGAGGAGCCGGTGGTGGCCTACGACCGGGTCCGCCTCTCGGCGGTCTTCGACGGGGTGGAGCCCGACGAGCTGTCGATGGTCGCACCCGGGTTCGCCGCCGCCCACGGGATCGACGTCGTCGTGGACGAGGAGGTCGTGGCCGTCGACCGCGCCGGTCGCACCGTCACGACCCGCACCGGGCGGGTGCAGGCCTACGACCACCTCGTCCTCACCACCGGTTCGGCGCCGTTCGTCCCCCCGGTGCCGGGCGCCGACCGCCCCGGCACCTTCGTCTACCGGACCCTCGACGACCTCGCCGCGATCCGCGCCCACGCCGAGGAACCGTGGGTCCGGACCGGGGTGGTCGTCGGCGGGGGCCTGCTCGGCCTCGAGGCGGCCAACGCCCTGCGCCTGCTCGGCCTGGAGACCCACGTCGTGGAGATGGCACCCCGGTTGATGCCCGCCCAGCTCGACGAGGGTGCGGCCGCCCTGCTGCGCCGGGAGGTCGAGCAGCTCGGCATCCGCATCCACACCGGCGTGCGCACGCGTGCCCTCACCGGCGACGACCCCGGCGACGAGGGCGCCACCGTCTGCACGCTCGACCGCGAGGACGGCGCGCCGATCCCGGCCGACATCGTCGTGTTCTCCGCCGGCATCCGGCCCCGGGACCAGCTGGCCCGCGACGCGGGCCTCGAGGTCGCCGAGCGCGGCGGCGTGGTCGTCGACGCCCAGCTGGCCACCTCCGATCCGCACGTCTCGGCCATCGGCGAGGTCGCCTCGGTGGAGGGCCGCTGCCTCGGCCTGGTCGCCCCCGGCTACGACATGGCTCGGGTCCTCGCCGCCCGACTCGCCGGCACGCCGCACCCCGACGGGTTCACCACCCCCGACCTGTCGACGAAGCTCAAGCTGCTCGGCATCGACGTGGCCTCCTTCGGCGATGCCTTCGCCGGCTCCGCCCCGGACGACGACGTCGACCTGCTGACCTGGTCCGACGCCACCGCCGGCGTCTACAAGCGCCTGGCCCGCCGGCGCAGCGACGGCCGCATCGTCGGCGGGATGCTGGTCGGCGACGCCTCCGACTACCAGCAGCTCCGCCTGATGGCGCTGGGCGAGATGCCGACGCCCGCCGACCTCTCGTCCTGGGTCGCACCCTCCACGGGTCCGCGAGAGAGCGGCACGCTGCCCGATGGCGCCGCCGTCTGCTCGTGCGAGAACGTCACCGCCGGCGCGCTGCGCTCGGCCATCGCCGACGGTGCCCGCACGGTGGGTGACCTGAAGGCGTGCACCTCGGCGGGCGCCGGCTGCGCCGGCTGCGTCCCGATGGTCACCGGCCTGCTCAAGGACGAGCTGCGGGCCATGGGCGAGGAGGTGAGCGACGCCCTCTGCGAGCACTTCACGGTCTCCCGCCAGGCCCTGTTCGACCTGGTCCGGATCCACGGCCACCGGAGCTGGCGCGAGGTGCTCGACGCCCATGGCACCGGGGGCGGCTGCGAGGTGTGCCGCCCGACCGTGGCCTCGATCCTGGCCAGCCGGGCCAACGGCTACGTCCTCGACCCCGGCCAGGGGGAGGCCCAGGACACCAACGACCACTCGCTGGCCAACATGCAGCGCAACGGGACGTACTCGGTGATCCCCCGGGTGCCCGGCGGCGAGATCACGCCGGCGCAGCTCATCGCCCTCGGCCAGATCGCCGACGACTTCGGCCTCTACTGCAAGATCACCGGCGGCCAGCGCATCGACCTGCTCGGCGCCCGGCTCGAGCAGCTGCCCGCCATCTGGCAGCGGGTGCTCGACGCCGGCATGGAGTCCGGCCACGCCTACGGCAAGGCGCTGCGCACCGTGAAGTCCTGCGTGGGCGAGACGTGGTGCCGCTACGGCGTGCAGGACTCGGTGACGATGGCGATCCGCCTCGAGGAGCGCTACCGGGGCCTGCGGGCCCCCCACAAGCTCAAGCTGGCCGTCAGCGGCTGCACCCGCGAGTGCGCGGAGGCCCAGTCCAAGGACGTCGGCGTCATCGCCACCGAGCGGGGCTGGAACCTCTACGTCGCCGGCAACGGCGGCAAGACGCCACGCCACGCCACCCTCCTCGCCACCGACCTCGACGACGAGGCCCTGGTGCGGGCCATCGACCGGTTCCTCGCCTACTACGTCCGCACCGCCGACCGCCTGCAGCGCACCTCGACCTGGTTCGAGGCCCTGCAGGCGGGCACCGGCGACGCCCTCGCCCACGTCCGCTCGGTCGTGTTCGACGACGCCCTCGGCGTCTGCGGCGAGCTCGACGCCGAGATCGCACGCCACGTGGAGACCTACGAGTGCGAGTGGGCCGCCACCCTCGCCGACCCGGCCCGACTGGCCCGGTTCCACAGCTTCGTCAACGCCCCCGACGCCGCCGACCCCGAGATCGTCATGGTGAGCGAGCGGGGCCAACCCCGCCCCGCCCGCCCCGACGAGCTCGTCGGCGCCGAGACCCGCACGGCGGTGCGCGTCCGATGACGATCGTCGAGCACACCCCCGGGGCCACCACCGCGGTCCCCGTCTGCGCGGCCGACCGGCTGGACGTCAAGCGTGGGGTCGCCGCCCTGGTGGACGGTCGCCAGGTCGCCCTGTTCCGCCTGGCCGACGGCACGGTCCACGCCGTCGACCACCGCGACCCGGCGACGGGCGCCAACGTCATCGCCCGCGGCCTGCTCGGCACGACGGCCGAGGGCGAGTGGTTCGTGGCCTCGCCGCTGCACAAGCACCGCTACTCCCTGCTCGACGGGCGCTGCCTGACGGAACCGGGCCTCTCGCTGGCCGTCCACCGGGTCGACGTGCGCGACGGCGTGGTCGAGGTCTCGCTCGTCGCCTCTTCGTGACGCCGAAACGTCCCGGCAACACGCCGCCGCCATCGTCGGTCGGGTGAGGACCCCACCTGCCGCGACCGGACCCCTCACCGGCTTCACGATCGGCGTCACGGCGTGCCGTCGGGCCGACGAGCAGATCGAGCTCCTGGAGCGCAAGGGCGCGACGGTGCTGCACGGTCCGGCGATCCAGACCCACCCGCTGATCGCCGAGGCCGAGCTGGCCGAGGCGACCAGGGCGGTCGTGGCGGAGCCGCCCGACTACACGCTGCTGTCGACGGGCATCGGCGTCCGGGCCTGGTTCGAGGCGGCCGAGACGCTCGACCTGGCTGAGGCGCTGCTCGACGCGCTCGGTCGTTCGAAGGTCATCGTCCGCGGCCCGAAGGCCCACGGCGCCGCCGTGACCAACGGGCTCGACGTGCACTGGCAGGCCCCGAACGGCTGGGCCGCCGAGATGGTCGACCACCTGGCCGGCATCGGCGTGGCCGGCGCCCGCATCGCGGTGCAGCTCGACGGCGCCTCGGGCGCGCCGCTCGCCAAGGCCGTCGGCGAGATCGGGGCCGTGCCGGTGGCGGTGCCCGTCTACGAGTGGACCATGCCGAGCGACACCACGGCGGCCGAGCGCCTGGTCGAGGCCATGGTCGACGGCCGGGTGGACGGCGTCACGTTCACCGCCCGACCCCAGGTGGAGAACCTGGTGACCATCGCCGAGCGGATGGGCGTGCTGGACCGCCTGCTCGCCGCCCTGGCCGATCGGGTCGTGCCCATCTGCGTCGGGCCCGTGTGCGCATCCGGGATCACCGACCTCGGACTGCCGGAGCCGGTGCAACCCGACCGCTACCGCCTCGGATCGATGGTGCTCGCCGTCGCCGACGCCTTCCGGTCACGGGCGCGGGAGCTCACCCTCGCCGGCATCGACGTGCGCCTCCAAGGGCGGGCGGTCGTGCTCCCCGCCGACATCGCCGCCGGTGGCGCGGGAACGACGGTGCTGCTCACGGACAAGGAGCGCGTCGTGCTCGACGTGCTGGCCGAGCGGCCCGGCGTCGTGTGGTCCAAGGACGACCTGCTCGAGCGGGTGTGGGACGGCGGCGAGTCGGACCCCCACGTGGTCGAGGTCACCGTCGGGCGCCTGCGCCAGCGCCTCGGCCCGGCCGGCGTCGGCATCGAGACCGTCATCCGCCGCGGCTACCGCCTGACGGACCGGTAGGTGTCGGTGACCTCTCACCACGACCGGAGCCCGTGTGCGTGCGCTCCCTGCGCCTGCGCCGGCGCCGTGCGAGCAGCGCCCCGGCACCGTCACGACCGGGGAACCCCGGCGAAAACCTGCGGGTCGACGATGCCGCCATGACCCCTCCCCACCCCCCGACGCGCGGCGGCGACGCCGTCGCCCGCATCCGGGACCTCGCCTCCTTCCAGGGCAAGTACCGGATCCTGCACCTGACGTGGTTCGCCTTCTTCCTGAGCTTCGTCGTCTGGTTCAACTTCGCACCGTTCGCCAACACGATCGCCGAGCAGCTCGCCCTCACCGAGGCGCAGAAGAAGACGATCGGCCTCTGCAACGTGGCGCTGACCGTGCCCGCCCGGGTGTTCATCGGCATGGCGCTCGACCGGTGGGGCCCGAGGCGGGTGTACTCGGCGATCCTGGCCTTCGCCGTGGTGCCCAACACGGTGTTCGCCTTCGCCACCACGTTCGAGGCGCTGGTCTTCAGCCGCCTCGCCCTCTCCGTCGTCGGCGCCGGCTTCGTGGTCGGCATCCGGATGGTGTCCGAGTGGTTCCCGCCCCGGGAGGTCGGCACGGCCGAAGGCGTCTACGGCGGGTGGGGCAACTTCGGCTCCGCAGCCGCCGCCTTCTCCCTGCCGGTGCTCGCCGGCGTGCTCGGCGGCGCCGACGGCTGGCGCTGGGCCATCTTCACGACGGGCGTGGTCGCGGCGGCCTACGGCCTCGTCTACCTGCGGTCGGTCACCGACACGCCCGAGGGCGTGACCTACGCCAGGCCCCGTCGCCAGGGCGCGCTCGAGGTCACCAGCCGGCGGTCGGTGTGGGCGCTCGCCGCCCTGACCGTGCCCCTCAACGCCATCCTCGCCGTCATCGCCTGGCGCATCTGGCGGGAGGACGTCATCTCCGACGCCGCGTTCGTGGCCACCCTGGTCGCCGTCGGAGCGCTGCTGGCCTTCCAGGAGTGGACGGTGCTGCGGGTGAACCGCCCGGCACTGCGCGACGAGTACCCGCCCGAGGACCAGTACCCGGTGCGCAACGTCGCCGTCCTCTGCGTCGCCTACTTCGCGACCTTCGGCTCCGAGCTGGCCGTGGTCACGATGCTGCCCGGGTTCTTCGCCGACACCTGGGGCCTCGGCCCCGCAGCCGCGGGCGCCGCCGCCTCGGGCTTCGCCTTCATGAACCTGGCCGCCCGCCCGGCCGGCGGCCTGCTGTCGGACATCCTCGGCAGCCGGAAGCGCACCCTGTCCACGCTGCTGGTCGGTCTGGTCGTGGGCTACGGCCTCATGTCGATGCTCGGGCCGTCGTGGCCGTGGGTCGCCGCCGTCGCCGTGTGCATGGCCTGCTCGTTCTTCGTGCAGTCCGGGGAGGGCGCGGTGTTCGCCATCGTCCCCCTGGTCAAGAAGCGGGTGTCGGGCCAGGTCGCCGGCATGGCCGGGGCCATGGGCAACGTCGGGGCGATCTGCTTCCTGACGCTCAACATCATGGTGGGCGAGCGGGTGTTCTTCCTCTGCATCGCCGCTGCATCACTGGTCGCCGTCGCCTGCTCCCGGTTCCTGGTCGAGCCCGAGAACTCCTTCGGCACCGAGCTGCTGACCGACGGGTCCGCCGCCGAGCCGGTGCTCGACCTCGTCGGTCCCGACCCCGCCGGCCGTGCGCCGGCGCTCGTGGACTGAGGCGACGTGAGCCCGGCCGTGGACCTCCGCACACCGATCGACGACTACCTCGCGCGCCAGCAGGACCTGACCGCCGTCGAGCGGTTCGCGGACCACCACGACCGGGCCACCGGCCCCCTCCACGAGCGGTGGTACCGCCAGCTGCTCCCGGCGGAGCCGCCCGGGCCGGGGCAGCAGTACCGCTTCGAGGTCGACATGGACCTGTGCACCTCGTGCAAGTCCTGCGTGTCGGCCTGCCACTCCCTCAACGGGCTCGACGCCGGCGAGTCGTGGCGGTCGGTCGGCGTGGTCGTCGGCGCCGGCCCGTGCGGGCCCACGCAGCAGACGGTGACCACCGCCTGCCACCACTGCGTCGACCCGGCCTGCCTCGCCGGCTGCCCGGTGGACGCCTACGAGAAGGACCCCATCTCGGGCATCGTCGCCCACCTCGACGACCAGTGCATCGGCTGCTCGTACTGCACCTGGATGTGCCCCTACGACGTGCCGAGGTTCAACGAGCGCCTCGGCATCGTCCGCAAGTGCGACATGTGCAGCGACCGCCTCGCCGAGGGGGAGGCGCCGGCGTGCGTGCAGGCCTGCCCGACCGGCGCCATCGCCATCGGCGTCGTGGACGTCGCCGACCTCCTCGCTGCCACCGACGCCAGCTCCGCGCTGGTGCCCGGCGCCCCGGCGTCGGCGCGCACCGTCCCCACCACCCGCTACCACCGCACCGACGCGCTGCCGGCCACGGCCGCCGCGACCGACGACTGGTCCGAGGCGCCCAAGCACGCCCACGTCCCCCTCGTGGTGATGCTGGTCCTCACCCAGCTGTCGGTGGGGACGTTCGCCTCGGTGGCCGCCCTGGCCCGGTTCGTGCCGGCGCTGCCCGACCGCACCCTGCGGGTCGGCGCCGTGGTCGCCCTCGCCTCGGGGCTGGTGGCCATCGGCGCGAGCGTCGGCCACCTGGGTCGCCCGCTCCAGGCCTGGCGCGCCGTGATCGGCATCGGCCACTCGTGGCTCAGCCGGGAGATCGTGGCCTTCGCGGCGTTCGCCGGCGCGGCGACCGCGGCAGCCGCGGCTCGCCTGGTCGAACCGCGCGGCGGCCTCGCCGACGCCCTCGGCGCCGCCGTCTCGGGCGTCGGGCTCGCCGCGGTCGCCTGCTCGGTGATGATCTACGCCGTCACGGGTCGCCGGCTCTGGCGACTCGACCGCACGGCCGCGTCGTTCGCAGGTACGACCCTGGCGTGCGGTCTGGCCACGGTCACCGTCGTCGTCGTGGCCACCGCCGACCCGGCCGACGTCGCCGGCACGATCCGCGTGCTCGCGTCGGCGTCCGCCGCCGTGGCGGTCGCGTCGATCCTCTGGCACCGCCGCCTCGTCCGTCGGGGCGGCACCGGCGACCCGGTCCTCGACCGCTCCGCCCGGCTGCTGCGGGGTCCGCTCGCCGCCACCCGCCGGGCCCACCTCGCCCTCGTCGCCGCCGGCGGTCTGGGCGCGCCGCTGCTCGTCGTCGCCCTCCTCGCCGAACCGGCCCCGCCGATCGCGCCCATCCGCACCCTCGCCGTGCTCGCCCTCGTGCTGCTCGTGCGCGGCGAGCTCGTCGGCCGCACGCTGTTCTTCCGGGCGATGGCCTCGCCCCGCATGCCCGGGATCCCCCGATGACCAGCCGCCGGGAATTTCGTCTCTCGGTCAGGACAGACCTGACCGACGAACGAAATTCGCCGTTGGGTGGGCTCCTGCGGCGGGTCGGCGGGCCGCGGACGGCCGAGCTGGCCCGGACCGCCGGCGGGTTCGGGCTCGGCCAGGTGCCGGTTCGTCTGGCGCCGGACCGGACCACGTCGGTCGTCTGCGGCTACTGCTCCACCGGGTGCTCCCTCGACGTGCACCTCGTCGACGGCAGGGCGGTGAACATCACGCCCACCGTGGACCACCCGGTGAACCTCGGCATGGCCTGCCCGAAGGGGTGGGAGTCGCTCGCGCCGATGGAGGCGCCCGACCGGGCGACCATGCCGATGGTGCGGCGCCGGCGGGGTGGGCCGCTCGAGCCGGTGCCGTGGGCGGAGGCGCTCGACACCTTCGTGTCCCGCATGAAGCAGGTCCAGGCCGACCACGGCCCCGAGTCCGTCGCGTTCCTGTCGACGGGCCAGATGCCGACGGAGGAGATGGCGCTGCTCGGCGCCCTCGGCCGCTTCGGCATGGGCATCCGCCACTGCGACGGCAACACCCGCCAGTGCATGGCGACCTCGGTCGTCGCCTACAAGCAGGCCTTCGGCTTCGACGCCCCGCCCTACACCTACGCCGACTTCGAGGAGTCCGACGTCATTGTCCTGGTCGGGTCGAACCTGGCCATCACGCACCCGATCATGTGGGAGCGGATCGCCCGCAACCCCCACGAGCCCGAGATCGTCGTCCTCGACCCCCGCCGCACCGAGACCGCGGTGGCCGCCACGCAGCACCACGCCCTCGCGCCGAAGAGCGACCTCGAGCTGCTCTACGGCGTCGCCCACCTGCTGCTGCGGTGGGGGGCGATCGACAAGGACTTCATCCACGAGCACACGACCGGCTTCGACGCCTTCGAGACCCACCTCGACGCCTTCACGCCCGAGCGGGCGTCCGTGGCCAGCGGGCTCCCCGTCGAGGACATCGAGCGCCTGGCCGGCACCATCGCCGAGGGCGAGCGGGTGTCGTTCTGGTGGACGATGGGCGTCAACCAGAGCCACCAGGGGGTGCGCACGGCCCAGGCCATCATCGACCTGGCCCTCATGACCGGCAGCATCGGCCGGCCCGGCACCGGCGCGAACTCGATCACCGGCCAGTGCAACGCCATGGGCAGCCGGCTGTTCTCCAACACCACGGGCCTCCTCGGCGGCCACGACTTCGCCGAGGCTGCCCACCGGGCCAAGGTCGCCGGCGTCCTCGGCATCGACGAGTCGCGCATCCCCGACGCCGGCGGGTGGGCGTACGACCAGATCATGGAGGGCATCGCCACCGGCACCATCCGTGGCCTGTGGGTCATCGCCACCAACACCGCCCACAGCTGGATCAACTCCTCCGAGGCGCGCGAGCTGCTCGACCGCCTCGACTTCCTCGTCGTCCAGGACCTGTACGCCGACACCGAGACGGCCGCCCACGCCGACCTGGTGCTGCCGGCCGCCGGCTGGGGCGAGAAGGAGGGCACGTTCATCAACAGCGAGCGCCGCCTCGGCGTGCTCAAGCAGGTGCGCCAGGCGCCCGGACAGGCGCTGGCCGACTTCTGGATCTTCAAGCTCGTGGCGGAGGCGTGGGGCTGCGGCGAGCTGTTCGAGCGGTGGGAGTCACCGGAGGCGGCGTTCCGCCTGCTGGCCGAGCTCACTGCGGGCCAGCCCTGCGACATCACCGGGGTCACCTCCTACGCGCAGATCGACGAGGCCCGCGGCATCCAGTGGCCGTTCCCCGCCGGCACCACCGAGGTCGAGCCGGAGCGCCGGCTGTTCGCCGACGGACGCTTCCCGACGCCCGACGGACGGGCCCGGTTCCTCTTCGACGACCCTCGACCCCTGCCCGAGCCGACCGACGAGCGCTACCCGCTGGCTCTGCTCACCGGACGGGGCTCCAGCAGCCAGTGGCACACGCAGACCCGCACCCGCCGGTCCGAGGTCCTGCGCTCGCTCGCCCCCGACCGCCTGCTGCTCGAGCTGTCCCCGACCGACGCCGACGCGGCCGGGATCGCGCCCGGCGACGAGGTCGTGGTCGAGTCCCGCCGGGGGTCGATCCGCGCCGTCGCCCAGCCGCTGCCGACCGTGCGGCCCGGGCAGGTGTTCCTGCCCATGCACGAGGAGGCGACGAACGTGCTGACCTTCCCCCGGGTCGATCCGCACTCGCGCCAGCCTGCGTACAAGCACGCCGCGGTGGCGGTGCGCCCGCTGCACCGCTGGGAGCGCTGAGCGGCTCAGCCGCCGGAGCCCGGCTTCGTCACCGGCGCCTGGGTCCTGGCCACGGCGCTGTCCGGCAGGAGGTTCGAGGAGGCCACGGCCGCCTTGTTCACCAGTCCCGGGACGACGTGGTCCTTGCCGGCGAGCATGGCGTCGATGCCGGCCCGGGCGACGGAGGCGGGGTCGGCGACCGCCATCCCGGCGATGGCCGTGTCCTCCATGTCCGCCCGCTCCCAGATCGGGGTGTCGGTCGGCCCCGGCATCAGCGCGGTGACCGTGACGCCGCGCTCGGCGAGCTCGACCCGCAGCGCCTGGGCGAACGCGTACAGGAACGCCTTCGACGCGCTGTAGGTGGACAGGTACGGGCCCGGCGCCTTCGCGGCGATGGAGGACGTGACGAGGATGCGGCCCTCGCCCCGGGCGGCCATGCGTGAGGCCACCCGGTGTGTGAGGTGCACGGCGCCGGTGACGTTGAGGGCCACGAGGCCGAGGTGCCGGTCGAGGTCGGTGTCGACGAAGGCACCGCCGCCGACGGCGACGCCGGCGTTGACGAGGAGGGCGTCGACGGGACGCTCGCCCAGGTGCTCGACGAGCGCCTCCACGCCCTCGGGGGTGGCGAGGTCGACCCGGACCGGGTCGACCGAAGTGCCGTCGGCGTCGCGGCGGAGATCCGTGGCGGCCGCTTCGATGGCCGCGTCCGCGGCGGCGACGACGAGGTCGTAGCCGTCACCCACCAGGCGGCGGGCCAGCTCGAGGCCGATCCCGCTGGACGCGCCGGTGACGACGGCGAGCGGTGTGCGATCCGCCACCGTCAGGGCTTGCCGTGCTCGCGCCGGTCCTCGCGGGAACC
>JAKFET010000289.1:0-28703 GCA_036675575.1 Acidimicrobiaceae bacterium
GAAGAAGTCCTCGTAGGCGATGCGGAACCGCTCGAGGAGGTGCGGATCGGTGTTGCAGAAGTGGGCGCTCCCTCCGTGCCGACCCTCGGGATCCGGCGTGTAGCCCTCGCTGATGAGGAGGGCGGCGAGCTCCACGTGGTGGATGGGGCAGCTCGATCCGCCCTGGGTGCTCGTGTGCCCCGCCACTGCGACGAGGTCACCAGGGTTGATGTCCTGCAGCTCGGTCCAGTCGTCCTCGACGAGGAACGGGTGGTTTCCGGTCGCTTCGATCGTGTAGCCGGTGCTCGTCGTGAGCCGGTACACCGGCTTGACGCCGACCGACCAGACGTCCTCGACCTCCTCGTGGCGGGTCGTGGCCGTCGTCTGGTCGATGGTCTGGACCCGCCGGTCCGTGAGCGACATCACCTTCTCGATGGGCACGTAGCCCCGGCGCGTGGTGAGCATCTTCGTACCTGCCGGGAGGCAGGCCTTCCGCAGGTTGTCCGCTTCGGCGAGCGAGTACCCGGCGAACTTCTGCGCGATTCGCATCACGCTCTCTTGATAGATCATCAAGGCGTACGTGGAGCCGAGGATCTCCTCGGCATCCGGGTGGAGGTACTCGATCGGCTTGCGACCGTTCTTCCGGTCGGCGTAGTCGTTGTGCATGTTGGCCGCCATCGGACCCGGCCGGTACAGGGCCACGAGGGCGGCGACGTCCTCGAAGGAGTCGGGGGCGAGCGAGCGCATGAGGGCGCGCATCGGCGGGGACTCGAGCTGGAACACGCCGACGGTCTGGCCGGCACGGAGCAGGTCGTAGGTGGGTTCGTCGTCGAGCGGGACGTCGTCGATGTCGACCTGCTCGCCCCGGGTCATCTCGATCAGCTCGAGGGTGTCGGAGATGATGTCGAGGTTGCGCAGGCCGAGGAAGTCCATCTTCAGCAGGCCCAGGTCCTCGACGCCGTGCATCTCGTACTGGGTGACGACCGGCGCCTCCTCGATGGGCTTGCCGGGCTCGGGCTTGCGCTGGATCGGCAGGTAGGTGGTGAGCGGCTCCTTGGTGATCACCACCGCGGCGGCGTGGATGCCGTCTGAGCGGCGCAGGCCCTCGAGGCCCTTGGCCACGTCGATGACCTCGCGCGAGACCGGGTCACCGGAGTACATCTCCCGGATCTCGGTGGCCATCTTGTAGCCGTCGACGTACTTCGGGTGCTCCTCGAGGCAGGCGTACAGCGGCGTGTCCCGACCCATGATCAGCGGCGGCATGGCCTTGGCGATGCGGTCGCCGGTGCCGTAGTCGTGGCCGAGCACCCGGGCCGCGTCGCGCACGGCCTGGCGGGCCTTGATGGTGCCGAAGGTGATGATCTGGGCGACGTTCTCGCGGCCGTAGCGCTCGGCGGCGTAGCGGATCATCTCGTCCCGGTACCGGGTGTCGAAGTCCATGTCGATGTCGGGCATCGAGATGCGGCTCGGGTTGAGGAACCGCTCGAAGAGCAGGTCGTACTTGATGGGGTCGAGGTCGGTGATCCAGAGCGTGTAGGCCACCGCGCAGCCGGCGGCCGAGCCACGGCCCGGGCCGACCCGGATCTGGTTGTCGCGGGCGTGCTTGATGAGGTCCCAGGTGATGAGGAAGTAGCTCGAGAACCCCATGTCGCCGATGACCTTGAGCTCGAACAGCAGGCGCTCGGTGGTGCGGTCGTCGAGCTGGGCGCCCCAGCGCTTGTGCGCCCCCTCGAACACGAGGTGGCGCAGGTAGTCGTCGTCGGTCTCGAAGCCGGGCGGGAGCGGGAAGTTCGGCAGCTGGGGCTTGCCGAACTCGATCTCGACCTCGCAGCGCTCGGCGACCCAGAGTGTGTTGTCGCAGGCCGTGGGCAGCTCGCGGAACAGGTACCGCATCTCCTCGGCGGACTTCAGGTAGTGGTCGTCGCCGTGGAACTTGAAGCGGTTCTTGTCGCTGACGAGGGAGTTGGTCTGCACGCAGAGGAGGGCGTCGTGGGAGAGCGCGTCCTCGCGGTGGACGTAGTGGCTGTCGTTGGTGGCGAGCAGCGGTGCCCGGATGGCCTTGGCCAGCTGGGCGAGGCGGGGGTTGGACCACTGCTGGGCCGGGATGCCGTGGTCCTGCAGCTCGACGAAGAGGTTGTCCCGCCCGAAGATGTCCTGCAGCCGACCGGCGAGCTTCACGGCGTTGTCGAAGCGCTCGTCCTCCGACAGCGGATCGGTCTGCTGCTTGTCGGGGTCCATGATCGCCTTGGGGACCAGGGCCTGCAGCACGTGCCCGCCGAGGCAGCCGGTGGTGGCGATCAGGCCCTCGCTGTGCTCCTCGAGCAGCTCCCAGTCGACCTTGGGCTTGCGGTAGTAGCCCTCCATGAACGAGCGGGAGGCCAGCTGGATGAGGTTCTTGTAGCCGACCTCGCTCTCGGCCAGCAGGGTGAGGTGGTACCAGGGCTTCCTTCCGCCCTCGCCCTCGCCGCCGGAGTCGTCCATCTTCCCGCGGGCGGCGATGCGCTCGGTGCGGTGGTCGTGGGCCATGTAGGCCTCGGTGCCGAGGATCGGCTTGACGCCCTGGTCCTTGCAGGCCCGGTAGAAGTCCAGGATCCCGTACATGTTGCCGTGGTCGGTGATGCCGAGGGCCGGCTGGCCGTCCGCAGCGGCCGCAGCCACCAGCTCGTCGAGGCGCGCCGCGCCGTCCAGCATCGAGTACTCGGTGTGGACGTGGAGGTGGGTGAACGAATCCGCCACCGGGTCCCCTTCTCGACGGCTTCCACAGGGACATCCACAGCCGTTTTCCACAGCTGTGGACGAATCACATCGGTGTGATTCGTGGGATCCGAACGTAGCAGGGGGCTGCCGGCGGCCGCCCGGCCGAGCTCAGCTGCGGGGAGCGGCGTGCTCGGACTGGTCGATGGCCGCCCACTCGGCCAGGTGCCGGTCGAGGGCGTCCTCGTCGCCGGGCAGCGTGACGATGTCGCCATCGACGGTCGCGTCGCCGGCGCCGTGCTCGGCCAGGAAGGCCTGGATCTGCTCCTCGAGGCGGGCCTGGAACACGCGGGCGCCCTCCCCTGCCGTCTCGGGCAGGATCGTGGCGACGCGGTGCGACCTGCCGTCGTAGCCGTGGGCGACGCGGTCCATGGTGCGGATGCCGTCGTCGAGCTTGTCGCCCAGCTGGCGCAGGAGGAGCTTGCGCTTGCGGGCGGGCAGGGCGGAGATCGGTCCGGCCTCGATGGACAGGAACGACACGGAGAACACCGTCTGGTAGCGCTGGGAACGGGCCCGTTCGAGGTCGACGTCGGTGAGCAGGAACCGGGCGTTGTTGATGCCGGTGAGGTCGTCGATCTGGTCGTACAGGTCGAGCTTGTCGAGCGACATCGACAGCGTCCCCGACGCCCACCCGCCGACGCTGCCGAAGAGGAAGTAGGCGATCGCCCGCGTGACGATGAGGGCGGAGAACTCCCCCCAGCCCACGGCGTCGATGGCGTCGGCGCGCAGCACGAAGTAGATCCCGGTGGCGGCGGCGGCGCCGATGAGGCCACCGGGCAGGCGGAACCACAGCAGCAGCAGGAAGATCGGCGCGAACAGGAGCGTGGCGACGACCTCGGTGGTGTCGACGCTGCGGACCAGCAGGACGGCGACCAGCACGGCCAGGATGGCCAGGCCCGCGAGGCTGAGCATGAGGCGGGCACGGCCGTAGCCCATGCGGGCCAGCCGCGCCGACAGGTCCTGGGTCGCCATGGTTGGACAGTACCTGGACGCCGTCCCCGGCACGTCGACCCTCATGTGGTTCCATGGGTGCTGATGTGGCTGCTGCCGATGGCGCTCCGGGCGAAGATGGCGGCGGTGATCCTGCTCGGGATCTTCTTCGTCCCCTTCGCCACGTCGGACCTGCGCGGGCTCACCCACGTGCTCACCTGCACCGACGCCGTCTCGGCCTCCCTGCTGGTCGACGACAGCGAGGGCACCGAGGGGGCGCCCGTGCTCGGCTCGGCCGACACCGTCACCCGCGACGAGGTCGGGCTCGGCCTGTGCGGCGGCCTCGAGGTCGACCTGCAGCTGACCTCCGCCCGCGACGGGCGGGCCGAGGTGCTGGTGGCCATCACCAACGCCACCGAGCACGACTGGAAGGGCAGCATCGAGCTGCGCTTCGACGACACCCCGGTACCCGTCGCCATCGGCAGCATCGCCCGGGGCGCCACCGAGCGCGACACGGTCGAGCTGCGGGTCCGCAGCGGCCGCGCCTACGAGATCACCGGCACCCTGCTGATCGGGCCGTAGGCGCTACAGGTAGGTGCCGGGCGGGTGCGGGGCGCCGCCGTCGGCGCCCGGCCGCTGCCCGGCCTCGAGCTGGTGGCGCATCTGCTCGAGCTGCTGGCGGGCTGCCGCCTGCTGGGCGAAGAGGGTGGCCTGGATGCCGTGGAACAGGCCCTCGAGCCACCCGACCAACTGAGCCTGGGCCACGCGCAGCTCGCCCGCCGAGGCGGGGGTGTCGCCGAAGGGCGACGCCAGGCGGTGCAGCTCCTGGGCCAGGTCGTCGGACAGCGCCCCGCTGAGCTCCTCGACCGACTGGTCGTAGATCTCGCGGAGCCGGTCGCGCCCCGCCTCGTCGAGGTCGGCGGAGCGCACCTCCTCGAGCAGCTGGCGGATCATGGCGCCGATGCGCATGACGCGGCCGGGTTCCTGGACCGCCTCCTGCGCGCCGTCGTCGG
This sequence comes from Acidimicrobiaceae bacterium, assembly GCA_036675575.1. GTDB lineage: Bacteria > Actinomycetota > Acidimicrobiia > Acidimicrobiales > Salinilacustritrichaceae > Salinilacustrithrix. Next base: position 4,677 of record JAKFET010000289.1, read on the forward strand.
CACCGCCGTCCCCGGCGTCCTGCTCGATGAGCTCGCCTCGGGCGATCTCCTCGTCGGCGTGGTCGGGTGCGCTCGGGGCGTCGGACACGTGACCTCCAGGGGTCGGCATCGGGGGGTGGGTGCCGCTCAGGCGGTCGCGGCGAGGAAGGGGACCAGCATCTCGTCCGCCGTCAGCGAGCCGTGGCGTCCGACGAGGTGGTACGGGCCGGTGTCGGCCGGGTCCACGTAGGCGATGGGCTCCCGCGCGACGAGGGCGACGTCGCCGAGGCGGGCCCGGACCTTGTCGAGCACGCGGGGCCCGAACCAGCCCTCGTCCACCATCTGGTCGCGGGACACGACCCAGCCGGTGTCGGCGTGGGCCTCGGCGGCCTCGAGCAGCTGGCGGGCACGGCCGGGGCGGGCGTGCAGCCACCGGAACCGGCCCTCGCCGCTCTGCATGGACAGGTGCGTGCGGATGCCCGGATCGAGCTCGACGAGGCGGTCGCCCACCTCGATCTGGCCGTGGTCGGCGGTGATGGCGAGCACGGTGCCGGCGGGCAGGACCTCGAGCAGGTCGGCGACGAGGTGGTCGACCCAGCGCAGCTCGGCGTCGTAGTGGTCGGCGAGGCCGTACTCGTGGGCGACCTTGTCGATGCCCTCGTAGTAGGCGTAGACGAAGGGCTCGCCGCTGCGGACGAGGCGGTCGACCTCGGTGACGAGGGTGCCCATGGTGCGGTAGCCGACGAAGCGGGCCCCGCCGAGGTGGGCGTCGGTGAACCCGGTCTGGGAGAACTCGGCCCTGGTGACCACCGGCGGGCGCTGGCCGCCGAACGGCTCGTGGAGCTGGAACTCGCCGGGTGGCATCGAGCGGCGGGCGTCGCCGTCGGCGGTGGACCAGCGCAGCACGTTGAGCACGTGTCCCTCGATGGACATGCGGTAGCCGATGACCCCGTGCTCGCCGGGCGGCATGCCGCTGACGATGGACGTCAGGGCGGTGGAGGTGGTGGACGGGGCGACCGTGGAGACGGGCCCGCCCTGGAGCACCGAGGTGATGGTCGGGGCGAGCGACCGGCGGGCCTGCAGCTGGTTCCAACCCAGGCCGTCGAGGGTGAGCAGCACGGTGGACCGCTCCGCCTCCGCGAGGGGTTGGGGCACCCAGTCGGCGATCTCGTCGGGGGGATCCTGGACGACGGCGGCGACGTTGCACACGCACGCACCGGCGTAGTCGGGGATGAGCGGTTCATCTGCCACTTCGCGCCACGCTAGCGATGCCACCACGGACACCCCACCACCGGCTGCCTACGATGCCCGCCATGCGCGTGTCGACCAGAGGGGACTACGCCAGCAGAGCCCTGCTGTCGCTCGCCCTCGACGGGGTCGACGCGCCGGTGTCGGTCCGCGACATCGCCACCCGGACCGGGCTTCCCCAGCCGTACCTGGAGCAGATCCTGCTCGCCCTCAAGGGTGCGGGCCTGGTGCGCTCCAAGCGAGGGGTCGGAGGTGGCTACGTGCTCGCCCGCTCCCCGGAGGACATCACCCTCGGCGACATCGTCTCGGCGGTGGACGGGCCCATCACCCTCGGCGACTTCGGCCAGCCCCACACGGGCGGGGCCTGCGACCACGAGGGCCAGTGCGTGCTGCTGGCCATCTGGGCCGACGTGGCCGACCACATGCGTCGTCACCTCGACGGGCTCCACCTGGCCGACCTGGTGCGCATGGCCAACGGCGCCCAGCCCTGGCCCACCCCGCCCCACGCCGGCCACGACCACGACGACATCCCCGACGCCGTCTGAGCACCGACCCGTGCGGACCGATCGGTCCCCACGTACCGCCGGGCGGAACGAACGAACCGATCGGTTCGCTCGTTCCCGGGGGTCAGACGGGGTGGAGGCGGTCGAGGACGGCCTGCAGGTCGGCAGGCAGCGGGCTGTCGGCCGCAACGAGCTCGCCGGTGACCGGGTGGCGGAACTCCAGGTGCTCGGCGTGCAGGAACTGGCGGGGCAGCGGGAGCGTCTGGCGGGCGCCGCCGTAGCGGGGGTCGCCGACGACCGGGTGCCCGATGCCGCGGAGGTGCACGCGGATCTGGTGGGTGCGGCCGGTCTCGAGGTGGCAGACCAGCTCGGTGACCGGGACGGGTTCGTCGTAGCGCCGGACGACCTCGTAGCCGGTGCGGGCCTCGCGCCCCCCGACGGCGATGGCCATCTTCGTGGGGTCCTTGGTGGACCGGCCGATGGGCGCGTCGACCTGGCCCCGTGGCTCGGTGACGTGGTCCCAGACGAGGGTGCGGTACCGACGGACGATGTCGTGCACCCGCAGCAGCTCGGTGAGCCCGGCGTGGGCCTCGGCGGTGCGGGCCACGGCCAGCAGCCCGGAGGTCTCGCGGTCGAGGCGGTGCACGATGCCGGGCCGGAACGACTCGCCCACGTCCGCGATCTCCGGGTACCGCGCCAGCAGGCCGTGCACCAGCGTGCCGGTGGGGTTGCCCGAGCCGGGGTGCACGACGAGCCCGGCGGGCTTGTCGATCACCAGGAGGTGGTCGTCCTCGTGGACCACGTCGACGGGCACGCTCGGGTCGGCCTCGACGGCGATCTCCCCCACCGACTCGGGTACCTCGAGGGTGAGGCGCTGGCCCTCCTCGAGGCGGTCGGCGCGCCGGGTGCGCACGGCGCCGTCCACGCGCACCTCCCCGGCGTCGATGAGCTCGCCGGCCATGCTGCGGGGCACGTCGCAGAGCATCGCCACGACCCGGTCCAGCCGCTCGCCCGCGAGGGCCTCGGGCAGCTCGGCGTCGAAGGCGGTCATGCCCCAGTCTCGCCCTCGGGCGGGTCGTCGAGCGCATCGGTGAAGAACCCCACCACCAGGAGCAGGCCGATGCCGATCGAGAGCGCGGCGTCGGCCAGGTTCCAGACGGGGAACCACTGCAGGTCGACGAAGTCGATGACCGCGCCGCCGAGGAAGCCGTCGTTGCCGTCGCGGAAGAGGCGGTCGACCATGTTCCCGAGCGTGCCGCCGACCACGAGGCCGTAGGCGACGAGCACCCACGGGGAGCGCTGCGACCGGCCCGACCACAGCAGGAAGCCGACGACGAGCAGGGCGATGACCGACACCACCGGGCCGCTGTCGGAGGTGAGCGAGAACGCGGTGCCGGTGTTGTAGATGACCCGCAGACGCAGGGTCCACACCAGGTCCACGATCCGGGTGGGCTCGGTGAGGGCCTCCAGGGCCCACCACTTCGTCAGCTGGTCGAGGACGACCACCAGGATCGTGACGCCGCCGATGACCAGCAGCGGCCGTCGGGACGGGGAGGGGGTGTGACCGGTGGTCGGGCGGGCGTCGTCCTCAGCGCCGACCGAACCCACCGACCTTGTACTCCACCTTCTCGCGGGCCCACGGGATGGCCTCGAGGCGCTCCTCGGGGATGGGCTCGCCCGACACCTCGCAGATGCCGTAGGTGCCCTCGTCGAACTTGGTGAGGGCGTGGTCGATCTCTTCGATCATGTCCATCGCCTGCGCGGCCAGGGCGAGGTCGCGGCCCCGCTCGACGGCGATCGTGTCGCCCTCGCCGGACTCCTCGTCGAACTGCACGTCGCCGGGGTCGAGGTCCATGACGAGGCTGTCGGCCTCGGCGCGCAGCTGGCGGGCCTGGCGCTCGTAGGTGTCGCGCTCGACGTGGAGGAGCTTGCGCATCCGCTCGAGGAACTTGGAGTCGAAGTGGGCCGACTTCTTGGACCGGGCGGCCTTGGGGGCCTTCTCGGCGGGGGCCGGCTTCTCGGCGGCGGGCGCCTTCTTGGCGGGCGCGGCCTTCTTGGCGGTGGCCTTGGTGGCCGACTTGGCCGCCGAGGCCTTCGTGGCTGCCTTGGCCGGCGCCTTGGCGGTCTTGGACGACGTGGCCTTCGCCGCCCCGCCGGCGCTGGCCTTCTTGGCCGCTGCCTTCTTCGTCGTCGCCTTCTTCTTGCTGGCCGCCGAGGCCTTGCTGGCACGTGCCACGTGGTGCTCCTCCGCACAGGGGAGCCGAGAGCGTACGCCGGGGCCGACGGACCGGCAAGGGATGCCGGGGCCGGAACACCCTTGGGGAGCCGTCGCCGGGCGGCCCTACCATGACCGGATGCCTGCGAACGACGGACGCCCAGGGTCGGGTCGGTACCCCGACGTCGACGCCCACCCCTCGTTCCCGGAGCTCGAGAAGGCCATCATCGGCCGCTGGGAGGCCGAGAAGACCTTCGAGCGCAGCGTCGAGCAGCGCAGCGGCGAGGAGGAGTTCGTCTTCTACGACGGCCCGCCCTTCGCCAACGGGCTGCCCCACTACGGCCACCTCCTCACCGGCTTCGTGAAGGACGCCGTCCCCCGCTACCAGACCATGCGCGGCAAGAAGGTCGAGCGCCGCTTCGGCTGGGACTGCCACGGCCTCCCGGCCGAGATGGAGGCCGAGAAGCGCCTCGGCGTCTCCGGGCGCATGGCCATCGAAGCCCTCGGCGTGGACGTGTTCAACGCCGAGTGCCGCACGCTGGTGTCGGGCACCGCGGACTCCTGGCACTCCTACGTGAGCCGCCAGGCGCGCTGGGTCGACATGGCGAACGACTACAAGACCATGGACACCTCCTTCATGGAGTCCGTGATGTGGGCGTTCAAGACCCTGCACGACAAGGGCTACGCCTACGAGGGCCAGCGGGTCCTGCCGTACTGCTGGGAGTGCGAGACCCCGCTGTCGAACTTCGAGACCCGCATGGACGACGCCTACCGGGAGCGCCAGGACCCCGCCGTCACGGTCTGGTTCGAGCTGACGTCGGGCGCCCACGCCGGCACGCGCCTCCTCGTGTGGACCACCACGCCGTGGACCCTGCCGTCCAACCTGGCCGTGGCCGTCGGGCCCGACATCGCCTACGCCGTGCACCGCGACGCCGACGGCGTGGACTGGGTCCTGGGCGAGGCGACGGTCGAGAAGTACGCCGCGCAGCTCGACGGCATGGAGCACGTCGCCACGATCACCGGCGCCGACCTGGCGGGCGCGTCCTACACCCCCATCTTCGACTTCTTCGCCGGCACCGAGAACGCCCACCGGATCCTGGCCGCCGACTGGGTCGACACGGGTGAGGGCACCGGCTCGGTGCACATCGCCCCCGGCTTCGGCGAGGACGACAAGGCGCTCTCCGACGAGCACGGCATCCCCACCATCGCCCCGGTCGACGAGAAGGGGTGCTTCACCTCCGAGGTGCCCCCCTACGCCGGCATGCAGGTGTTCGACGCCAACAAGGACATCGTCCGCGACCTCAAGGCGCGCGGCGTCGTGGTGCGCCACGACTCCTACCTGCACAGCTACCCGCACTGCTGGCGCACCGACACGCCGCTGATCTACAAGGCCGTGTCGTCCTGGTTCGTCGACGTCACCGCCATCAAGGACCGGATGCTGGAGCTGAACCAGCAGATCGACTGGGTGCCCGAGCACGTGCGCGACGGCAGCTTCGGCCGCTGGCTCGAGGGCGCCCGCGACTGGTCCATCTCCCGCAACCGCTTCTGGGGCTCCCCCATCCCGGTGTGGAAGTCCGACGACCCCGCCCACCCCCGCATCGACGTCTACGGCTCCATCGAGGAGCTCGAGCGCGACTTCGGCGTCACGGTCACCGACCTGCACCGGCCGATGATCGACGAGCTCACGCGCCCCAACCCCGACGACCCCACCGGGCGGTCGACCATGCGGCGCATCCCCGACGTCCTCGACTGCTGGTTCGAGTCCGGGTCGATGCCCTTCGCCCAGGTGCACTACCCCTTCGAGAACCGCGAGTGGTTCGAGAGCCACTTCCCGGGCGACTTCATCGTCGAGTACATCGGCCAGACGCGCGGCTGGTTCTACACGCTGCACGTCCTGTCGACGGCGCTCTTCGACTGCCAGGCGTTCAAGACGTGCGTCGTCCACGGCGTGCTGCTCGGCGACGACGGCCAGAAGCTCTCCAAGCGCCTGCAGAACTACCCCGACCCGGTCGAGGTGTTCGACACCATCGGCTCCGACGCCATGCGCTGGTCACTGCTCAGCTCCGCCGCGGTTCGCGGCGGCGACATGGTGGCGGCCAAGGGCCCGATGCACGACGCGGTGCGCCAGGTGCTGCTGCCCATCTGGAACGCCTGGTACTTCCTCGCCCTGTACGCGAACGCCGGCGAAGCCCTGCGCCCGGGGCGCACCCTCACCGCCGACGACGTCGCGGCCGGCGAGGTCGACCACGTCCTCGACCGCTACGTCCTGGCCAAGACCCGCCAGCTGGTCGAGTCCGTCACGGCGCGGATGGACCGCTTCGACCTGTCCGGGGCGTGCGCCGAGGTCAGCTCCTTCCTGGACTCGCTGAACAACTGGTACATCCGCCGCTCCCGGGAGCGCTTCTGGGGCGAGGACCAGGTGGCCGTCGACGTGCTCCACACGGTGCTCGACCACCTCTGCCGGGTGTCCGCTCCCCTGCTGCCGCTGCTCACCGAGCAGGTCTGGGGCGACCTCACCGGTGCCGGATCGGTGCACCTCACCGACTGGCCGGACGCCTCCTCGCTGCCCGACGACCCCGAGCTCGTCATCCAGATGGACCTCGTGCGCGACATCGCGTCGGCTGCGAAGTCCGTGCGCGAGGCCCGCGGCCTCCGCCGCCGCCTGCCCCTGCACACCCTCACCATCTCCCTCGCCCCGGTGGCCGGCACCGACAACGCCCACCTCGAGGCGTTCCGGAGCCTGATCGCCGACGAGGTCAACGTCCGGGAGGTCGTGCTGGCCGAGGCCGGCACCCTCGGCGCCGAGCGCTTCGAGGTCGACCTCAAGGCCGTCGGACGCCGCCTCGGCAAGGACACCCCCACCGTGGTGCAGGCCATGAAGGCCGGGGACTACGCCTTCGACGCCGACGCCGACGAGCTCGTCGTCGGCGCGCACCGCTTCGGCCCCGGCGAGTACGTGCGCAAGCTCGACGCCGACGAGCCCGAGGCCACCGCCGCCCTCTCCGGCGGCGCCGGACTGGTGCGCCTGGACCTCACCGTCACGCCCGAGCTCGAGGCCGAGGGCCTCGTGCGCGACCTGGCGCGCGAGGTCAACGAGGTCCGCCGCAAGGAGGGCCTCGACGTGTCCGACCGGATCCGCCTGGTGGTCGACCCCGGCCACCACGACCAGCTGCGCGAGGCCATCGCCGACCACGAGGGCCTGCTCACCGACGCCACCCTGGCCGTGGGGCTGGAGCAGGCCCCGCACGACCGCCCCCTCGCTGACGGGCACCGGGTCGAGGTGGGCGCCGGCCTGGCCGCCCACGTGGCGGTCCAGCGCGCTGGGGCCTGACCGACGAGACTCGCCACGTGCGGCGGGTCTCCGTGGTGGGCAACTCCGGTTCGGGAAAGACGACCCTGGCGCGGGACCTCGCCGGCGCGCTCGGCGTCGATCACGTCGAGCTCGACGCCCTCTACCACGGTCCGGGCTGGACGGAGCCGACGCGCGAGGAGTTCCAGGCGCGCGTCGCCGCCGCGCTGGACGGCGCGGCCGGCGGGTGGGTGGCCTGTGGGAACTACTCGGCGGTCCGCACCGACGTGGTGTGGCCGCGGGCCGACACCGTGGTGGTGCTCGACCTCCCCAAGCACGTGGTGATGCAGCGGGTCGTGCGGCGCACGCTGCGCCGGACCCTCACCCGCGAGGAGCTGTGGAACGGCAACCGGGAGCCGCTGTCGAACCTGTACCGCCTCGACCCGGAGCGCAACATCATCCGCTGGTCCTGGGTGCGCCACGGCGTCTACCGCGAGCGGTACCGGGCAGCCGCCCTCGACCCGGCCCACGGCGGCATCGAGTTCGTGTTCCTGCGCTCCCCGGTCGAGGTCGATGCCTTCCTGACCGGGGCTGCTCGCTAGCCGAGGCGGCTGGCGATGTCGTTCAGGATCGTCTTGCGGCCGGCGCCGCGCTCCTCGCGGGCGCGGACCTGCAGCAGCTGGTCGTCGCTCAGCCGGCTCAGGCGGGGCCGGATCTGCGCCACGGTGAGGTCGTCGTAGTCGGCGATCGGGAACCGCGGTGCGGCGGCCTTCTTGGTGGCCCGCGCCTTCTTCGTGGCCGTGCGCTTGGCGGCGGCCTTCTTGGTGGTGACGGTGGACCGCGAGGCGGCCTTCTTGGCCGCCGCCTTGCGAGGTGCGCGGGCCGGGGCGGCAGCGGGGGCGACGGGCTCCGCCGCGAGGCGGCGCTCGATGTCGGCCACGATCGTGCTGCGGTTGTCCCGGGCGGTCTCGTGGTCGAGCACGGCCCGCAGCTCGCTGTCCGACAGCCCGGTGAGCAGCGGTCGGATCTGGGCGACGGTGAGGGCGTCGTAGCCGGCGATGGCGAGCGCCGAGCCCATGGCCTCCTCGGTCTGCGGGGTGCTGCGCCCGTCGACGGCCGGCCGCTCGTCGGCCCAGCCGTCGTCGTCGAGCTCCGCGCCCGCGTCGACGGCCTCGACCAGGCCCAGCTGGCGGTCGATCTCGGCGATCACGCTCTTGCGGCCCTGGCCGGCCGCCTCGCGGGCCTTCACGTCCTCGAGCTCGTCGTCCTCGAGCATGGCGAGCAGCGGGACGATCTGGTCGACGCTGAGCTCGTCGTAGTCGGCGATGGGGAACCAGTCGGCGTCCTCGTCGTCACCGTCGGAGAGCGAGGGGACCTGCGGGACAGGTGCTGCCGGGCGCGGCATGGCGAGGGTCTCGTCGCGCCCGACGGCGGGCGCGGCGGCCGTGGCGGCGGCGACGGCTGCGGGCTCCTCCTCGACGACCTCGACCTCGACCTCGGCCTCCAGGGCGTCGGCCTCGGTGCCGGTGGCTGCGAGCTCGTCGAGCCGGGAGAGGATGGACGTGCGGTTCTTGCCGTTGCGCTCCCGCTCGGCGACGATGCCGAGCTCGTCGGAGTAGAGCTGGGGCAGCAGGGGCATGATCTCGGCGACCGTGAGCTCGTCGTAGTCGGCGATCGGGAACTCGACGTCGAACTCGCCGTCGTCGGCCCAGTCGTCGTCGGCGGTCCAGTCGTCGGAGGCGGCAGCGACCTCGACGGCGGGGTCGGCGTCGGCGGCGACCGGCTCGAGGTCGGCCTCGGGCTCCTCGCTGGCCGCGACCACGGCCTCGGGCGTGGTGACGGCGGGGGCGACCACCGCAGGGGTGACCACGGTGGGCTCGGGGCGGGCGAGCTCGTCCTCGGCGCCCTCGGGGGCGATCGGGGCCGGCGGCTCGGACGTGGTGTCGGCCTTCGGGCGGGCCCGGCGGAAGGCCAGGTAGAGCACCACGGCGGCGACGAAGCTGGCTGCGATCGACAGGTAGATCAACGTGAGCCCGTCGTCGGTGAGCAGTCCCACCACCAGCAGGATCGTCGCCAACAAGACGAGGCCGAAGCTCACGAGGACCAACACGATTACGTCACCTTCCGACAAGCCACACGGCGGCGGGGATACTAGACACCGGCTCTCGCGGGGGAGCGAAGCGGGCGCAAAGGGACTACTTCGACGACGGGCGCCGATCCCCTGCCCACCGCCACAGGGTGTCTGCTAGCGGATGGCGTCCGAACCGAAGAACGTGGCGCTCGGCGCACGCTCGTCGTCGAAGAGCCGGGCACCCATCGACGAGGACGCCTCGACGACCGGGACGGCCTGGGTCGGCTCGTCCACCCCGGCGGAGGGCGAGCCGTACAGGTCGTGGCTCGAGCGGGCGTCCAGGACCTCGTCGGCCTCCATCGCCGCCGTCTCGCTGCCGCCGGTCGCGGCCCCGTCGTCGGCACCGTCATCGTCCGGCGCAGGCGCATCGAGGTGGGCCCCGGAGGCGAGGTCGTCGCCCTGGAGCTCGGGCTCGGTGATCTCGCCGAGGGCGGCGGGGTCGTCGACCAGTCGCTGCAGGTCCTGGGCCGTCGTGCGCAGGCGGTCGCGCTGGTCGTCGAGCCAGCTGCGCAGCGAGCGCACATCCTCGGACAGCACGTCGCGGTCCTTGCGCAGGGCGAGCACCTCGGTCTCGATGGAGCGGCGCGCGTCCTCGCCGGCCTTGCGAGCCTCGGCCTCGGCCTCGGCCCGGGAGCGGGCGAGCAGGGTCTCGGCCTCGCTCCGGGTGGTGCTGGCGACGGACTCGGCCTCGGCCCGGATGCGCTCGGCCTCGGCGCGGGCGTCGGCGATGGCGGCCTCGGCGGTGCGCTCGGCGGCGACGAGGATGCGCATCGGCTCCTCGGCGCGCACCGGGTCGGGGACCGGCTCGGTGACCGCGACCTCACGCTCGACCTCGACGGTGGGCTCGGCGACGGCGGCCGGAGCCCCGCCGGAGGCCCGCAGCTCGAGCAGGGCGGCCTCGGCGCGCTCGGCGCGGTCGAACTCGGCGCGGAGGCGGGCGAGCAGCACGTCGAGACCCTCGGCGCAGCGCTCGAGGAAGTCGTCGACCTCGTTCATGTCGTAGCCCCGGCGAGCGGGGGCGAACTTGGCCTCGAGGAGCAGATCGGGGGTCAGATCCATGACCACGATGCTAGGCACCCAGGCCGTCAGGACTGGGTGATGGTCCCCCCGGTCGCGCCCCCGGACGGGTGCCGGCCGGCGGCGTTCAGCAGATGATGCCGGAGAGCAGCTGCAGGCCGATGATGACCACGAGGGGCGAGAAGTCGATGCCCCCGAAGCTGGTGCCGATGGCCCGGCGGACGGGCAGCATCACCGGGTCGGTGACCTTGGCGATGCCCATGCGGACCTGGTGCAGACCCCCGCCCGGCTCGGTGGGGAACCACGACAGCAGCGCGCCGGCGATGATGACGATGACGTACAGCTGCAGCAGCGAGCAGATCAGGCCCACGGTCGGTCCCCGGTCAGCGTCCGCCGGCCAGGCGGCGGCGCTCCTCGCCGGACACCTCCACCCCCGACGGGGTGAGCAGGTACACGCCCGGGGTCACGCGCTCCATGTTGCCGCCGAGGGCGTAGCACATGCCCGAGGAGAAGTCGATGAGGCGGCGGGCGAGCTCGCGGTCGACGTCGGACAGGTCCATGACGACGGGCTGGCCGGCCTTGAAGCGGTCGGCCACGTCCTTCGCCGCGTCGAACGACGTGGGGGCGACGACCGTGGGCTTGGCCGAGGTGGGGCGCATGGGACGCACGGTGGGTGTCTCCTCGCGCTGGGGGGCACGTGACGGGTTCTCGGCCTGGGCGCGAGACGGCAGCGGGCGCACGGCACCGCTCGGACGGGGGGCCGGGCCGCGGGCGTGGCCGCCCGCCGGCTCGTACTGCTCGGGTGGGGGCTGCTGCTGCTGGCCGCGCGGGCCGCCGGGGCCCTGCTGGCCGCCCCAACCGCCGCCCTGGCGGGTGGGTCCGCCCGGGGCCGGGCGCGACGACTCGTCGTAGCGGTAGTCGTCGTACTCCTCGTCGGGCGCCAGGCCCAACCAGACCATGGCCTTCTGGAACACGCCAGCCATCGGTGCCTCCTCGTCTCGTCGGTCAGTCTCGCAGGTCGGGTCGCACGTTCCGCGAACCTCCGGCGCCCGGGCGGGGCCCGAACAGCGCGGTGCCGACCCGGATCATGGTGGTGCCGGCGCGCACGGCCGCAGCCAGGTCGCCGCTCATCCCGAGGGACCGCTCGGGCAGGTCGAGCCGGTCGGCCAGGGATGCGGTGGCGGCGAAGGCGGCTTCGGTGGCGGTCTCGTCGCCGGCCACGCCGACCGCCATCAGGCCGACGACGTCGAGCCCGCTCCCCCGTGCCCGGGTCACCAGCTCGGGTGCGTCGTCCAGGCTGGCGCCTCCCTTGCCGTCCTCGCCGGCGGCGTTGACCTGGACCAGGACCCGGGCGCCGGGGGCCCGCCTGGCGACCTCGTCCACGACCGAGGCGCGGTCCAGGCTCTGCCAGCAGGCGACCCGGTCGGCCACGAGCCGGACCTTGTTGGACTGCAGCCGCCCGATGAAGTGCCACCGGGGCTCGGCCAGCCCCTCCACGGCCTCGACGGCATCGGCCTTGTCCTGCAGCTCCTGGGCGTAGTTCTCGCCCAGGTCGAGGAGGCCGGCGCCGAGGGCGGCGACCGGTGCCTCCGGGCCGAAGCCCTTCGTGACCGCGACGACGGTAGTGGCCGCCGGGTCCCCGCCCGCATCCGCCACCTGGCCGAGGACGCGCTCGAGCGCCGCGGACACGTCGGTCGCCGCGACGCTCACGCCGCCACCTCCGGGCCGACGATGGCGATGGTGGCGGCCATCCGGGCGCGGTCGCCCCGGGCGCGGTGGGACCAGAGCCGGTCCGGCTCGCAGGCCGTGCAGCCGCCCCGGTCGACCAGGTCGACGTCGACCGCAGCGAGGGCGGCCCGGACGGCGGCGGTCACGTCGAGGGCCGGCGTGCCCCACGCGGTCTCGGCCCGCACGGCGTCGCCGCAGCGGCGGGCGACGTCGTCGAGCTCGCCGGCGCCGAACTCGTAGCAGCGGGCCCGGATGTGGGGCCCGACCTCGGCGGTCACCCCGGTGGCGCCGAGGCTCCGCATCTCTGCGACCGTGCGCTCCAGGACACCGGCCACCACGCCCCGCCACCCGGCGTGGGCGGCGCCGACGACGGACCCGTCGGCGCTGGTGAGCAGCACCGGCGCGCAGTCCGCGGTGTGCACGGCGAGCACCGCACCCGGCGTCGCGGTCACGGCTGCGTCGGCCTCGGCACCGGCGTGGTCGCCGGGCTGTTCGACCGTGACCACCCGGGCGCCGTGGACCTGGCGCAGCCAGGTCCAGGCCCCCGGGGCGAGGGCCTGGCGGCGCCGCTCGAGGTCGGCGGGGTCGGCGTCGATGCAGAGGTCGCCGTCGGCGCGCTCGGAGAACGACGGACGGACGGAGCGGGGCACCGGCTGGGTGGGGTGGGGGCGGGCTACTTGAGGAACGACGGGACGTCGAAGTCGTCGTCGCCGTCGTCGCCGAAGAGGTCGTCGTCGTCGCCGCCGCCGAGCACGTCGCCGAGATCGGCACCGGCCGGCGGGCGCAGCGCGTCGCGCTGGGAGGTGCTGCGCGAGGCGGCCGGATCGCCGTCGAAGCGGTCGAAGCCGGCGGCGATGACCGTGACCCGGACCTCGTCGCCCATGTCGTCGTCGACCACGGTGCCGAAGATGATGTTGGCCTCGGGGTGGGCGACGCCGTGGATGACCTCGGCGGCCTCGTTGACCTCGAACAGGCCGAGGTCGCTGCCACCGGAGATGGTGAGCAGGATGCCGCGGGCGCCCTCGATGGAGGCCTCGAGCAGCGGGGAGGAGATGGCGTTGCGGGCGGCCTGCAGGGCGCGGCCCTCGCCGGAGGCGTAGCCGATGCCCATGAGCGCCGACCCGGCGTTGGACATGATCATCTTCACGTCGGCGAAGTCGGTGTTGATCAGGCCGGGCGTGGTGATGAGGTCGGTGATGCCCTGGACGCCCTGGAGCAGGACCTCGTCGGCCATCTTGAAGGCGTTCAGCATCGACGTCTTCTCGTTGGACACGGTGATGAGCCGGTCGTTCGGGATGACGATGAGGGTGTCGACCTTCTCCTTGAGGCGCTGGATGCCCTGCTCGGCCTGCACCGAGCGGCGGCGGCCCTCGAAGGCGAACGGTCGGGTGACCACGCCGATGGTGAGGGCGCCGAGCCCCTTGGCGATCTCGGCCACGACCGCGGCGCCGCCGGTGCCGGTGCCGCCGCCCTCCCCGGCGGTGATGAAGACCATGTCGGCGCCCTTGAGCACCTCCTCGATCTCCTCGCGGTGCTCCTCGGAGGCCTGCTTGCCGACCTCGGGGTCGGACCCGGCGCCGAGGCCCCGGGTGAGCTCACGGCCGATGTCGAGCTTGACGTCCGCGTCGGACATCAGCAGCGCCTGGGCATCGGTGTTCACCGCGATGAACTCGACCCCCTTCAGGCCGGCGTCGATCATGCGGTTGACCGCGTTGACGCCACCGCCGCCGATGCCGACCACCTTGATGACGGCCAGGTAGTTCTGCGGGTTCGCAGCCATGAGTCGAGATTCCTCCAGGGTCAACCGTCGGTCTTCCAGGGACGACCGCTCGGTCCAGGGTACGCGTGGTCGCGGTCCAGGTCGGGTGATGGTGCCGCAGCCGGCAGGCGCGACGCACCGGGCGGCACGGACCGCCCGGGGGTGTGAAGTTCGAGTCGAGGTCGAGGTGGGCCCACCCTCGATGTCAGGTGGGGGTCGAAGGGTACGGGGGCGGTGCGGAGGTGGTCAACCGCCACGTCAGCAGCCCGGCTCCCGGGTGACCACCGGGTGGGTGGGCACGGTGAGGTCGATGGTGTCCAGGCAGGCCCGGTCGACCCGGGCGTGGACGGTGCGGAAGGCCTCGACCTTGGCGTCGAGGTCGGTGGCGTCGCCGAGGTCGACCACGCCCCCGTCGACCAGCTCGAGCCGCAGGCGGGGCTCGAGGTGGACGGCCGCCACGGTGCCCGCCGGGTTGACCCGCAGCCGGCCGGCCAGCTCGACGGCGGCGACCAGGTCGGGGTCGATGGACCGGCCCGGCGCGGGCGGCGCCTCGGCGGCCACGACCCGGACGAACGGGGTCGAGGCGGGCTCGGCCACCTCCAGCACGCGGCCGGCGACGTCGACCAGCACCGCCGTGTCGCCGCCGGACACCACGGCCACGGCCTCGCGCTCGCGGACCTCGACGTGGACGCGTCCGGGCAGGTCACGGGTGACCTCGACGGCGTCGACCCACGGCAGCGCCCGCACGTCGTCGGCCGCATCGCCGAGGTCGGCGAGCAGGATCGGGGCGCCGCGATCGATGCCGGCCGCGGCGCGGATCTCGCCCGGCGTGAGGTTGGTGGCGCCGCGGACGGTGACCTCGTCGACGTCGAGCACCGGGCTGCGCAGGACGATGACGCCGGCCAGCGCCACGACCGCCGCGGCCGCCAGCAGGACGAGCCGCTTCAGGCGCCTGCGGCCGGCGTCCTTGCGCACGGCGATGCGGCGCTCGCGGAAGCGGGGGTCGACGCCGGCGGACGCCTGCTCGCTCGCGTCGGGGGGCGCGTCGCGGTCGAGCAAGCGGGGCCCGGTCACCAGACGACCTCGTCGCCGAACCCCACGAGGCGGGTCTCGGGGTGGAGGCGCACGCCGGTGGCGGCCTCGACGGCGTCGCGCACCGCGACCATCACGGCGAGGACGTCGTCGGCCCGGCCGCCCGGGTCGGCCTGGATGAAGTTGGCGTGCTTGGCAGAGACCTCGGCGGTCCCCCGCCGCAGTCCCTTGCAGCCGGCGACGTCGACGAGGCGGCCGGCGCTGTCGCCCTCGGGGTTGGTGAACACCGAGCCGGCGTTCTGTCCGCCGGGCTGGTTGGCGCGGCGCCACCGGACGATCTCGGAGAGCGTGTCGGCGCCCGCGCCGGACTCGTCGGGGGCCAGGCCCAGGACGGCGTGCAGCACGACCTGGTGGGCGGCGATCGCGGAGCGCCGGTAGCCGAGGTCGAGGGCGGGCGCGGGCACGGTCGCATCCTCCCCCGTGCGGCAGTCGAAGACGCGGACCCCGCCGAGGCTGGCGGCCATGTCCGACCCGTGCCCGCCGGCGTTCATCCGCACCGCTCCGCCGATCGATCCGGGAACGCCGACGGCCCACTCGAAGCCGGTGAGGCCGGCCTTGACCGTCTGGCGTGCGACCACGGGCAGGAGGGCTGCGCCGCCGGCGGTGACCTCGGTGCCGTCGACGGCGATGCCGGCGTATGCGTCGCCGAGGCGGATGGCCAGGCCGGGGAAGCCGGCGTCGGCGACGAGCAGGTTCGAGCCGTTGCCGACGACCAGGACGTCGACGCCGCTGGCGGCGACCGCAGCCCCGACGGCGGTCAGGACCTCGTCGCCCGTGACCTCCACGAACAGGGCGGCGGGGCCGCCCACCTTGTAGGTGGTGTAGGGGCCGATTCCCACGTCGCTGCGGGCCAGGTCGCCGAGCGCGCTGCGAGCGGCGGCGATCGCGTCGGTGCTCATGCGGGACGGCTCTCCAGGGCGGCGAGCACGCGGTCGGGCACGTCGGTGAGGTCGCCGGCGTTCAGCGTCAGGCACAGGTCGCCCGGCCGGAGCACCTCGAGCAGCCACGCCTCCGCGGACGCCAGGTCGGCGAGGAAGGTGACGTCGGCATCCGGGTGGGCCTCCACGACCGCGTCGCGGACCAGCGTGCCGCTGACGCCGGCGATCGGGGCCTCGCCCGCCGCGTACAGCTCGGTGACCCCGAGCACGTCGGCCTCGACGAAGGCGTCGGCGAAGGTCTCGGCCAGGTCCCGGGTGCGGGTGTAGCGGTGGGGCTGGAACACGCAGACCACCCGCTCGAAGGGACCGGTGCGGGCGGCGGCGAGGGCGGCGGCGACCTCGGTGGGGAGGTGGTCGTAGGAGTCGACGAACGTGACGCCGCCGGCCACGCCACGCTGCTCGAACCGGCGGGCCACGCCGGCGAAGGCGGCCAGCGCCCGGGCCCCGTCGGCGAGCGGCACCCCCCGCACCAGGCAGGCGGCGAGGGCGCCGGCCGCGTTGCGGGCGTTGTGGATGCCGGGGGCGGCGGGCACCTCAACCTCGACCGCCTCGCCGTCGTGGTGGAGGGTGAAGCGCACGCCGATGCCGGCGGCGCCGACATCGGTGATCACCAGGTCGGCAGCGGGGTCCGTGCCGTAGGTGAGCGTCCGGGGGGCGGCGTCGGCGAGCGCGGCGGAGCCGGGGTCGTCGAGGCAGAGCACCGCCGTGCCGGCGAGGTCGGAGACGAGGCGACGGAAGCCGTCGACCAGCGCGGCCTCGGTGCCCCAGTACGAGAGGTGGTCGGCCTCGACGTTGGTGACCAGCACGTCGGTGGCGCCGAGGCGCAGGAAGGTGCCGTCGGACTCGTCGGCCTCGACCGTGAACCCCGGGCCGGTGCGCCAGTCGGCGTTGCGGCCGAGGCCGGTGATCCGGGTGCCGGCGAGGAACCCGGCGCCGTCGCCGACCCCGTCGAGGACGGTGGCGACCATGCCCGTGGTGGAGGACTTGCCGTGTGTGCCGGCGATGGCGAGCACGCTGCGCTCGGCGCAGATCGAGGCCAGGGCGTCGCTGCGGTGCAGGACGGGGACCCCGCCGTCGACCGCGGCGCGGACGTCGGGGTGGTCGGCCGGCGTCGCGGTGGAGGTCACGACGGCGTCCGGCAGGGGTCCGTGCAGGCCGGCGGGCCCGACATGGGTCTCCACGCCGAGCGCCCGCAGGGGTGGGAGGAACGGCGTGTCCTTGTCGTCCACCCCGCTGACCCGGTGGCCCATCTGGGCGAGCACGGTGGCGATGGCGCTCATGCCGGCCCCGCCGACGTTCAGGACGTGGATGCGGCGGGCGGAGCTGAGGTCGATCGACTGCTGCGGCCGATCAGCGGGCACGGGCGTGCTCCTCGACCAGGTCCACCACCCGGCGGGCGGCGTCGGGGGCGGCGAGGGCGGCGATCCGGGCCGACATCTGCCCGAGGCGGTCGGGGTCGGCCAGGAGGGCGTCGACCTCGGCGGCGAGGCGCTCGCCGTCGAGCTCGTCGTCGGGGACGACCACCGCCCCGCCGGTGGCTGCGACCCGCTCGGCGTTGGCCAGCTGCTGGCCGCCGGTGGTGACCATCGAGGGCACGATGATCGCCGGCCGGGCGGTGGCAGCCAGCTCGAACAGGGTGCCGGAGCCGCCGCGGCAGACCACGAGGTCGGCTCGGGCGAGCTCGGCGGGCATGTCGTCCTCGTACTCGACGGCCTCGTAGACGAGCGCACCGGTGTCGGTGGGGCGCTCCAGCGTGGGCCAGTCCCGGCGCCCCACGACGTGGTGCACGGCCAGGTCGCTGCGGTCCCGCCAGCGCCCGGCGGCGGCGACGGTGGCCCGGTTGATGGACAGGGCACCGAGGGACCCGCCGAACACCAGCAGCTGGCGGCGCCCGTCGGGGCGGGCCCGGTGGACGGCGGCGAAGAGCTCGGCCCGCACCGGGTTGCCGACGACCTCGGCGCGCGGCAGCGGCGTGTCCGGGAACGAGGTGGCGCTGCGGGCGGCGAAGCGGGCGAGCAGGCGGTTGGCGGCGCCGGGCACCGCGTTCTGCTCGTGGACGATGATCGGCACGCGCCAGAGCACGGCGCCGATGCCGGTGGCGACGCTGGCGTACCCGCCCACGGCCACGACGGCGGCGGGACGGTGCCGGCGGACGAGGCCGATGGCCAAGAGCGCAGCACGGACCAGGCCGACGATGGCGCCGAGGTTCGCCTTGATCGCAGCGGGCGAGAGGCTGCGGGCGATGCCGCGACCGGGCAGCAGGGTCTGCACGAAGCCGGCCTCGGGCACCAGGCGCGCCTCGAGGCCGCGCTCGGAGCCGACGAGGTGCACGTCGTGGCCGCGCTCGCGCAGGGCCGTGGCGATGGCGAGGGCGGGCAGGACGTGGCCGGCGGTGCCGCCGCCGGTGACGAGGATCTTCACCGGCGCTCCCTACCCCGAGCGAGCGCATCCGGGAGGTCACGTCCTCCCGCTGGCGTCTGGCGGCGGCTCCGCCGCCGAAGGGCACCGTGACATGGGTCGCCTCGCCTGGCGGCTCGGCTCCTGGAGGACGGCCGGGTCATGCCCGGGCGGCGTTGCGGGCCCGGCGGGCGGCGATGCGGGCCCGGACGGGGTTGTCGGGCTCCTCGCCCTGGAAGGCGACGTTCACCAGCACGCCGGCGGCCAGCATGGTGGCGACCAGCGAGGACCCGCCGAAGGACACGAAGGGCAGCGGCACGCCGGTGATGGGCAGGAGGCTGAGCACGGCGCCGACGTTGACAAAGCCCTGGACCGCGAACCAGGTGGTGACGCCCACGGCCAGGAGGGCGCCGAAGGGGTCCGAGGCCCGCTGGGCGATGCGCAGGCCGAGGGCGATCAGCGCGGCGAAGAGCGCGACGACGAACAGGCAGCCGATGAGGCCGAGCTCCTCGCCGATGATGGCGAACACGAAGTCGGTGTGGGCCTCGGGGAGGAACCCCCACTTCGCCCGGCTGGCGCCGAGGCCGGTGCCGGACACGCCGCCCGAGGCGACGCCGATGAGCGACTGGATGGTCTGGTACCCGGAGTCGCCGGCGTTCTCCCACGGGTCGAGGAAGCCGGTGACGCGGGCTCGCCGGTAGTCGGCCGACAGCGCGAACGTGGTGCCGAGGACCACCGCGGTGCCGCCGAGGACCCCGAGGATCCGCATGGGGATGCCGGCCCACAGCAGCATCCCGCCGACGATGGCGCACAGGATCATGGTGGTGCCGAGGTTCGGCTGCTTCATGAGCAGCACGGCGAACATCCCGAGCACGACGAGGGCGGGCCGCAGCACGACGCCGAGCTCGTGGACCCGGTGGGCGTTGCGGGCCACCAGGGCGGCGCAGAAGACGATGAGGGCGAACTTGGCGGGCTCGGCGGGCTGGAGCTGCAGGAAGCCGAAGCCGATCCAGCGCTGGGCACCGTTGACGCTCATCCCGATGCCCGGGATCAGGACGGCGAAGAGCAGCCCGAGCGCGCCCAGCACCAGCACCGGCACCATGCGCGCCCAGCGGTGGTAGTCGAGGCGGGCGCCGACGACGAGGGCGGCCGAGCTGATCACCAGCCACATGCACTGGCGGATGAAGACGGCGAAGGCCGAGCCAGCCTCCTCCACGGCCCACACCGACGAGGCGGACAGGATCATCACGGACCCGAGGAGGCTCAGCAGCGCGACCACGACCACGAGCGACAGGCCGAGGCGCTGCGACGCGGTGGCCCCGGTGGCGGGGACCTCGCCGGCGTGCTCGGCGCGGCGCGGCGTGGGCACCAGGCGCAGGCGGGGGTGGCGGCTGCGGCGCAGGCCGATCGCGGTCATCGTGTCTCCTCGAGGGCGTGGACTGCGGCGGCGAAGTCGTCGCCGCGAGCTGCGTAGCTGGCGTACCAGTCGAAGGACGCGCAGGCCGGCGAGAGCAGGACCGCATCGCCGGGACGGGCCAGGCGGGCGGCGGCGGCGACGGCGTCGGCCATCGAGTGGGCCACCTCGACCGGGCGGAGGCCCTCGAACGCGGCGCCGACCTCGGGTGCGGCCTCGCCGATGGCCACCACGGCGCGCACGTGGTCGGCGCCCTCCGCCAGGGTGCCGAGGTCGAGGCCCTTGTTGCGACCGCCCGCGATGAGCACCACCGAGTCGAACCCCCGGACGGCGGCGAGCGTGGCGTGGGGCACGGTGGCCTTGGAGTCGTCGTACCAGGTGACCCCGTCGAGGGTGGCGACCGGGGAGACCCGGTGCGGGAGGGGGCCGAACCCGGCGAGCACCTGGCGGACCGCGGGCCGGGAGCACCCCGCGGCCTCGGCCGTGGCGGCTGCGGCGAGGGCGTTCGAGACGTCGTGGTCGAGGGACCGGGGCAGGTCCGCGGCGGCGATGACCGGCCCGTCGGGGCCGACCAGCTCGCTCCCGGCCAGGTGGTAGGTGGCGGAGGTGTCGGTGGTCGACCAGGACACCTGGGTCGCGGCGGCGGCCCGGAGGTGGCGGGCCACCACGGGGTCGTCCAGGTTCCCGACCGCGGTGTCGGTGCCGGACTGGGCCGCCCAGATCCGGGCCTTGGCCGTCTCGTAGTCGGCGTGGGTGGCGTGGACGTCGAGGTGGTCCGGCGCCAGGTTCAGCCAGGTGGCCACCCGGGGCGCCCACCCGTGGGTGCGCCCCAGGCGGAACGAGGACGCCTCGACCACGAACCACGCGGGGGCCGGGTCGTCGATGGCAGCCACGAGCGGGAGGTCGTTGTTGCCGGCGTCCACGCAGGCGATGCCGGCGGCCGTGAGCATGGCGGTGACCATCGTGGTCACGGTGGTCTTGCCGTTGGTGCCGGTGATGGCGACGATCGGGCGGTCGTCCCAGACGGCGGCCAGGTCCAGCTCGGTCACGGTCGACACGCCGCGTGCAGCGGCGGCGGCGAAGGACGGGTGCCGGTCCGGGAGGCCGGGGGCGGGCACCACCAGGCCGGCGGCCGCGACCAGCTCGTCGAGCGTCGCCCCGTCGGGCGCGACGACGAGGTCGACACCGACGTCGGCGGCGGCCTGCCGGGTGGCGTCGCTCGGCGCGTCGTCGGTGACCGACACCTGGTGCCCACGGGCGAGCAGGGCGCGGGCGACCGCCTGGTTGGTGAGGCCGAAGCCCACCAGCAGGACCTGGTCGGGGACTGCGTCGAGGCGCCCGGGCGCGGCCATCAGTCGAGCCCGCCCGTGCCGATGTAGTCGGCGTAGAACATGCCGAGGGCGAGCGCGGTGGCGAGGCCGGCCATGATCCAGAACCGGATGATCACGGTGGTCTCGGGCCAGCCGCCGAGCTCGAAGTGGTGGTGGATCGGCGCCATCCGGAAGAAGCGCTTGCCGGTGAGCCGGAACCGGGTGACCTGCAGCATCACCGAGAGGGTCTCGAGCACGAAGAGGAACCCGATGATCGGCAGCAGGAGCTGGGTGTTCGTGGTCAGCGCCAGGCAGGCGAGCGCCGCGCCGATGGCGAGCGAGCCGGTGTCGCCCATGAAGATGCGCGCCGGGTTGGCGTTCCACCACAGGAACCCGGTGACCCCGCCCAGCATGGCGGCGGCGACGACGGCCAGGTCGAGGGCGTGCTCGACCCGGTACACCTCCGGGTGGCGGAAGGCCCAGAAGCCGACGACGACGAAGCAGATGAAGGCGAAGATCGACGAGCCCGCGGCCAGGCCGTCGAGGCCGTCGGTGAGGTTGACGGCGTTGGTGGTCCCGGCCAGGAGCAGCATCGCCCAGACGGCCCAGACCCAGCCCGGGATGTCGATGCCCGGCGAGTCGAACCGGGTGAAGGAGATGGTCGTGTGGATGTCGGTGAGGGTGAGCATCGCCACGACGAAGCCCACCGCCACGATGAGCAGCCCCAGCATCTTCGCCCGGCTGGACAGGCCGAGGTTGCGCTCGCGGGAGACCTTGATCCAGTCGTCGACAGCGCCCACGATGCCGGCGCCGACGATGGTGGCCATGACGATGAGGCCGGTGCGGGTGAAGACCAGGCCCGAGCGCACGTGGCCCGCCAGGTACCCGACGAGGGCGGCGACCACGAAGGCGACCCCGCCCATGGTGGGCGTGCCCGCCTTGGTGACGTGGCCCTGCGGCCCGTCCTCCTGGATGGGCTGGCCGACCCGGTGCGAGGTCAGCCAGTCGATGAGGTAGCGGGTGCCGACGAGGGACACCATCAGCGACACGCCGGCGGCGATGAGGAGGGAGATCACCGGCCGAGCACCTCCCGCAGCGCTGCGCCGGCGACGACAAGGTCGGCGAAGGTCTGGGTCGTCTCGTGACCCTTCCCGGCGATCACCACGACGTCATGGTCCCGCGCCTCGCGCGCTGCGTGGTGGATGGCCTCCGCTCGGTCGAGGATGGTGCGGACGCCGGCGCGCGCCGGCCCGTCGGGGATGCCGGCGAGGATCTCGGCGGCGATGGCGTCGGGGTCCTCGGAACGGGGGTTGTCGTTCGTCACGACCACCACGTCAGCAGACGCGGCCGCGATGCGGCCCATCTCCGGGCGCTTCGCCCGGTCCTTGTCGCCACCGCACCCGAACACGACGAGGACCCGGCCGCCGGCCACCTCGGCGCGCTCCCGGGCGGCGTCGAGCACGGTCTGGAGCGCGTCCGGGGTGTGGGCGTAGTCGACGGCGAGGGTGAAGGCCTGCCCCTCGTCGACCCGCTCGAAGCGCCCGGCGACGGGTTCGACGGCCCCCAGGCCGCGGGCCACGGTGTCGGGACCGGCGCCGAGCCAGTCGGCGATCGCCGCGGCGCACAGGGCGTTGGCCACGTTGTGCCGGCCGGTGAGGGGGAGCTCGACCTGCGCGCCCCGGAGCCGGAACGTGCTGCCGGCCTCGGTGGGCGTGAGGTCGAGGGCGTCGTCGAGGCGGTAGGGGCGGACCTCGACCGCGGTGCCCTCGACGCGGGCGAGGAGCCGGGCGCCCCACTCGTCGTCGGCGCGGATCGCGGCCCGGCCCGTGCGGTCGGGGCGGAAGAGGGAGGCCTTGGCCTCGAAGTAGGACTCGATGTCGCCGTGGAGGTCGAGGTGGTCATGCCCGAGGGTCGTGAACCCGGTGGCCGCGAACCAGGTGCCGTCCACCCGGCCCATGGCGAGCGCGTGGGAGGACACCTCCATGGCCACGGCCTCGACCCCCTGGTCGCGCCAGGCGGCGCGCTGCGGCTTCTGGAACTTGCCGCAGCCGGCAAGGCCGACGCCGATGGCGCCAAGTGCGAGGAGGGCGAGGTGAACGCGACGCATGACCATTCAAATGCGAGGCGTTCGGTGAACGGTTTATTGACCGGCTGCGGCCGGGAAGCCACGGAGGGGTTAAGTTTGCCGATGGCCTTAAGCGCTGGTTAACGCGCAGCTCGCGGCTTTCCCTCGCGCCGCGCCCGGCTCTTGAACGGCCGGGCCGGCCCGGTTTCATCGTTGCGCAGATCAATTGGCGTCGCTGCAAATCGCCGGCGGTTGCGGCGCTTCGGCGGCGGCACCAAGTTAGCGCCAGCGTCGCGGCTGCCGCATGCGGCGTCCTGCCCAAGCGGCGAAGCCGGCGTGCCGGCCCGCCCGCCATCCTAGGATTCCCCCCGATGCCTGATCTGTCCGCTTTCCCGATCACCTTGCGCTGGCCGGCGCAGCATCCCGACCGCTTGCAGCTCTATTCCCTGCCGACGCCGAACGGCGTCAAGGTCTCGATCATGCTGGAGGAGATCGGCCTGCCCTACGAGCCGCACACCATCGACATCGGCAAGAACGAGACCTGGACGCCGGAATTCCTCTCGCTCAATCCCAACGGCAAGATCCCGTCGATCCTCGATCCCGACGGTCCGGGCGGCAAGCCGCTGGCGCTGTTCGAATCCGGCGCCATCCTGGTCTATCTGGCGGAGAAGACCGGCAAGCTCCTGCCCAAGGACCCGGCGCAGCGCTACGAGACGCTGCAATGGGTCTTCTTCCAGATGGCGGCGATCGGGCCGATGTTCGGCCAGCTCGGCTTCTTCCACAAATTCGCGGGGCGCGAATACGAGGACAAGCGCCCGCGCGACCGCTACGCCAATGAGAGCAAGCGCCTGCTCGGCGTGCTCGAGACCAGGCTCGCCGGCCGCGACTGGCTGATGGGAAGCGAATACAGCATCGCTGACGTCGCGACGCTCGGCTGGGTTC
>JAKFET010000232.1:0-4903 GCA_036675575.1 Acidimicrobiaceae bacterium
GTGATCAGGTGGTGGCGCCCGCCCACGTTCATGTCGTGCACCAGCCGGCCGTTTTGCAGGTACAGGCTGTAGCCGCAGGTGGCGTCGCCGTGCGCGACCAGCACGCCGTGGGCCGCGTCCGCGTCGATGCGCACATGGGCCTCGATCAGGTAGTCGCGGCTGCGCACGTCGGGCGCCACGTCGTTGGGTAGGTGGCCCATGCCGGCGTGCAGCACGAAGCGCGTGCGCTGGCCGTGCACGCGGCGGCCGTTCTCGGCAAAGCGCGGGCCAAAGCGGTCGTCCATGGGCAGCACCTGGTTGGCCTCGGCCTGGCGCCACCAGAGCTGCTTCAGGGCTTCGAGCTTCTCGGGGTGTTGGGCGGCCAGGTCGCGCGTCTCCGCGAAGTCTTCGTCCAGGTGGTACAGCTCCCAGGGGTCGGCCTCGAACGGCGTGCCCACGGCATGCCAGGCCACGGCCTTCCAGCCTTCGTGCCAGATGCCGCGGTGGCCGAACATCTCGAAGTACTGCACGTCCTTCGGCGGGGGCGCGTCGCTGTCGTCGAACGTCGACCGCATGGAGGCGCCGTCCAGCGGCAGCTGCGCCACCCCGCCGATGGTCGCCGGCGGCTCGGTGCCGAGCACGTCGAGGATCGTCGGCACCAGGTCCACCGCGTGGCAGAACTGGTGGCGCACCTCGCCCCGCGAGCGGATGCCCGCCGGCCAGGACGCGACGAGGGGGTCGCGGATGCCGCCGCCGTGGGTGTTCTGCTTGTAGCGCCGCAGCGGGGTGTTGGCCGCCATCGCCCACCCCCACGGGAAGTTCGAGTGGGTCCCGGGTCCGCCGACGGCGTCGAGGGCGGCGAGCTTCGCCTCGAGCGGCTCGGGCTGGGCGTTGAACGGGCCCATGGCGTTGACGAACCCGGCCGGACCGCCCTCCTGGGAGGCACCGTTGTCGGACAGCACGAGCACGAGGGTGTCGTCGAGCTGGTCGGTCTCCTCGAGGAACGCCACCACCCGGGCGAGCTGCTGGTCGGCGTGGTCGAGCATGGCGGCGTACGCCGCCTGGAGCCGGGTGAACACCCGCTGCTCGTCGGCGCTGTGCTCGTCCCACGCCGCGACCCGGTCGTTGCGCGGCGGCAGCTGGGTGCCGGGCGGCACGAGGCCCATGTCGACCTGGCGGGCAAGGCGCTCCTGGCGCGTGACGTCCCAGCCCTTGGCGAACACCTCGTCGTAGTGGTCGATCAGCGGCTTCGGCGCCTGGTGGGGGGCGTGGCAGGCACCGAAGGCGAGCCAGGCCAGCCACGGCTCGTCGGGCACCCCGAAGCGGTGGTCGCGCAGGAACCGCACCGTCGCGTCGGCCAGGTCGGCGGAGAGGTGGTAGCCCTCCTCGAACGTCGCCGGCGGGTCCACGTGGTGGTTGTCGTGGACGAGCTCCGGGGCGTACTGGTCGGTCTCGGCGTCGAGGAAGCCGTAGAAGCGGTGGAAGCCGCGCTGGAGCGGCCAGCCGTCGTACGGGCCGGTGGCGCCGGTCTCGGTGAGCGGGGTGACGTGCCACTTGCCGGCCAGGTAGCAGCGGTAGCCGTGCGGGCCGAGGAGCTCGGCCAGGGTCCCGGCCTCCCGGCTGATCTTGCCGCGGTAGCCGGGGAGACCCGAGTCGAAGTTGGCCAGGCAGCCCATGCCGACGTTGTGGTGGTTGCGGCCCGTGAGGAGGGCGGCCCGGGTCGTCGAGCACATCGCCGTGGTGTGGAAGCCGGAGTAGCGCACGCCGGACGCCGCGAGGCGGTCGATCGTGGGCGTGGCGATCTCGGAGCCGTAGCAGCCGAGGTCGGAGAACCCCACGTCGTCGAACAGGACCACCAGCACGTTCGGGCGGTGTCCCGGCACGGTCATCGCCACAACCTAGGCAGGTACCCTCCGGGCCGTGCCGGACATCGACGGGAGCGAGCAGCGGGTGATCCGGACCATCGAGGAGGTCGGCCGCCGCGCGAGGGGAAGCCACCTGGACGGCATCGCCGACGAGCGCACCATCGAGGACCGCTTCGCGGCCGACCTCGGCGCCGCCACCGCCCACGCCGGCGTGCCGGTGCACTCCCGGGCTGCGCAGCTGGCCGCGAGGGCCACCGCACCCCTGCTCGACCAGCAGCGCCGGTACAACGAGGCCGTCCTCGACGCGCTCCACCAGCTCGACCACCGCGCCCGTTGGCAGGACGAGCGCATCCGCCTGCTCGAGCTCGAGGTGGACGAGCTGCGGGCGCGGCTCGGCCCGTGAGGGTCGCCTTCCTGAAGCCTGACCACGGTGGCGTCGGCGGGTTCGAGCGCCTGGCCGACCGGTGCCGCGCCCGGCTGGCCGAGCGCGGCGTCGACGTCACGCTCGTCGGGTTCGACGCCCGCAGCCGGGTCGACCGCCTGCACGGCATCCGCATCGACGACGGCACCCGCGACTGGCACGACGAGTACTTCCTGTACCTCGCAGCCACCCAGCGCCTCGATCGCCTGGACCTGTCGGCGTTCGACGTCGTGGTCACGTCGCAGCCCCCGAGCTACCTCGCCCAGCACCCCCGGATCGTGGCGCTGACCTACCACCAGGCCCGCGTCTTCTACGACCTCGCCGACGAGTTCGCCGCCGCAGGCTTCGTGCGCCCCGCGGTCCACGCCGCCGCCATCGAGCAGGTCCGGGCACTCGACCGCAGCCGCATCGGTCGGGTCCACACCTGGCTCACGGGCTCCGACGAGGTCGGCGCGCGCCTGCGCCGGTGGTGGGACGTCGACGGCAGCACGCCGTTCCGGGCCGTGCCGGAGACCGCCCCCGTGCCCGATCTCGGCGGCTACGACCCGGGCGGTCCCGCCCTGTGCGTGAGCCGCCACGAGTGGCCCAAGCGCACCGAGCTCGTGGCCCAGGCCGCAGCGGTGGATGACGGCCGGTGGGAGCTGGTCGGGGGTGGCAGCCGGCTCGCGTGGGTGCGGCACCTGCTCGAGCGCTGGTCGGCCGACCCCTCTACGGCGACCACCGATGGGCCCGACGAGACCTGGCGCAACCGGGGCGCCTGGCTCCTCGCCGAGGGGGACCGACCCTCGGGCACCGGCCCCAGCGAGCACCTGGGCGGCCGGGTCCGCCTCCACGGCGAGGTCGACGACGCCGCCCGCGACGAGGCCTACCGGCGCGCCGGCGTGGTCGTCGCCCCGGCGCTGCGGGAGGACTACGGCCTCACGGTGCTGGAGGCCTTCGCCCACGGTCGCCCGGTCATCGTCTGCGACGACGGCGGCGGCCTCGTCGAGCTGGCGGAGGGGACGGGGGCGGCGATCGTCGTCGCGCCCACCCCGGGTGCGATCGCCGACGCCGTGGCTGCGCTGCGCGACGACCCCGCACGGGCGCGGGAGCTGGCCGCCGCTGCCCTCGAGCACGCACACCGCACCGCGGGCGAGGACGACCTCGCCCCGCTCCTCGACGCCGTCCGGTCTGCTGGGGGTTGAGGGCGATTCAGTACCGTTCGGGGCCGTGAAGCTGATCGTGCAGATCCCGTGCCTGAACGAGGAGGACCAGCTGCCGGCCACGATCGCCGACCTCCCGCGCGAGGTCGACGGCTTCGACGTCGTCGAGCTGCTGGTCATCGACGACGGCTCCACCGACCGCACGATCGAGGTGGCGCGCGAGCTCGGCGTGCACCACATCGTCCGGCTCACGAACAACAAGGGCCTCGCCCACGCCTTCCAGGCCGGCCTCGACGCCTGCCTGAAGCTCGGCGCCGACGTCGTCGTGAACACCGACGCCGACAACCAGTACTCGGCCGAGGACATCCCGACGCTCGTCGCCCCGATCCTGGAGGGTCGGGCGGACATGGTGATCGGCGACCGCCAGGTCATGTCCATCGAGCACTTCTCCGCCGCGAAGAAGCGCCTCCAGCGACTGGGGTCCTGGGTCGTGCGCCAGGCATCGGGCACCGACGTCCCCGACGCCACCTCCGGCTTCCGCGCCTACAACCGCGAAGCCGCCCTCGGGCTGGTCGTGGTCTCGAAGTTCACCTACACGCTCGAGTCCCTGATCCAGGCCGGCAAGTCGCTCACCGCCGTCACCCACGTCCCGGTCGGCACGAACGACAAGACGCGCGAGTCTCGCCTGTTCGGGTCGATGTGGACCTACATCCGGCGCAACATGCTGGCGATCTTCCGCATCTACACGGGCTGGGAGCCGCTCTTCGTCTTCAGCACGCTGGCTGCGCTGCTCCTGGCCGCCGCCCTCGCCGCGTGGAGCCCGTTCCTCTGGGACTGGCTCGTCAACAGCGACCGGGGTGGGCACCTCCAGTCGATCATCCTCGGCGGCGTGCTGTTCATGGCCGCCGTCCAGGTGTTCGTGCTCGGCGTGCTCGCCGACCTCGTGGCCGCCCACCGCGCCGTGTCGCAGCGCACCCTCGAGCGGGTGCGGCGCATCGAGCTCGAGCTCGGCGTCGCCCCGTCGCACTACGAGCGCGGGAACGTCGACCTCCGCACCGATCCGCGCGAGCCGGACCACTAGCCTCTCCTGCGGGCGGCACATGGTGAGGGGCGGCTCTCGGCGCGCCCCCAGACACTGAGGACTTCTTGATGCTCCGCACACTGGGGATGGCCGCGCTCGCCGGCGCCCTGACCGCACCGCTGCTGGCCGTGCCGGCAGCCGCCGTCGAGCCGGCGCCGGAAGGCGTGGTGGCCGCGGTCGCCCCCGCCGCACCCCAGGCCGGTCGCGCGGGCGACGGCCTCGCGGAGGTCGAGGTGACCCTGCCCCTGGGCCGCGACGGTCGCGACCTGCCCTTCGACGCGCACGAGGACGAGCACCACGCCGCCTCCCACCAGGCCGAGCGTGCCGGGGTCCTCGCCCTGCCGAGCCGGCCCGAGATGCTGCTGCTGGAGGAGGTGCCTGCCGACGCCGCCATCGCGGTTCGGAGCCGGGCGAA
>JAKFET010000292.1:0-4902 GCA_036675575.1 Acidimicrobiaceae bacterium
GATCTTGAAGATGTCCATGCGGGAGTCCATGCAGGCGACCACGGCGAGGTTGCGGGTCGGCGCGACCTCGAGGTTCGAGTCGTGGAACCGCTCGGTGTACTCGGCGTTGTTGGCGAGGAGCACGTCGGTGCTGGGGGTGAAGGGCTCGGTCATGGGCGAGGAGGCTACGCGGGGGAGCGGGTGCCGCAGGAGGGCAGACTCCGCCCATGACCGCCACCGACCTGGTCGCCGCGCTGCGGGACGTCCTGCCCGCCGATTCGGTCGTGACCGACCCCGACATCGTCGACGGCTACCGGTACGACCGGGCGAAGACCGTGGTGCCGGGCACGCCTGCGGTCCTGGTCCGGGCCGGTTCCACGGCGGAGGTCGCCGCCACGCTGGGCGTCGCCGACCGGCTCGGCGTCGCCGTCGTCACCCGGGGCGCCGGCACCGGGCTCTCGGGCGGGTCGGCGGCCGTCGACGGCTGCATCACCCTGTCCACCGAGCGCATGCGCTCGGTCGAGATCGATGCCGGCGCCATGGTCGCCGTGGTCCAGCCCGGCGCGCTGAACGTCGAGGTGAAGCAGGCGGCCCGGGCCGAGGGCCTCTGGTACCCCCCGGACCCGTCGTCCTACGAGATCTGCTCGATCGGCGGCAACCTGGCCACCAACGCCGGCGGCCTGTGCTGCGTGAAGTACGGGGTCACCACCGACTACGTGCTCGGCATCGAGGTCGTGCTCGCCGACGGCACCGTCACCCGGCTCGGCGGCCGGACGATCAAGGACGTCGCCGGGCTCGACCTGAAGCGGCTCTTCGTCGGCTCCGAGGGCACCCTCGGTGTGATCACCGAGGCCACGCTGCGCCTGCGGCCCACCCCGCCGCCGTCGTCGACGATGGTCGCCACGTTCGCCGACCCGGTCCACGCCGGCGTCGCCGTGGCCGCCACCATGGCGTCGCTCCGGCCGTCGGCGCTCGAGCTGATGGACCGGGCGGCCGTGGCCGCCGTCGAGGCGGTCACGCCCATGGGCCTCGACACCTCCGTCGGCGCCCTCCTCCTCGGCCAGTCCGATGCCGGCGACGCCACGGCGGCCCGCATGGCCGAGCACGCCGAGGCGGCCGGCGCCGGCTACGTGGCCGTCACCGACGACCCGGACGAGGGCGAGATGCTCATGGCCGCGCGGCGCCTGGCCATCCCCTGCGTGGAGCGCCTCGGCAGCGTGCTCATCGAGGACGTGGGCGTCCCCATCCCGCAGATCCCCGCCCTGCTCGCCGCCGTGGCCTCGATCGCCGAGCGCCACGACACCACCATCCCCGTCATCGGCCACGCCGGCGACGGCAACTTCCACCCGCTCGTCACCTTCGACCCGGCCGACGCCGACGCCGTCGCCCGGGCCGACGTCGCCTTCGGGGCCGTGATGGACGCCGCCCTCGACCTCGGAGGCACCATCACCGGCGAGCACGGCGTGGGCTCGCTCAAGTCCGCCCACCTGGCGATCCAGCTCGGGCCCGAGGTCCTGGAGCTGAGCCGCCGGGTCAAGGCCGCCCTCGATCCGCAGGGCATCCTCAACCCCGGGAAGTGGATCTAGGCGGCCGCGGTGCGGCGGGTGCGGCGGAGGCGCCGGCGCTCGCGCTCGGAGGTCCCGCCCCACACGCCGAAGCGCTCGCCGCTGCGCAGCGCGTGCTCGAGGCACTCGTCGCGCACGACGCACTCGGCGCAGATGCGCTTGGCCGGCTCGAGGGACTCGCCCCGGTCGGGGAAGAACAGGTCGGGCTCGCTGCCGCGACAGGCGCCGAGGGCCATGAAGGCCACCGACGCGAACAGGTCGCCCGGCTCGGAGAACGGGCTCGTGTGCTGGTCGTGTGTGGGCACGGAGGACTCCTCGGAGGTCATCTCCGCCCACGGAAGTGACTGGGCGGCAGCGTACCGGAGCACGTGGCATCCGCCACTACTGCAGGAGAACCGACTCCGGAGGGCGAAGGGTGGAAACAGAACGAGCGCTCGGTTTGGAAGGACGCAGATGCCGAAGATCAGCGAGGAGCAGCGAGCCGCCGCCCGCCAGCGGCTGATCGACGCCACCATCGCGGTCGCCGAGCGCGAGGGCGTGGACGGCCTCACCACCCGGGCCATCGTGGCCGAGGCGGGCGTGTCGTCCGGGATGTTCTACGGGCACTTCCCCTCGAAGGAGGCGCTCCTGGCCTCCGTGGTCGACCACAAGACCGACGAGCTCACGACCCTCGTCAACGCCGAGCTCGAGCTGGGCACCCCCATGGAGGGGGTCCTGCGCGAGCTGGTGCGCCAGCTCGTCGTCGTCATCGACCTGCGGGTGCTCGCCGCCTTCCGCAGCGGCGTCGGTGCCGAAGAGGCGCTCGACGCCCAACGCCGCATCAACCGCCGCATCGTGGACACGTTCGTCCCGATCCTCACCTCGTCGATCGACGCCGGCCTCGTCCGGAGCGACGTCGACCCCGAGGCCGTCGTCGAGTTCATCGACCTCGTCATCGACGGGCTCAACCGCCGCCGCGCGCTCGACGGCTTCGTCAGCAGCGACGAGCGCCTGACCGACGTGATCATCGCCGCCGTCGAGCGGTACCTGCTCATCCCCCTGGAGGACCCCCGATGACCATCACCGACCCCACGCCCGCCACGCAGACCTCGAACCCCGATCGCCAGGTCCCCACCCGGCGCATCTCCTTCGCCGAGGCGCTCCGCGACCTGCCCAAGCACTTCGCCGAGGACGGCGACATCATCGGCAGCCACCTGATCGCCTCGCTCTCGTCGGTGTTCCCCGACGGCGAGGACTTCTTCGTCCGCTCGGTGCGCCACTACCGCGACCAGATCACCGATCCGGCGCTCAAGCGCCAGGTCAGCGGCTTCATCGGCCAGGAGGCCGTGCACGGCCGAGAGCACCGGGAGTTCAACGACCGGCTCGACCAGCTCGGCTACTTCACCAAGCAGGCCGAGCGGTTCACGGAGAAGGGCCTGGCCCTCCGAGAGCGGATCGCGCCGCCGATCTCGAACCTGGCCACCACGGCCGCCCTCGAGCACTTCACGGCGACCCTCGCGGAGATCATCCTCAGCGACGAGCGGGCCCGGAGGATGATCGGCCACCCGGAGGTGGAGAACCTCTTCGTCTGGCACGCCCTCGAGGAGTCCGAGCACAAGGCCGTCGCCTTCGACGTCTACAAGGCGGTCGGCGGCTCCGAGCGCATGCGGGTGTGGACCATGAAGGGCATCCGCCTCGGCTTCGTCATCGGCATGGGCCTGCAGGTGATCCTCTCGGTGCTGCTCGACCCGCAGGCCCGGCGCCACCCGGTGAAGCTGTGGCGCAGCTTCCGCAAGCTCAAGTCCTCGCCGTTCCTCTCCCGGGAGACGTGGGACCTCCTGAAGGACTACGACCGGCCCGACTTCCACCCCGACGACCGCGACACCGACGAGCTGGTCACCCGCTGGCGGGCCGAGCTCTTCGGCGACGCCGGGACCCTCAACGACAAGCTCGCGACCCGAGCAGCCTGAAGGAGCACGACGTGGAGCAGCTTCGTGGCCGTGTGGCCGCCATCACCGGAGCGGGGTCGGGCATCGGCCGGGCCCTCGCCGTCGAGCTGGCCCGGCTCGGCACGCACCTCGCCCTGAGCGACGTCGACGAGGTCGGCCTGGCCGAGACCGTCGCTCGCGCCGAGGGCATGGGCGTCAAGGTCACGTCCGCGCGGGTCGACGTCGCCGACCAGGACGCCGTGCACGCGTGGGCCGACCAGGTCGCCGACGAGCACGGCCAGGTCAACCTGGTCTTCAACAACGCCGGCATCGCCTTCACCGGCGACGTCGAGGAGATGGCGTTCAAGGACATCGAGCGGGTCATGGACGTCGACTTCTGGGGTGTCGTCAACGGCACCAAGGCATTCCTCCCGCATCTCGTCGAGTCGGGCGACGGCCACGTCGTCAACATCTCGAGCGTGTTCGGCCTCCTCGGCATCCCCTCGCAGTCGGCCTACAACGCCGCCAAGTTCGCGGTGCGCGGCTTCACCGACGCCCTGCGCATGGAGCTCGAGATCGAGCCGTGCGGCGTCAGCGCCACGACGATCCACCCGGGCGGCATCAAGACCAACATCGCCCGGAACGC
Source organism: Acidimicrobiaceae bacterium (assembly GCA_036675575.1). Taxonomy (GTDB): domain Bacteria; phylum Actinomycetota; class Acidimicrobiia; order Acidimicrobiales; family Salinilacustritrichaceae; genus Salinilacustrithrix. Next base: position 4,098 of record JAKFET010000292.1, read on the forward strand.
CCGCATGGACGAGAGCGTCACCGCGCTGGCCGACGACCCCGAGCAGGCCCGGGTCGACTTCGAGAAGATGTTCGTCACCACACCCGACAAGGCCGCCCGGCAGATCATCAAGGCGGTGCAGCGCAACCGCCGCCGGGCCCTCATCGGCCCCGACGCCAAGGCCATCGACCTCGTGTCCCGCATGCCCGCCGGGCTGGTGCAGCGCGTCATCATCCGGGGCGCGAAGCGGGTCCGCTGACCCTCGTTCCCGACGCGCAGACCGACGTCCGGAGGTCGATCTGCGCGTGAAGAACGGTGGTGGGGGAGGTCTGGCACCATCGAGGGATGGCGTCGCCGCCCCCCGAGCACGATCCGAGCCACGCCGATGACCTGGCCGCGATCCGGGTCGGCGAGCCGCTCGAGCGGGCCGCCGGGCTGGCGGGCGTGCGCCACGGGCTCGACCCGGTCCGCCACCAGGTGGGCATCCGGCGCGGCACGCGCATCCTGCGCGACCTGAACCAGCCCGGCGGCATCGACTGCCCCGGCTGCGCCTGGCCGGACCCGGCCCACGCCTCGCACGTCGAGTTCTGCGAGAACGGCGCCAAGGCGGTGGCCGAGGAGGCCACGCGCCGGCGCGTCGATCCGACGTTCTTCGCCCGCCACCCCATCGCCGACCTCGCCGGGCGCAGCGACTGGTGGCTGGGTCAGCAGGGCCGCATCACCCAGCCCGTCCACCGACCCGCAGGTGCCACGCACTACCAGCCGATCAGCTGGTCGCAGGCCTTCGCCGTCGTCGGCCGGCACCTGCGGGCGACGACGCCGGACC
>JAKFET010000054.1:0-4896 GCA_036675575.1 Acidimicrobiaceae bacterium
GTCCGCGACCGTGGCGGCGTCGGCGACGTTGCGGACGAGATCGAGGTTCACCGCTGGGGCCGCACGTGCAGGCCCACCTCGGGATCGACGATGACCTCCTGCGCGGCCGGCATGGCCTCGACGGTGAGCACCGCGTCGACCGGGACGTTGCGCTTGATCAACGCCAGCGCGATCGGGCCGAGCTCGTGGTGGCGCGCCGACGTGCCGACGAAGCCGATCGCCTTCTCACCGAGGGTGACGTCGGACCCGCGGACGGGCAGCCGGTTCTCCGAACCGTCCAGGTGCAAGAGGGTGAGGCGACGCGGCGGGCGGCCGAGCGTGTGCACGCGCGCGACCGTCTCCTGGCCGCGGTAGCAGCCCTTCTCGAGGTGGACGGCCGGGCCGATCCAGCCGAGCTCGTTGGGGATCGAGCCCGGCTTGGCCGAGATGGCCAGGGAGAACAGCTGCTGGTCGACGACCAGGCCGGCGAGGTTGTCGCCCTCGGTGTCCTCGAGCACGACCGGCACGTCGACGTCGATGGCCTTGTTGCGGTCGATCACGATGAAGTCGACGTGGGTCACGTCGCGGCGCACCGGGTGGCGCTGCATGTCCTTGACGATGGTCAGCCGCTCGTCGCCGTCGACGTCGAGGGTGATCAGGGCGTTCATGCCGGCGTCGGTGATGAGGGCGGCGCGCAGGTCGCTCCAGCGGACGGCGATGGCGGTCGGATCGGTGCCGGCGCCGTAGACGACGGCCGGGACCTTGCCCTCGGCGCGGAGGCGGCGGGAGGAGCGGGAGCCGACGGGGCGCCCGGTCTCGGCCGTGAGGGTGATCTGGTCTGCTGCCATGGGGATGCTGTCCTGCGAGCTGGGAACGAACGAACAGGGCAGTGTACGAGCGCCCCCGAGTGCGGGCCAACTGAGGGGAACTGGACGCGACTCCGTCGCAGGAGCCCGCTGCGACGGACTCGCGCTCCAGCTCCCTAGGTCTGGTTGCGGCCGCCGAAGAGCTCGCTGACGCTCGTGTCCTCGAAGACGGCGTCGATGGCCTTGGCCAGGATCGGGGCGATCGAGTGGACCTCGAGCTTGTCGAACTGCTTCTCGGGCGGCAGCGGCAGCGTGTTCGTGGCGATGAGGCGCCCGATGCTGGAGTTCTTGATCCGGTCGACCGCCGGACCGGAGAGCACGGCGTGGGTGCAGGCGGCGTGGACCTCGGATGCACCGTGGTTCATCAGCTGCTCGGCGGCGGCGACCATGGTGCCCGCGGTGTCGATCATGTCGTCGATGAGCACGCAGCAGCGGCCGTCGACCTCGCCGACGACGTCGCGCGCCTCGACGGTGTTCTTCTCGCCCTTCACCCGGCGCTTGTGCACGATGGCGAGGTCGGCGTGGAGCTCGTTGGCGTACTGCTCGGCCACCTTCACCCGGCCGGCGTCGGGCGAGACGACGACGAGGTCCTCGCCCAGGCCCTTCATGGCGTCGATCAGCACGGGGCGGGCCTGCAGGTGGTCGACCGGGCCGTCGAAGAAGCCCTGGATCTGCCCGGAGTGCAGGTCGATGGAGACGAGCCGGTCGGCGCCGGCGGCGGTGAACATGTTGGCCACGAGCTTGGCGGTGATGGGCTCGCGCCCCTCGGCCTTCCGGTCCTGGCGGGCGTAGCCGTAGAAGGGGCAGACCGCCACGATGCGCTTGGCCGAGGCCCGGCGGGCGGCGTCGATCATGATCAGCTGCTCCATGATCGAGTCGTTGATCGTCATGTCCTCGACCGAGCTGTGGCTCTGGATGATGAAGACGTCGGCGCCCCGGACGTTCTGTCCCAGCTTCGAGTGGATCTCGCCGTTGGCGAACTCGGCCAGGTTGGCCTCGCCCAGCGGCTCGCCCAGCAGGTCGGCGATCTCCTCCGCGAGGGGCAGGTGCGCCCGTCCCGACAGGAGGTGCAGCCTCTTCTTCGTCACGAGCTCCATGGGACTCCCTACCTCGGCGCGCCGGGGCCAGCATAGTGAGGGCCGGTCACGTGCCCCGAAGGCACGTCGTCGCCCGGCCCCAGGGCGGCCCACGGCCCCACCACGGCGTCGTCGCCGATGTGGGCCCGGTCGGCGACCGTCTGGGACACACGCGCCCGCGCCCCGACAACGCTGTCGGTGAGGTGGGCGTTGGGCCCGATGTCGGCGCCCCGGCCGATGGTGCAGGTGCCCCGCAGCATGGTGCCGGGGTAGAGGGTGACGTCGCGGGCCAGGTCCACGGTGGCGTCCACGTAGGTCTGGTCGGGGTCGACGAGGGTGACGCCGGCGCGCATCCAGTCGTGGTTGATGCGCGTGCGCAGCTCGGCCTCGGCGGCGGCCAGCTGCACGCGGTCGTTGATGCCGTGGGTCTCGTCCGGGTCGTCGGCGACGAGCGTGGTCACCTTGTGGCCCGCATCGGCGAGCACGGCCACCACGTCGGTGAGGTACAGCTCGCCCTGGGCGTTGTCGGGCCGGATGCGGCGCAGCGCCGGCGAGAGCAGCCCCCGGCGGAAGCAGAAGATGCCGGTGTTGATCTCGTCGATCTCGGCCTCCTCCGGCGTGGTGTCGGCCTGCTCGACGATGCGCTCCACCCGGTCGTCGCGGCCGCGCACGATGCGCCCGTACCCGGTGGGGTCGGCCATCCGGGCGGTGAGCACCGTGCACGCCGCGTCGGTCGCTCGGTGGTGCTGCACGAGGGCGGAGATGGTGGTCGGGCGCAGCAGCGGGGTGTCGCCCGTGAGGACGAGCACGTCCTGGGGCTCGTCCCAGTCCTCGGCGAGGCCCGTGAGCCCGACCGCGGTGGCGTCGCCGGTCCCCCGCTGCTCGGTCTGCTCGACGAACTCCAGCGGGCGGTCGCCGGCGTCCTCCACCAGGCGCTTCGTGACGGCCTCGCCGCCGTGGCCGACCACGACCGACACGCGCTGCACGTCGCAGTCGGCGAGGGCGTCGAGCACCCACACGACCATGGGCTTGCCGACCAGCACGTGCAGGGGCTTCGGGCGCTCCGAGCGCATCCGGGTGCCGTGGCCGGCGGCGAGCACGATGGCGGAGAGCGGTCGGTCCAGGGACTCGTCCATGGCGTTCGGTCTAGTGGAGACCGCACAGGTGCGCTCGTTCCGTCGGATGTCGCTCGCGACATCCGGCAACCGGGCCGAGGTCGCCCTGCGACCGAGGCGAGGCGTTCCCAGGGCAGGGCTCGAACCTGCAACATCCGGCTCCAAAGGCCGGCGTTCTGCCAGTTGAACTACCCGGGAGAGGGTCGGCAGCGTAGTTGGCTCCGGTGGGGTCGTCTCTCTACAGTCGGACGCCTTATGGGTTCTCTCGTGAAGAAGCGCCGAAAGCGCATGCGCAAGAAGAAGCACCGCAAGATGCTGAAGCGCACCCGCTTCCAGCGTCGCGCCGCAGGCAAGTAGCAACCGAACGACCGACCCGCCGTCCGTCCGGACGGCGTCTCGTCGACCGCCCCGAGCCACGCTCCGGGCGGTCGGTTCGCGTCAGGACGCGAACGCAGGCACGGTCCGGGCCACGATGCGGCCCGGTCCGGGGTGCGCCCCCGGCACGAACCACGTCGACCCGCTGCCCGCCAGCACGGGGACCTCGCCGGTGGCGCCGCCCAGCGCGTCCCGGAACGGAGCGAGCCTCGGCTCGACCCGCAGCGCCGCCGGCTCGAGGTCGTTCGGGCCCTCCGCCGTCGGACCGCCCAGCTCGTCCCAGGCGCGGTACACGGCCGCCGTGTCGCACCCGAAGTCGGGCGTGGCCAGCGTGACCGTGCGCTCGACGAAGGCCAGCGGCTCGAGCCCGTCGCCGATGCCGGTGACCCGGGCTCGTCCTCCGCGGATGCAGAACGGCACGTCGGCCCCGATGGACGCGGCGAGGGCGACGTCGTCGACGCCGGCCCAGCGGAGGACCGCAGCGGCGTCGGCGGATCCGCCGCCGAGGCCACCGCCGTGGGGGATGCGCTTGTCGACGGTGACGTGCGCGGTCCGCCCGACCGCCCGCAGCGCCCTGGCCACCAGGTTGTCGTCGCCGGCCGACAGGCCGGCCGCCGTGGGTCCGGTCAGCTCGATCGACGTCGTCGGCGCATCCCGGAACGTCAGCTCGTCGGCGACGTCGAGGCTGACCATCTCCGCGTCGATGAGGTGGTAGCCGTCGTCGCGCACCCCGGTGACGCGGAGCGTGAGGGTCAGCTTGGCCGGCGCGAGCACCGTGTGGCGCTGCGTCATCGGCCTTCCACGAGCAGCGACTGCGTGGCCCGGCCGATCGGGCCCTCCTCGTCGAACAGGAGGCTCTCGGCGAGCCCGACGCCCTCGGTGCCGAGGCGCGTGACGGCATCGATGCACACCCACTCGCCCACGGGGAGGCGGTGGAGGTTGACGGTGAGGTCGGGGTTGAGGAACAGCGCCTCGGACATGTCGAACCACTTGGAGACGCCGTTGCCGAAGTCGGCGGCGGCGATCACCCGTTCGAGGGGCGTCGGCTCGCGACCGTCGACCATCGGCACGGCGACCCGGATCCAGTCGGTGGCGGGACCGGGGTCCTCGAACCGGCCGGACACGACCCGGTGCTCCACGCCGTCCCGGGCGAACATGACGTGGTCGGTCTCGTCGATGCGGACGCCCCACCCCCCGGACGGCGGTGGCGGCGTGGCCACCTCGTCCGAGCGTGGCTGGTCGAAGGGCTGGCGGCGGATGGTGGCCAGCGTGGCCGACAGGCACACCGTGCCGTCGGCGCCCGTGAGCGTGGCGTCGGCGATGCAGATCTTGCGGCCGGGTCGGCGCAGCGTGGTGGCCACGGTCAGCTCGCCCAGGGGGACCGGGCGGAGCAGCTCTGCGGTGAAGCGGGCCGGGAAGAACGCCACGCCGGCGCCCGTGAGCTCGTCGCGTGCGAAGGCGGCGACGGCCTCCTCCAGCGCCCCG
>JAKFET010000073.1:0-4862 GCA_036675575.1 Acidimicrobiaceae bacterium
GACAACGCCGACCAGGGCCCGGGCTACACCATCCCCGACGAGGGCGGTGCCTTCGAGGGCGACGCCGCGACCGGCCAGTACACCGGCCCGTTCACCTATGCCGAGGGCCAGCTGATCATGGCCCGCTCCGCCGGACCCGACTCCTCGTCGGCCCAGTTCTTCTTCAGCACCGGCCCCAACGTCGAGCTGCTCGACAGCCAGGGCACCTACCTGCTGTTCGGCGACGTGCTCGAGGGCCTCGACGTGCTGCAGGCCATCATCGGCCTCCACGAGGAGGACCCGTCGAGCGGTCTCGGCGGTGCGCCGAGCCGCGACGTCACGATCGAGTCGGTCGAGATCCTGGAGCTCTGAGCGGCGCCCGCCGCCGGGTCGTCTCGGCGCGGGGCAGCGTGAAGCGGAACGTGGCGCCGCCGCCCGGCGTCTCGTCCACCCAGATGCGCCCGTCGAGGCGCTCGACCGACTGCTTGGCGATGTGCAGCCCCAGGCCCACGCCCTGCTGGGAACGGGTGAGGTGGTTGCCGAGCCGGGTGAACTTGTCGAAGATCCGCACCCGGTCCGAGCGCGGGATGCCCGGGCCGTGGTCGATCACGCTCGTGACGACCTCGTCGCCGTCGGACTCCACCACGACCTCGACCGCACCGCCGCCCGGCGCGTACTTGAGGGCGTTGGAGAGCAGGTTCGTGAGCACGCCCACGGCGAGCGACTCGTCGGCCAGCACCGCGCCGGCGCCGGGCTCGACGTCGAGCTCGATGCGGCGGGACGGGTCCTGGCGCCGGACCAGCTCGATCTGCTCCTCGATCCGGTCGGCCCACGCCACCTCGGTGCGGTGGACCGGCATCCCGCCGGCGTCGAGCTGGGTCGAGCGCAGCAGGGAGTCGACGAGGGCCTCGAGCCGGCGCTCCTCCCGCAGCATGATCTCGTAGATGCGGGCCCGGTCCTCGGTGGTGAGCTCCGCGTCGCGGCGGGCGAGGGTGTGCAGGAAGCCCTTGATGGGCGTGAGCGGGGTGCGCAGCTCGTGGGAGACCTGGGCGATCCAACCGTCCTTGTCGTCTTGGAGCTTCTTGCGCGCGGTCTCGTCCCTGACGATGACGACGTAGCCGCCGTCGGTGAGCGGGGCGTAGGAGCAGGTGAGCCAGCGCTCCTCGTCGCCGGACTCGATGCGCAGCACCACGCCCGGCACCGGACGCCCGGCCCGGCCGGGGTCGGCGGAGCCGGTGGCCGGGTCGCCGCCCTCGGTCGTGGGGCGGAACGACCGGTTGACGTGCTCGCCGATCGCCACGGCGGCGGGGACGCCGGTGATGGCCTCCATGGCCGGGTTCCACGCCCGCACCCGCAGGTCCGATCCCACCGAGAAGATGCCGTCGGAGGACGATCCCACCAGGTCGGCGAGCGTGCGGCGCTCGGTGCTGACGTCGGTCAACAGCGAGAGCTGGTGCAGCGTGGTGGAGACGCGCTCGGCCAGGGCATCGAGGATCCGCTCGTCGCGGGCGCCGTAGGCGCGCCCGTCGGCCCTGGCGGAGACGGCGATCGAGCCGCACGGGAGGCCGGCGTCGTCCAGCAGGCGCATGCGGGACCCGGACCCGTACACGTCCTCGGTGGCCGTCGGGCCGGCGGCGACGCGGACGGTGTCGCCGATGCCCTCGATGAGGACGACGGCGCTGCGCGCGCCCAGCAGCGCGATGGCGTGCTCGGCGAGCTCACGCGCCGCCTCGTGCGTGTCGGTGGCCCGGGAGAGCGCGAGCTCTGCTTCGCGCAGGCGGTCCAGCTCGTGGCCGGTGAGCGAGACGTGGCCGCGACGGCGGGCGTCGACGACCAGCAGCCCGGCGACCAGCACCGCGACGACCGCCGCGACCATGGCGCCCTGGACCACAGCGACCACGCCGGCGGCGCACGCCAGCACGGCGGCGGCACCCTGCAGGAGGGCGCCGCGGTGCTGCAGGTCGGGGAGCTTCGTCGCCATCTGGTCCTCTCGGTGCGGCCCGCGCCGGCCGGGCCGGTCCATGCGGAAAGTGTGCGGGTTCGTCCCCGGACGCCGCCATGACCCATTCGGGCCATCTTCGGGACGAATGGGGCGATGCGGCCGGTCAGGCGGGGTCGGCGCCGGGAGCAGGGTCGGCACCGCCGCCCGGTGCGAGGGCGTGGTGGGCGGTGCCCTCGAGGACCTGGCGGAGCCACAGCTGCAGGGTGGGCACGCGGTGGCGGACGATGTCGGTGACCGAGAGGCGCTCGGCCCGCATCGCCATCGGGATGTCGCGATCGGCCCGCCAGCCGGTGACCCCACCGAGGGGCGGCGCCACCATCCGCTGGAGGCGACCCGTCAGGCCGACCTGGGCTCCGGGCTCGACGAAGAGCAGGTTCCCGTCGTCCGCCAGGACGCTGCGGACGGCCCGCAGCGTGGCGTCGAGGGCCGGGGTGGTGGCCAGCTGGAACACGGACACGACGGTGTCGAAGCGCTCGCCCGCCGCGGCGAGCGACGCCAGGCGGGGGTCGGACGGGCCGTCCAGGACGGTCGCGTCGGACACGCCCGCAGCGCGGTCCCAGAGCGTGCGGTGCATGTCGGCGCCGCCGAGGTCGAGCAGCCGGCCGCGGGCACGACGGGTGAGGGCGCGCCGCCGGGCGCGCACGAGCAGCTGGGCCTCGGGGGGCAGGGTCCGCTCGTAGCCGGTGGGGATGATGCCGAGTTCCGGGATGCCCGCCAGTCTCCCAGATCGTGCCGACGTGGCTTTTCCGGGCCTCGGTTACCGCTCGGTACGGTGTGACGCATGACGATCAAGAGCGTGGGCATCATCGGTTCGGGGATCATGGGGTCCGGCATCGCACAGGTCGCAGCGACCTCCGGCTTCGACGTCGTGCTGCGCTCCCGCAAGCAGGAGTCGGCCGACCAGACCGTGGCCGCCATGCAGAAGTCCCTCGAGAAGCTCGTCGCCAAGGAGCGCATGAGCCAGGAGGACGCCGACGCCGCCGTCGCCCGGGTCCGGGCCACCTCCAAGCTCGACGACCTGGCCGACTGCGACCTCGTGATCGAGTCGGTCGTCGAGGACCTGGCCACCAAGGTCGCCCTCTTCAACGACCTCGACCACCACTGCAAGGACGACGCGATCCTCGCCACCAACACCTCCACGCTCTCCGTGATCGAGATGGCGGTGGAGACCCGTCGGCCCGAGCGGGTGTGCGGCGTGCACTTCTTCAACCCGGCACCGATGATGAGCCTCGTCGAGATCATCCGGACGCTGGTCACCTCCGACGAGACCATCGCCGAGGTGCGCCAGTTCGCCGAGGCCTGCGGCAAGTCCCCGGTCGAGGTCAAGGACCGCGCCGGGTTCATCGTCAACCACCTGCTGTTCCCGTACCTGAACAACGCCGTGCGGATGCTCGAGAACGGCACCGCCAGCCGCGACGACATCGACTCGGCCATGAAGGGCGGCGCCAACTTCCCGATGGGGCCCTTCGCCCTGCTCGACCTGGTCGGCCTCGACACCTCCCTGTCGATCCTGGACGCCCTGTACCAGGAGTTCCGCGACCCGCACTACGCCGCCTCGCCGATGCTGCGCCGCATGGTCAGCGCCGGCCACCTCGGGCGCAAGTCCGGCAACGGGTTCTACGAGTACTGATCCGGAGGCGGGCCGCCGCCCGCTCCCCGAAACGTGCGAAGGCCCCGGCAGCGCCGGGGCCTTCGTCGTCGTTGCGTCCGTGTTGGTGGGCTGGCTCGCGACAACTGGCGCTCACCATCCCCCGCTCGACGTCCGGTCAGAACCAGTTGGTGTGAGATCTCGGGGGGAATTCGCGGCGATCGCCGGCGTCGGGGAGAATCGTCGACCGATGCCCGTCGAGCCACCGCCGTGCGCCTGGTCGTTCCCCGACCCTGCGACCGCCGACGAGTCGGGGGTCGTCGGCATCGGCGGCGACCTCGCCCCCGGCACCCTCCTGCACGCGTACCGCAGTGGCCTCTTCCCGATGCACGTCGACCGGGGCCGCACGCTGGCGTGGTGGTCCCCCGACCCCCGGGGCGTGCTGCCGCTCGATGGGCTCCGGGTGAGCCGGTCGCTCCGGCGTTCGTGTGCCGACTTCGAGATCCGGGTCGACACCGCCTTCGACGAGGTGGTCGCCCGCTGCGCCGACCCGCGCCGGGAGCACGGTTGGATCACCGACGAGATCCGCCAGGCGTACCGTCGGCTGCACCAGCTGGGTTGGGCGCACAGCGTCGAGGCGTGGGCCCGGGACGACGGCACCCTCGCCGGCGGCCTCTACGGCGTGTGCATCGGCGGCCTCTTCGCCGGCGAGTCCATGTTCCACCACCGGCGGGACGCCTCGAAGGTCGCCCTCGTGGGCCTGGTCGAGCTGCTCGCCGCCGACGGGCTCGACCGCCTCCTCGACGTGCAGTGGACCACCGAGCACCTCACCTCGCTCGGCGCCGTCGACATCCCCCGGAACGACTACATCGGCAGGCTCAGCGATGCGCTGCGCCTGCCGATGCCATCGGCCTTCACCTGAGGAGGTGAGGCGGGGTGACCGGCCGGAGCCGGTCGGTGCCTGTCAGCCCTTCTTGCCGCCCTTGCCGGCGGGAGCGCCGCCGCCGCTGCCCTTGCCGGGCTTGTCGGCCGTGGCAGCCTGCGTCTCGTCGGCCGGGGCCTCCTCGACGACGGGCGCTTCCTCGACGACGGGTGCTTCCTCGACCACGGGCGCCTCGGTCGGAGCCGGCTCCTCGGCCGGGGCCTCGGCGCCCTTCTTGCCGGCGTCGGAGCGGGCGACGGTGGAGACGCACTGGCCCTTGGCCTTGCCGGTCAGACCGGCGCACTCGCCGCCACCCTTGGCTGCCTCGGAGACGTACTTGCCGTGGTTCTCCGGGTGCTCGGCGACGATCT